>PBLJ01000094.1 GCA_002721705.1 Opitutia bacterium
CGTGTTCACCCAGGTGGTAACCGTGGTCGCTGGTGAAGATGACGATGGTGTCGTCGCGCTGGCCAGTTGCCTCCAAGGCGGTGAGAATCTTGCCGACCAAGGCATCGACGAAGCTGACCGATGCGTAGTAGGCGCGGAGAGTGCGTTTCTGTTGGTTCAAGTCCATTTGGTAATTGGCGGTCGTTCGCCGATTAGCCGGATTTTGCGGGATATCGTTTTGATCTCCCGGGATCTTGGGCGGCAGAACAATTTTGCCGACCGGGTAAGGTTNGAAATATTTNTTTNNAGCAACCAAGGGAACGTGCGGTCGCACGAATCCCACTGCCAAAAAGAAGGGCTTTTCCATATCCTTGTATTTGTGGAGGAGCTCGACGGCTTTCTGCGCCGTCTTGCCATCCGAGTGGATCAGATCATCACCCTCGGCCTCGACGACGTTGAAGCTTTGGCTGCTGCCAGTGCCTTTCTTCAAGCCACCTGGATTATTCGACAACTGTTCGGCTAGTCCGGGCACCTTCGTTTCAGGGCCCTTGCTGTTGTATGCCTCATCCCATGATTGCGGATCATCGGCACCGTCACTGCCCTTCGCAACGTCGGGAGGGACGCCCATATGAAAGACTTTGGAGACCCGGGCGCTGTGATACCCGTTCTTGCGGAAGTATTGGGCCCAACTGTCCTTGTCTTCTCCGACTTCCTTGCGTCCGCTGGTGTAGCCAGTCGCCTTGCTGGCATAAGGATAATAGCCGAACATGAGGGAAGCCCGCGACGGNCCGCAGAAAGTGGCTTGGCAATANGCCCGCGTGAACCGGGTGCCCTCCGTGGCCAAACGGTCGAGGTTCGGTGTCTTGCAGAGTTTGTTCCCGTAACAACCCAAGGCAGTCGCAGTGAGGTCATCCGATATGATGAAGAGAACGTTGGGCTTGTCCCGGGCGCTCAACGAGCAAACCAACGAGAGGCAAAGCAAAGCGAGGATACGAAAAGCCATCAGTCTAGGCTCCCATGATTTTCNAACCGGTCCGGTAAGTTCGGTGTATACGTTCGTTGGCCGCTTCGTCATTGGTGACGCGAGCCTTCTTGGCATCCCATTCGAGCCAACCGGGCGTGTGCTGCATGGCGACGTTGCCCAGCAGGATGGATTCGGTCATGGGGGCGGCAAAATCGANCGGCGAAAGCACACGTGACCGATCACCACCGAGAATNGCGTCAATGAAGGCATTGTGGTGTCCGAAAGACTCCAGCTTGGGATACTGCGCCTCGGCGAACTTTTTTTCAGGAAGCAGTATGGGGGAACTTCCGTGCCTCAACAAGAGGACCCCGTTCTCTCCCTTGAGAAAGCAACCGTAGCGGTACTTGACGCCCTCGGGCACCAAGGAGGTCAGTTNCTCGGGCGCCCGCTCGCCACTGCTGCTCCAGAAAACCTTGAGGTCTCCTTTCGTGAAAGGCGTGCCCGGGAATTCGAATTCGACTCGTTCGTTGCTCGTCCAGTTGTGTTCATTGGGAACAGCAGTTTGGGAACGGACCCTTTTCGGGACGGCGAGATCAAGTCCCCGGTACATCGCGTTAAAGATATGACAACCCATGTCGCCCAAGGTACCCGTACCGAAGCCTTGCCTCTTTCGCCAGTTCTTGGGGTGGTAGTACTTGTTCAAATAGGGACGCTTCTCCCCTACCCCTAGCCATCCATCCCAGTCGAGTCCATCGGGGACGGGATCCTCGCGGTCCGGGAGCGGATTCTTGTCGCCCCAGCCTTTGCCGGAAAAGACCCAGGCTTCGGTTACTTTCCCAATCAATTTNCGGCGGATAAGGTCAGCCCCGTTCCGGTCGTTGAAGCTCGATGCTCCTTGCGTCCCCATCTGGACGATTACCTTGTTCCGGCGGGCAGTTTCCTGCATGGCCCGACATTCCCCGATGGTTTGGGCCAAAGGTTTCTGTACGTAGACGTGCTTGCCCAGGTTCATGGCGCTCATGGCCATTATGCCATGCATATGGTCGGGAGTGGATACACTGACCAAGTCGATCTTTTTGCCCATGGCTTCAAACATCTCCCGCCAATCGGAAAAAGTTTTCACCTCGTCCATTCTGTCAGCCACTTTCCTGGCAGTGGCCGATTCCACGTCCGCTCCCGCTACCATCCGCACCTTGGCGTGTCTGGATATGGACTGGACGTCGAACATGCCCCGGCCGCCCAGGCCGATGGCCGCATATTGAAGTTTTTGCATGGGAGAGCCCGCCGCCCAGGAGAGGCGACTCACGAAAGGTGCCCCGGCAGCAAGCGAAGTTACGGCCAGGAAGCTCCGGCGACTGGTTCCTTGTCGGGTCATTTCTTCTGCTTGGATCCCTTGGGCTTCGGCGGATGGTACTTGTCCAGGACCTTTTGCTCATCCGCCTTGGCGGACTTCGCCCAGACCGAGAATTCCTTGTCCATTCTCCGCACCACCTCCGGCNGTTCCTTGGCGAGGTCNTTCTCCTCGAATGGATCGGCCAGCAGGTCATAGAGTTCCCATGGCTTGGGTTCATGTTTCTTGGAAGCCAAGCGGATCACCTTGTAGCGCCGCTCAATCCACGCCTGCATGCCGCGGCAATGGAAACCGATGCCCTTGCGCTCCTTCATTTTCCCATCGATCAGGGGCAGCAGATTGATGCCGTCATATTCTCGATCGTCGGGCAGCGGTATGCCGGCTGCGGCGAGAGCGGTCGGGAAGTAATCACTGGTGACGGCAGGGATGTCGGTGGAGAAAGGTTTCTTGATCCGGGCGGGCCACTCGAGTACGCCGGGCATGAGAATACCGCCCTCGTAGAGGTAGCGTTTCCAGCCGCGGTAGGCTCCGGTNGAACCCAGCGGAGTGTAATTGAACTTACCGCCCTGNGCCTTGCCGTACATAACGTCTTTCTTCTCCTTCAGATTGGGGCCGTTGTCGCTGGTGAACCAAACCATGGTATTTTCCGCCACGCCAAACTTTCGTAACGCCTTCCGCAGGGCGCCCACCTGGGTGTCAACCGCGGTGATGTTGCTATAGTAGATCTGCTCCTTGACCGAACAGTCCGCGTATTGCTTCATCAGCTCGGGGTTCTTGCCCAGCGGGGTATGCACGTTGTGGAACCAAATCACGGCAAGGAACGGTTTCTTTGCCTTCGCCTGATCGCGAATGAAGGGAATCGCCTTGTTCATCACGATGGCTGCGTCATCGCCGCGCAAGGTGGGATCCTTCTGGCCCTCCTCTAACGGTATGTTGCGCCCGTTGTGCCAATACAAGCCCTCGATGCCGTGCTTCCCGATCTTGGCATAGGGATCGTGGGTCACCAAGACGTTGAAAGATGAAAANCATTCGTCGAATCCGGCCTTCCAAGGCGGCATGACGTGCACAGGGCCCTTCGCCATCTTCTCGTCGAACCCACCGAGGTGCCACTTTCCGAAGTGGCCGGTCACATACCCTTTTGCCTTCAATGCCTCGGGCAAAGTGATCTCCTCCTTGGGCAGGTGCTCCTCGTCCGCCCGCGACGGATCGTTGATACTAACTCGCCAATTGCAGCGACCCGTCATGCAGGACGCCCGGGTCGGGCTGCAAACCGAGCCACCCGCATAGAAGCGATCGAAGCGCATCGCGGTCTTGGCCATGTCGTCGAGATGCGGGGTCTTGATCTTGGGGTGACCGTTGTAACCGACGTCGCCCCACCCTTGGTCGTCCGTCATCAGAAACACCATGTTGGGCAAGTCTTCACCGTGAACCGACCAAGTCGATAGGCTGGCGAACAAGGCAAGAATAAGTACTTTAATCGGATTCATCGTAGCGTGAATAATCAGGATGGTTGTAGAGTTGCTTCTTGGCGAGTTCACTTCGGTCAGGATTGTTTTGCAGCCAACGCTTGCCGTATTTGGATTCCCAAAAGGGATGCCCCTCCTCCAAGTGAGACGGCAGTTCATCCNCCNCCCGCCGCAACAGGGAAAGAGCGGGGGCATGGGCAGGAACTCCCTCGGCCCGTTTGTAGCCACGTCCAAAGCGACTCTCGCCGGTAAAGTAGAAGCGTCCCTTCGGCTTGCCGAGCAAGGGAGACCGGGCCTCCAGCAGGTGATGCTTGGTGCGCAGCACCTGAACGGATCCGGTATAGGCATAGATCCANTCGCGATGGGTCTTGGTNTTGCCNGTGAGNAANGGCAGTTGGCTTTGGCCGTCGAAGGACACGTCCTTGGGGATCGGGATGCCCGCCATCTCCAGCAAGGTGGGGGCAACGTCCGCGAAATCGGTCAACTGGTTGGTTGCCCCGAGGCGCTTGATCCCGGGACCACACACCACGTAGGGCACGTGCACACCGCGCTCCACCCCGCGATCCTTGGCCGTGTTGGCGGTACCGTTATCAGAGCAAAATATGAAGTAGGTATTTTCGTAGATTTCGAGGTCCTCGGCCTTGGTCATTAGCTTGCCGACCAACTTGTCCATGTACTGGATCAGGTAAATGAAGCGCTGGCCCTGTTTATCGTTGTATGCCTTCATGACACGAGCCCGCGCTTCCTTGCCCAAGCCCTTGGGGTCCGGTTTCTTTAACTCGATGTCCATGGGCTTGCCATGATCGGGCGTGCTCGAATAAGGGCCATGCGGAATGACTGTCGGCCAGTAGGCCACGAAGGGTTGCTCCTTCTTCGTCATGCGCTCCATGAAATCCATCAGGAAATCGCAGCGCTGGTCGGGGCCGAAGTCATCTTTGGCGACCTTCAAATATTTGCCGTTCTGCACCGTCGAGGGATACCAATAGCGGGTGTCCGAAAGCTGCAAGTCCTTGCGGGCCCCGGAAGCGATGGGGTCCATTCCGAAATGAGATTTTATCTTGTCCGGTCCCTCCCAGAGGCAATACTCGTCAAACCCGACGTGCTCGTCCCAAGGCTCCCGTGCCCCGCAATGCCATTTTCCCGCCACCGCGGTGACGTATCCCGCCTTTTGCAGCAGCTTTGACCAACTGGGGCGATCAGTGAACAATTTGCCGCGCGAATCAAAGGCCCACATGTCGTTGCGGAACACTCCCGTGCGGTTGGCGTAGACGCCGGTCATCAAGAGAGCCCGCGAGGGAGCGCAAATCGCAGGGGCGAAACAGGTCCGAAAGCGAACGCCCTCCTTGGCGATGCGATCAACGTTGGGTGTCTTGGCCGTGCCTTTCTGACCGTAGCAGGAGAACATGTCGGCCCCGACGTCGTCGGCCAAGATGAGCACGATGTTCGGCTTGCCGGCATGAAGAAGCAGCCCGCCGAAGCACAGGCAGGCAAACAGTGAAACCAAAGCGATTGTTACCTTCATTTCTTTTCCTCCGCCTGCAGCCAACTCTCCACCTGCGGCTTCCCTTGAAGGAATCCCAACCCCGCCAGGAACTGATCCGTTTCGGTCATGGTGGCGACAAAGGAGTCCCGGCCGTTCTTGTGGAGATTGAAGAACCCATGCCCCTTGCCCTCGTAGATACAGGTTTTGCAAATGTCGCCGTTGGCTTTCATGGTCTTTTCGTAGCGTTTGGCCGACGCCACCGGCAAATGCTTGTCGCGGTCGCCGAGGAACACGATGGTCGGCGGTTGCTTGCCATCGAGGTTGTCGATCGGGGAAAACTTTTTGTAGTCCTCCCCCAACCTGTCGTGACCATATCCCATGGGGCTGTTGTCAAAGACAGGGTTGAAGAGAATCAAAGCGTTGGGAACGGCTGACACCGAATGATCGTCTTTCTTGCAATCGAAGGCGCTAATGGTGGCAACTGCAGCGGCCAAGTGTCCACCGGCCGAACCCCCGCCCGCGGCAATCCGCTTTGGGTCCAATCCGAGTTTGGCCGCGCCTTGGCGCAAAAAGCGCATGCTGGATCGGGCGTCCTCGATGCACCAAACGGGCTTGGCGTTCTTCAAGGCCCGACGGTACTGGGCGCAGATGGCCACCATGCCGCGTGAGGCCAAGTACTTGGACTGCGCATAGAACTGATTGGTGGCACCACCGGTCCATCCGCCACCGAAAAAGAACACGATGGCTGGCCGTGAATCGGTCTTGGCGAAACCGTCGGGATAAAAGAACTCAAGGTGCAGTTCCTCCGCGATCTTTTCCTTTTTGCCAAACGCCTTCTTGTACAGGACGCGTTCATCGGGACTGAACCCTCCCCCCTTTTGAAAGATAGTTTTGGCCGTACCCGGCAATCCGAAGCACAAGATCGCAAGGGGTATGACAAGGTAGGATTTCACGGGGTGGTGAAAAAAGGAGAAGGAGTGACGACTAACTGTCCTGCAAGCGCCACTTTCCATTGACGCGCACCAGAATCTTCACTTCACGGTCCCCTCTTCCATTGGGCCATACGAAGCCGACCTGGACACGCATCAGGTCTCCCGTGACATCCAACACAGTGGGCTCGAAAAACCGACAGTTCTGCCAAAAGGGATAAGCTAGGCCAAACTTGTATTGATGGCTCTCGGCAACCATCACCAAGGCACGATCGGCCTCTTTTGCCTTTAGCGCGGCCGTGAAAGAGCTAAAAAAGGCTTCCGCCTCAGTCTGCGCCTTGGCTAGGGCAGCATTGTCTTTCTTTGCAACAGACGGGGACTGCTCACCTGCCGAGGAGGGTTCTTTGGTTTTGCTCTCTTCCGAATCATCCGGTTCGCCGTTGTCACCACAACTTACCCCCAAAAAGGGAACAAGGAAAACGAGCAAAATAGGGAACCATTTGGAATATGTTTTGTTCATCGTGAAAAACAGAAACATTATTTAAAGAAATAGTCAGGGTATTTCCACTCCCCAATTTTTGATTTGCTGAAATCATTTCCTTGGCGAATCCCATCGATCTCCTTCTTGAGGCGGGTGACGTTTTCCGGATTGATCATAGGATCGCGGGTGGCTAGGCGCCAGCGGGTCAGCTCGGCGGACAATTCGTTGAGTATAGCGTGATGGTCTGAGTCGTCCGCCAAGTTGACGAACTCGTAAGGATCCTTCTGCAAGTCGTAAAGCTGATATTTGGGAGGTCGTTTCATCAGGGCATAGGCATCCTGTACCTTTTTTTGGGCCTTGGGCAGCGCAGCCAATACCTGTTGGCCGAAGAAACGTTTCACGGTGAAATCGTAGCCGGGATCCACCTCGCCCGGCTGCAAGTTCTCGATCAATTTGTAGCGCTCGTTGCGAATGGCCCGCTGGGGATAATAATTGTGGGCCGAGTGCAAATGAAACTCGGTCGGCATATATTGGCGCCACTTTGGTTTGCCGCCCCGTAGAAGGGGAAGAAGAGAACGCCCCGGCAAACCAGCCACGGCTTTCGCACCCGACACCTCCAGAAAGGTGGGAAACAAATCAAGCGTGGAAACCAGTTCGCGGCGGACTTGACTGGATCGCCCCTTCGGCAAGCGAACGATGAAGGGCACCCGCACTCCACCCTCGTAGCAGGTGCGCTTGCCGCGGATGAGGTCGGCCCCATGGTCGCCGATGTAGACGATCAAGGTGTCGTCATACTTACCGGATGCCTTCAGCTTGATCAAAAGTTGGCCGATCAGGGCATCGAGGCGGGCCATGCAATTGTAGTAATCCGCTACCTGCTGGCGCAGGCCATCGCTCTCCAATCCGATGTAGGCCATGGTCTTCACTTGGTCAGCAGCCAAAGGTTTGGCTGGCAAGCCCCCCTTGCTCTTGATGAAGGGACGATGGGCGTCGGGGTAATTGATGGAGAGAAAGAATGGCTTCTTGTCCGCCTTGAAAAAGCGTTCTGCCTGCTCGGCGTAGCGCGCTTGTTTGTTACGCGAAAAATTGGCTTCCGGTATCGCCTTGAAATCGAAGGGGAAGGCGCTCGCAGGATTGACGTGCAATTTGCCGATAATGCCAGTGCGGTAACCTGCCTTTTTCAAGCTGGTCACCATGTTCGGTGTATCTGCCCGGTACATCCTGAACTTCCAGGTAGCCAAGCCGATCTGACCGTTCTGGTGCGGATAGAGTCCAGTCAAGTAAGCCGCCCTCGACTGGCTGCATCCCGCCTGCGGAACGTAGGCTCGGTCGAAGCGCGTGCCCTCAGTTGCTAATTTGTCGAGGACAGGTGTCTTCACGAAAGGTTCGCCGTAGCAACTCATTTCCGGCCCGTTGTCCTCCGACACGATGAGCAGGATATTGGGAGGCTTTGCCGACAAGCATCCAGCAAACAAAAAGAAGGCAAATGAAAGCCGCGTGAACATGGGGTCAGGAAGCGACTTTCTTCAGCCCATGACCATACAGGTCACGGTATAAGCGATCGAATACGTAGGCACCCAGCAGGCCCTGTTCGACGAAGTAGCCGCGCTCCTCGCCCCAGACCGACTCGACCAATGCAAGGTCAATCAAAGGGTCTTCACGCACTTGGGCAAAAGCCACCGGAAAGTTCCGGGCATCTTCCACCCACTCTGGAATACCGGCGTCAATCATCGATGAAAAAAGCTTATTTCGCTTCTTGGTCCCAGAAGCGATGAGGATCGTCCAGTCTTTTCATCTCGGAAAGCAACAAAGCCTCCATTTCCTTCAACTTGGCCGCGTGCTTCGGATCCTTGGCCAGGTTCCGTTGGTTCGGCTTCGGCTTTGCCCCGGTCTGAGACTTCACTGCGGAGGCATGGCTTTGCTTGAGGTATTCGTGGGGGTTGTCCTTCAGGTTGAAGAGTTGTGTCTCCCGCACCTTTCCATCGAGAACATCGTACTTGATCAACTTCCAGTCCCCCTTGCGGACGGAGCGCATGCCCGGCTTGGTGCCACCGCAATAGGCGCCGTACAAAACATCCCGCACAGCCTCATTCTTGCCCATCAAAACCGGCTTGAAACTAATTCCCTCGGAGGTGGCGGGTTGCTCGATCCCGGCGAGGTCGCACAAAGTAGCCAAGACATCCAGCAAGTAAACCTTCCCCGGAGCCCGGCTGCCTGCCTTGATCCCAGGACCCTTGGCGAAGAAGGGCACGCGCCAAGTATGTTCATAGAGGTTTTGCTTCCCCTGCAACCCGTGCCGCCCGATTGCCATGCCATGGTCGGCAGTNTAGAAAACGTAAGTGTTGTCCAANTCGCCCATGGCCTCCAATTTCTTCAAGACCCGCGCTACTTGGTGGTCAATATATTCGGCGCAAGCCAACTGACGCCCGATCTCGTTGCGAATGGTCACCTCGTCACGCCGCTCCCATACCCCGCTGACCGACACTTCGTCGCGCAGGCCGGGATGGCCATGATGAAAGGGATGCTTCGGCAACCAGTTGAGGGGCAATTTCGGGGCCTTTGGGTTGGCCGGAGGCAAGGCGTTTTTGTCGCGGTGGTTCACCGCACCGTATTTTTTGAGCAGCTCGGGGGTTCCGTCGCGAACGTCATGGGGATGTGAAAANCCGAAGTAGATGAGAAAGGGGTCCTCGTCCTTGGCCTTTGCCCGGTCGTTCAGGTAGTTGATCACCTGCTGCCCGTGCCAGTGGCTACCCGTTTCCTTGGTGCCTCCGCGCTTGGTGGCGTCGTGGCGGACCGTGAACTGGGCGTTCGCGCTGCTGTAGCTGTTGCCGTTCTTGCAGGTGCGCATGGTATCGTAACCAGCCCGGTTGAAAGTTGCGGGCAAGGTGTGACTGAGGATGTCCTGCCCCTTGGTCACACCTTCCTCGCGCTTGAGGTGCTTGCGCCCACGACGTGGCAGGTGCCACAAGGTGCGGCCACACATCACCATGGTGCGGGAAGGCGAGCAAACCGCCCCCGACATAGAGCCCATGTGGTAGGCTTGGTCGAGGGTCATGCCTTCTTCCGCCAACTTCCCGATGGCGGGTGCGTCCAAGGGAGAGGTCGGATCATACGACTTGAAGTCGAAAGGTGACTGATCGTCCGCTATGATGAACAGGATGTTCGGCCGTTTGGCTTGAAGGGAATAGCCGAAGAGGCATACGAAAAGGAAAAGGAGCAATTTTTTCATGAAGGGGACGGGGAAGCCTGGAAAGGCGGGTGAATTATGGTTATGGTTGGGATCGGGCCAATTGCTTGGGTTTTGCACGATACAGAAAGGAGTCGGAACTCAACAAAGAAATCACCAAGGCCTCCATGCTGCCGTCGCTTTGCTGGTATGCCTTGTGGGCTTCCTGNAAGGTCTTGGCGTCACCGAGTGTCTCGTTGCGGCCAAGGAAGAAGCGAAAAACGTAACGCACGAAGACTTGCTCGCAGTGGGTGGAGTTGGCCAAGCGTTCGATCAACTCGAAGGGCCCATTCACTTCGCCGTCCACCCGGGGGACACCAGTATTGACTATCTTGCTGGTGACGTCGACCGGCTCTTCCAGTTCGTTGAACCTAAAGCGCCCGTAGTGGTCGTATAATTCGAAGGGCAAGCCAAGCGGGTTCATCTTGCTGTGACACTTGTAGCATTCCTCCGCCCGGGTGACGTGCATCCTTTTCCTCAAGGTCCAAGTGGGNTCCTCGGGCAANTTGGCATCCACGTTAATCGGTATGTCGGGCACGTTGCCTCCAAGCAACTTGTAGCGTATCCAGTGACCCCGTCGAATGGGNTCGTTGTCGAAATTGGTCGAGTGGGCTACCAGCCAGGCCGGATGCGTCAGAACCCCCATACGCTGGTCCTTCGGAAACCGATGAGGCTTGGGGCTAGGCTTCCAGTCNGGTGGCAAATTGTAGACCAAGGGATTGCCATGATCCCGGTGACTGTTGACGTAGACCAAGTATTCCCGGGTGGTGAGCAAGGTCTTCAACACTTGCTTGTCCTGCTTCAACACGTGGGTGACCAANGCATTGAGATCATAGACCAAGGCAGGGGCCCAGTGCTTGTGTCCCTTCACCTGGTCCTTGAATACGTCCTCCGCCTTGAGGTAGTCGAAATACTCCTGAAAGAACTGCAGCAAACGATTTCTTGCCGTCGGACGCTTCTCGTCATCTAGCAAGCGGCGGGNCTCCGCTTGGATGATCTCCCGCGGTGACAAGTCCTTGTTTTCAAAGGCCCGCAACATATTGCTGTCCGGCGGCAAGTCGGTCAGCGCGAAAGCAAGCGAGGTGGCCAACTCCCGACGGGAAAGCGCCACCAACCCCTGTTCGTCGGACTCCCCCGTCCCCTCGAAGCGAAACAAAGTCTCCGGTTGGAGGATGATGGCGGCATAGACGGCCTGCAGCCCACGCGGAACACCTAGGTCAGCATCCACTTTCTTCAGAAGCGCCATCAAGGTTTCCATCTCCTTCTCGGTGGGTGAGCGCCGCAAGACATGATGGTAGTGCCGCTTGATCGCCTCTCCGTTCGCCTCGTCGATGGTGCTCCCCTTCTCCCTCATGCCGACGACCATCTTGCGGGCGTTCTTGGCTTCCTTCTCGGAGTGGGCCAAGGCAAGCTCGGTGACTTGTTCGGCCATCAGCGAATTGAAGTGATACTTTCCCTTGAAGTCCCGAAAGTTGCCATGCGGTTTGTCGAGGGCGAAAGGATTCGATACCATCCGGGCGCCACGCACCGTATTGGCGAGCGCCTTGGGACTAATCCGCCAGAGACGCGCCGCCACGTCGATGGTCCGTTTGCTCTCTGCGGGAGAAAAGAGCAGGTCATGCGGAACCAAGTTACCGTAACCTTCCTTGTCCTTCTTCTCCTCAACCTCCAAGCCCGCCTGATCAAGAGTTTGGGCAATCCATTGCTGGACGAAGCGAGCCTCCGCCTTGGTGGGAAATTTCTCCGCCTTGTCCGACGGCATTTCACCAAACTCGATCGCCTNCAATGCGCGGGCCCAAATCTCGGCTTCCTTTCGGTCGCTCATGCTCGCGGTGAGATGATCCACACGGATCTTGCCTTTCTGCTTCTCCGGGCCATGGCAAGCAACGCAATAGGTTTTCAGGAAGGGCTTGATCCTTTCCTTGAACTCATCCCCAAACGCAGCCATCCCCAACGCTGAAAAGGCGATCAGACAGGAACTATGGCGAACAAGGGAACCCATTACTTCTCTTGGTTTTGCTTGGCCTTTTTCTCGGCGTCCAGCTTGGCTTGCAGAGCATCGGATATCTCGGTCCGGGTCCGGGTGACCGACGGACCTTGCCTAAGAACCAAACGCATCCCGATATGCGGTGTCTGGGTGCCGGTGAAGGCATTGCGAAACGCGACGTGCAAATACTGCGGTGGACTGCACCAGGAACCGCCACGCGATACCCTGTGACGCGAGGCTCTGGGGGCAGGGAGCGATTGAAAATTCGGATCGGGGCCAGCAGTCAACTGTTCGGAATAATAGGTGCAACACAACTCGGCCAAGTTGCCCAGCATGTCATGTATGCCCCATGCATTGGGCAGGAACTGACCGACAGGGGCAAACAACCGACCATACCCGTCGTTCGCCTCGCGGTTGGCGTAGACGTAATGCACCAATTCGCGGTCATCGTACAAGGTGCGGTCGGCGAAGTTGCCATACTTGCCAAGATCCTTGATGGCGCTCGGGTAGCCCGCCCGCGTGCCCGCCCGGCAGGCGTATTCCCACTCCGCCTCGGTCGGGTAGTCGNAGGTCCATCCCTCGTAGGTCATGCCTTTGGCGGACAAGTATTTTTGCCACTCCCTCATCTCGAGAGCCACCTTGTCCACGCTACCAATGCTCGGGGGAAGAAACTTGGCGTAGCGGTTGCCAAGTTTTTGGCCGCCCGCATTGAACAGGTGCGCCTCGTCGCCCAAGGTCTCGTACTTGCCGATCCAATANCCCTTGGTCAGGGTAACCTTAACGGGCTGAGCGTCCTCGAAAGCCTTGTCTCCCATGGTGAAGGTGCCAGCCGGACACCAGACGAAGCAGAACCCGTTTTGATCAACCCATTGGTCACCCGCGAAGCGACCTTCGCGGACTACTTCGGGCGGAGAACATACCTCGGCCGCCTCATGTTTCAACTCGAAGGCCTTGTCGCGTGGTGTCACGGTGTAGCCGAGCTTGTCAATACGCGGCGGGAGAGGACCGTCTTCCTGAAGCGACTTAATAAATTCATCGGCCATGAATGGTCCGTAGGAGGGAGCTTCCAAGCTAGGATGAAAAGCTGCCTTTCCCGGATAAAAACTGGAAAACAATTCACCCCGAAATTGTCCAGAGGCCTGAGCGAACATATCAACCGTGGTCATCTTCGTGTTCGCCTTGTCGTCGATGCCGAGGCAATCGATCACCACCATGTTGGCCCGGGCCACGTTATAACTCAGTTTCTGGGACAATCTTTCCAGGCTGAGCCACGGCTTGTCCTCCGCTCGCCCTCGCCCCAAGTTCGGGTCGCGGGCCAGCGGAAGCTCCTTGTAGCCACCAAGCGGCATCGAGTAGCAAACCCTCTTGCCGTCCGGGCTGTTTTCCGTTTCCAGGTGCCCCAAGTAATAAAAGACGCTGACCCCCATCGTGGGTATGCTGCGCACCCATTTCTCGTAAGTGACCCCATCGGTCTTGGGGGAGTTCCCGATAACCTTCACCAAGAAGCCCTTCGCCCGCAAAGCATTCTCCAGCTCCCTGACTTTTCCTGCATGGCTCTTGTCGGCGCTGGNATTGACCAGTAGAGCCCGTCTGTGCTCGGTCCACTTGGCCGGAGGGGCCGCTTCGACCAACACGAAAAAGGTCAGGCAAAAAGAGATGGATGCGAGAAGGCGCTTCATGGGTTTCACGCCGGTCTGGAATCAGACCATCAATTCTGCGAGGGGCCCGATCTGCATACCCTTGAGGTCGAGATCGGGATCGGTGAAGCCAAAGGTTTGCTGGTTTTGCCCCACGCTGTTGAGAAAAGAGGTGTAGAGGCAACTCATCGTGCGGTGACCAGGCTTGCCGTATCCAGGGTAATTGACGTACTGACCACCCAACTTCATCTTGCCTTTCAAGTTGCCCACGATCACCAACGGCCATTCATAGCAGGTCGAGTGGTGAGTGTCCGGGGCATCGCTCATGTAGACGATCACCGTGTTGTCCAACATATTGCCGTCGCCTTCCGGCGTGTCCTCCAAGCGCTTCGCCATCTTGGCAATCAGACCGAACAGCCAGTTGCGCACTTTCTCGTAATGGGGCACACCTTTGGCGTCGCGCTTGTTGCCCCCCATGTGGCCATAAGAATGGTTAGACAGGTCGACACCGATACCGAGGTATGGCTGGGCATTGATCTCGGTCGCAGCCGAGGTGATGGTCGCCACGTTGCTGAGGCCACCGATCAGGGAAGAGGCCGCCAGTTCGAACTGAGCCTCCAGGCGCGTGGTAGCCACCTCGGAAGTGAAGCGGTCGTCCAACTTCGGGGCAGCCTTCTTCAGAGCCTCCTTGTTTTCAAGCAACTTGTACTGGCGTGCCGCCAATTGGTCATAGGCGCTGAGGTAAGCGTCGAGCTCCTCCCCTGCCAGCGAACCCAATGCAGTACGCGTCTTCTTGACGTCACCCACCATGTAGTCGAGCAGGTTGCGCTTCAAATGAAAGTTCTTTTCCCGATCCCCTCCGGCAGCCACGCTGAAGAATGCATTGTAGGCCTTTTCCGGATTGAGGATGATCGGCATCGTCTTGTGGGCCGCCCGGGCGGAAATATTCATCAAGGCGTCGCGTCCTCCCGAGTCCATGCCCACCCCTACCCATGGCAGGATGCCCGGACTGGCCTCGCCCAACTGGTAGTCGATGGTGATGCCCTGAGGNGATGTGTTGGCACCTGAAATGCGATACAACCCNAGGCAACCACCATGGGTCGAATGACCGCCCCCCGTGCAGCGGCCGGACAACCCCTGCAAAATAGTGGTCTTGGACTTAAGCGCCTCCAGCGGGGACAAGCCCTTCGGCAACTTGTGCTCCGCCAAGTCGAAAGTCTCGAATTTCTCGCGATCCTCGTACTTTTGGAAAGGTATGCTTTCGGGACAGGCCTGAACGGCGTCGAAGCCGTTGCTCTGGATCACGAAGACGAAGCGCGGGGCGCTGGTCTTGCCCTCCGCGTTGGCCAACACGCGTTGAGCCATGGGAGGCAGGAGCATGGCCCCGGCGCCCAAGGTCAATCCTTTCAACATATCCCGGCGCGAAGTGATCATGCCAGAAGTCTCCCCTACTGCAGGTAAAACGTCAACGCCTACGGCGTGACACTAATTCTTTTTCGGCTGGAAGGCTTGGACCCTTACTTCTTGGTCGCCACCGCGTAGTAGGAGCCGAGTTCTCCCCAAGGAATATGGAAATAGGGAGAAAGCTTGTGAACTCCCTTGGTCAGTTTGGTCTCGAAAGTAACCATTACGTCCTTGTTCCCGACCGGCTTGGTCTCGAGGTCCTTGCCGTTGATGCGCAGGGTTGCCTTGGTCGCATTAATGGCGTTGCCCGGGTTGGCCCGGAAGGCCACACTGGCACCTGGCACGTTCGGCTCGGCGGGCAGGGCCGCGTTGATCGGCTTGTTGGCTTCCGGCGGCCATCGTAGAACAGAGATCTCGTAAGTGCCGGCAGTCAGCACCTTGATCGCCCAGTGCCCCTTGTGGACTTGGTTTTGCGGCGTGGCGCGCTTTCCCTTGCCCTTGACGCCGGCGCCTTGACGAATGTGTCCCTGGTTCCACGGGGTGTGAGCCTCCTGGATCCAGTCGTGACTGGTCATGGTGACTACGCGGGCGTCGGGATGACCGAAATAGATTTCCGTGGTCTCGGCGAAGGTCGGCTCCAGTTCGGCCCACCACTTGTCGTAGAAGGCGCGCATCTTGGCCACTTGCTCAGGATGGCCCTTGGCCACGTTCTTGACTTGGCCGGGATCCTTGTCGATGGCATAGAGCTCTGTCCCGTTCACGAGACGCCAGTTCTGAGACATCACGGAGGACTTGCGCCACTTGATCGGGTCGCGCACACGCTGGGAATCGGTGACCAGGAAACGGTCGGACCACTTGGTCTTTGCGCCTGGCTTAAGCAGGCTTGCTATGGAGGTACCGTCGAACTTGTAGCCCTTCGGTTTGTCCGAACCCGTCAGTTCGAGCAAGGTCGGTGCAATGTCCACCGCATGGCATAACGTGTCCACGACGTGCTTCTTGCCCATGCCGCCTCCGGGCCAATGAAGGAAGAAAGGCACCCGGTGACCGCCATCGTATTCGCTCCCCTTTTGCCCCCTCATGCCGGCATTGAAGATTTGGCGCCCGCTGGCGGTGCCATTGTCTGTGGTGAAGATAAAGATAGTGTCATCGTGGATGCCCAACTTCTTGAGCAGTGCCCTGGTCTGGCCGACGTTATCGTCGATATTCGTGATCATCCCGAAGAAGGAGGCTATCCTGCCTGACTGCCCCTTGTACATGTCGAGGTACTTTTGCGGACAATGGAAAGGTCCGTGTGGCGCATTGGTGCAAATATAGGCGAAGAACGGTTTCTTCGCCTTGGCGTTCTTGCGGATGAACTTGTTGGCCTGCTCGAAGAAGACGTCTGTGCAAAAGCCCTTCGCCTTGACGATCTTCTGGTTGTGTAAATAGCCACCGTCAAAATAGGAGTTATCCCAGACATCCGGCGTTTGACCCACGCCGCCACCGCCATGGCGGTAGACCTCGTTGAAGCCACGGTCCTCTGGTCGATAGGGATAGTTGTCTCCCATGTGCCACTTGCCGAACATGCCCGTCTCATAGCCATTGTCCTTCAGCATCTGCCCGATGGTACCTTCGTTTGCCCGCAACATGGAGCGGCCCATGATAGTGTGCCATACTCCGGTTCGGTTGGTCCAGTGCCCGGAGATGAGCGCCGCCCGGGTGGGCGAACAGGTCGGGGCCACGTGGTAGTCGCTGAGCCATACCGATTCGTTGGCCAATTTGTCGGTGTGTGGCGTCTTGATCACCGGATTGCCGGTGCAACCGAGGTCGCCGTAGCCTTGGTCGTCAGTGATGACCAATACGATGTTAGGCTGCTTGGCCGAGACCGCGATGGCGAGCAAGGCAACGAAGGACAGGATCAGTTTCTTCATAAGTTCGGGTTAGTTTGGGGAATTGGGAAACAGGTGATTCAGAAAGAACCAATATCAAAATTCTTCAATCGAAAATCATTTGGGCAAGCTCTTCAATTTGCGCCCATCTTTCTTCTTAGGCTTCTTGGGCTCTTTCTTGGGAGCAGGCTGAGGCTTGGCCGTTTTCCAGGGAATCGAGCGGTCAAAGATATCACCGTAAGGCTCGTATCCATTGTAGTCCACGCCGTCCCGCCTCCAAGCCTCCACTGCGGCATCGTAGATGGCACGCATTTCCTTTAGATCCTTCCCCTGGAGGGGAGCCAGATTGGTCAACTCATGAGGATCCTCAGCCAGATGGTACAACTCCTCGGCGGGCTCGAAGTCGCCTGCCTCGTAGGGCCAGTAAATGTACTTGTGATCTTTCGTCACCACCCCATAGGAATGAGTCGCCTGTGGCCCCCATACGTTGATCAGGGCAGCTGTTTCGCGAACCGCTGCCTTGGGGTTGTCGAGCAAGGGAAGCAAACTAACCCCATCAATACCTGCAGGCGCATCGACCCCGGCCAGATCGAGAATGGTTGGCGCCATGTCGATGTTCGCGGTGAGGGCGGCGGAACGAAGCTTCTTTCCACTGCTGGCATGCCTAGGATCAAAGATGATCAGTGGTACGTTGGTCGACTCCTCGTAGGGCAACACCTTGGAACCATAGCCATGCGAACCGCAAAAGAATCCGTTGTCCGAGGTGAAGATAAACACCGTGTCTTTCTCCACGCCAGCTTCCTTCACCGCTGCCCGAATCATACCCACCGCCGCGTCCACCCCGTGGACCATCTGGTGGTAGGTCGCCATGACCTGGTCGTATTTGTCACGGTAGCCCCAACCGATGAAGCGCTCGTATTGACGCCCTTGCTTGCTCTGCAAGGAAAAGTGCTTGCCGTATTCCCGGCCGTAGTTGGCGGGCTTGGTGAATTTCTTGCCCGCGTACACCTTGTCAAAGAGAGGGTCCGGTTGGTCCGGCTTGTGCGGTGCCTTGAAGCTGATCGACAGGCAGAACGGTTTGTCCGTCTTGGCCGACTCCTTCACGAAATCCCTTCCGAATGCGCCGTAGGAGCGCGAGGAATGGGGGTACTTCTCGGCGTAGGCTTTCATGCTCGGATTCTTGGCCGTGGCATAATTGGTTTGGCCCGGTCCCCCGCCCCACTTGTCGAAATCATCCACCGGCAAATACTTGCGGCCTTTCTCCGTTCCCTCGCGGACGTCGAAGCCAAACTTGCCCGCAAAGGCAGTAAGGTACCCAGCTTCCCGCAAACGAACGGGATAACTGGTTTGCCAAAGCTTCTCGGTCAAGGGACCGTGGTCGAAGTTGCACCCATGGCGGTACTCGTAAAGCCCCGTCATGACGTTTACCCGGCTCGCCATGCAAATTGCGGTGGTGTCGTAATGATGGTCAAAGGTCATGCCCGCCTCCGACAAACTGTCGATGTGCGGTGTCTTCACGTCCTTGTTGCCATAGCAACCCAGCGAGTAGCTCGACTGGTCGTCGGTGAAGAGAAAGATAACGTTAGGCCTCTTCTCCTTGCCCAAGGCCAAGGAGGTGAATGCTAACGCCAGAAGGGCAAACAAGGGGGATGATTTCATGCAACCGAAAAGCAAAAGGGAGCAGGGCTCGAAGGCAATCTCTCTTTGTCGTGCAATTTCAGGAATTTATTCGACCTCGACTTGGCCAAGGATCGTCCATCCTCGGGTGATCGGAAGATCATTGGCGAATCGAATGGAGGGTTCGCCTGTCCATGGATCCTCGATCCCCAAGGCCAAACGGTAAGTGCCTTTTTCAACCGGAGCGACCAAGGCCGCATCCAAGGCAAATGGACCGGGCAACCATTTCCGCAGGTCGTCCCGCAAGGTAGTGGACGCAGCAACTTCTCCATTGGCATTCAGCCAAGCCATTTTCACCGGCCAACGATAATAAAAAGGCGCCACTCCCTCATTCACTCCGCGGATAATCACTTTCGCAGGATGCCCCGCCCTTGCCTTCACCGGAAGCCGCATCTCAGTAAGTCGATACTGGTAACCAATAAGGCGTACTAGTTCGTCGCTCCTCTTAACAAACTGCGGCGAGGCATTGGATTGTAAAGCCGGTCCGTATGGCCCCACCCAAGTGAAATGAGCGCGTCTTGCCATCTC
>PBLJ01000007.1 GCA_002721705.1 Opitutia bacterium
TCAGGCTGCGCATCCACCGCACTCACAAGGACGTTCACATTGAGACCAATCCGCCGGCGGAAGTTCTGGTGCCTTATGATGCGGGCGTCTCGTTCAGGTTGGAAGACAAGCCAACCGATGCGGCCACCGCCCTGCAGCCGGGAAACTGGGTCCAGATCCATGAACCACGGCCACAGATAGTCGCCTTGTGGAACGCGGACACGGCCTTTGATCCCGCCGAACAACAACCGGTGGAAGAAGGCAAACGTGGCCTGGCTAATGACCTCAGTTGCCGGGCGGTGCTGGGTGAGGTCCAAACCAAGACTTCCGATCGAGTGCTGGACATTCCAGCGCAAGTCACCTGTGAACGTTGGCTTAAAAGCAAGAAAGAGAAACTCACGCTGAATGCCAAGAAAGTTTCCTTCGTCCTCGATGGGAAACTTGCTCCGGCAAATATCGCGGCTAAGGCGGGACGCAACGCTGTGCTCTGCCATTATCGAAAGGAAAAAACACCCCACAAGATTTTGGTTCGCTCACATGATGATACGATCCGAGGAAACATCGTCGCCATGAACGAAAAGACGATGCGTGTTGCGACCAGTGCTGGTGCTGTTCAGGTTGATCTGGAAAAGGACGTCCGGTTTCAGGTCGACGGCTTGCCTGCCGACTGGAAAGCGGTGGCCAAAAAAGGGGGCGAAGTAGTAATTTACCCCAAGCGAGGACGCACCATCATTGCCTTCACGCCGACGCAAACCAAATGAAATGAGACGCATGAAACCTCGCCTGTCCTTTGACAAACCGCTCTCCCAAGCCTACTATTTCAGCCATGAATAGCAGGCGACAGTTTCTCCGCGCTTCCGCCGCAACGACCGGTGGGCTTCTCCTTTCGCCCATCCTCTCGCAAATAAAGGCGCAGGCCGCCGGAACCAAGCTTCCGACGCGTTTTGTATTTGTTGTTGAAGGCAACGGGCTGGAGCCTCCGCACATCACACCAATCGGTTATAAACGTCCGAATGTTCATGTAGGTAAACCCAAGGTTCCCAATATGCAGGGCGTGACCGAAATGGTCAACGAACCCCATGCGGGCAAACAGTTGCCAGAGTCGCTGCAGCCGATTAAAGCCTATCGGGATCGCCTGACCATCGTGCACGGATTATCAGGGCGGATTGCCGGCGGCGGGCACTCGAATGACTTTGGCGCGTTGGGCGCTTATAACTGCGGTAGTGGTGTCGGCCATAGCGGCACGCCGACCGGCGAGACCATCGACGTCGCGCTCGGCAAGAAACTCGGCGGCATTTTCCCGCACTTCGGCATCGGTATCTCCGACCGCAAGGAGCATGACGTCATCTACAACTCTTCGGCTTGGGGCAAGGGCCAACCCACGCCGACGATCTGCCAGCCGATGACCGCCTATGGCGCGCTCTTTGGCAGCATCGCCGGTGGCAACTCCAAGGCCGAGTTCAACGCCAGGACCAACCTGCTCGATTTCCTGCGCGACGACGTCAAACGCCTGCAGGGTCAAGTCGCCAGTGCCGAACACGGTAAGCTCGAAGCTCATCTCAAGGGTTACGAGGATATGCGTAACCGCCAAAGTCGCCTCGGCCAGATCGAAGGTACGTTGCGACGAACCGCTCCGAAAGTTACCGACAAGTTCAAGTCGGAGGTCGAGTCCGATCGCCTCGATGCCCAGTTCGACATAGCGGCGGCTGCCCTGATCGGCGGGCTGACCCATTCCATCACCATCGCGTCCGGGGTGGGAAATCCCTATTTCAGCGTAAAGTTCACCGGGCTGGGCATTGACGTCGGCAAACACAGCATCGGACACGGAGGGAGCTTCAAGGACATGAGCCCCGGCCAGCTCAAGGTCAAGATTCACAAGTTTCATTTTCAGCTCATGGCCGACCTGATGAAGAAACTGGAAGCCGTGCCCGAAGGCGACGGCACGATGCTGGACAACACGGTCATCGTTTACCTTTCCGACGCCGCCGAGGCGCACCACAGTCGCTGCGGGCAATGGCCCTTTGTCCTGATCCCAGGCAAGAACACAGGCCTCCAAGGCGGCCGCTACCTCGACTTTCCCCACTATATGCAGGACGGACACCGCGAGATCGGCAACCTCTACACCACCTTGTTGCACGCCGCCGGGGAAAAGCGGGAATACTTTGGCGTACGCGACGCCATGCTCAAGGGTGCCGCCCGAGGAGACGGTCCGTTAGAAGCATTGCTCTCCTAGTCTCAACCACACCGATCAGCCCCATGCGATCCAAGCCTATACTGTCTTTGCTCGCGCTACTGCTGGCAGTTCCTCTCTTCGCTGCGGACAAGACCGCGCTTTTGATTGCCAACTCCGACTATGGCGGGCACCAACTTCCTGAGGCGAAAGCCAATGTGGCAAAACTCGCCAAGGCGCTTGAGCAGGCCGGCTTCAGCGTAACGGTGAAGGAAAATATCGAGAAGGACTTTCGCCGAGAACTCGAAGCATTCCTTCCCACTTGCCCGAACGGCGGCGTGTCGCTGGTTTATTACTGTGGATACGCCAGTGGTTTCGACCGCAAGCTCTCGAGGACGATCGAGAAGCCGGACGGGCAGAAGGAAAAGGAGTACTACTACGAGCGCGACTCAGGGATCTGGGGCACCAAGGGCGGTACTCCCTACCGGATAGAGGACCTGATCCGGGAGTTTCGCATGCGAAGCCACGCCCGTTTGAACCTTCTCGTGCTGGACTGCGCCTACAAGTTCACGAAGGCCAAGGAAAACCAGCAAGGCCTGATGGCCATCGCCCCGAAGACTTGGCCTGGCGGCATGGTTTGTTATGCCGCACCGCCCGGGAAAACCCTGCCCGCTGGTACGTCTTCCGCGCTCGCGGAAAGCCTGGCTCGTCACTTGACCGTCAAGGACAGACCGCTTGGCGAGGCAATGGAAGCAGTCCAGACTGAGGTCGCGAAACAGTCGGGCGGCAAACAGGAAATCTGGACCCGGTTCTCGTTGCCCAAAGACGCCTCCACCTACGTCACGTCGTCACGCAAACGCAAAATCGCGACCACCAAGCTGCCTCCCGGCAACCCCAAACCGGGCGACGAGTGGATCAACAGCCTGGGCATGGTGTTCTGCTGGTGCCCGCCGGGCAAGTTCCGGATGGGGGTCGATGGGCCACCGACCCCGCAAACCCGCGATGCGGCGCCCGTGGACGTGACGATCACCAAGGGCTTTTGGATCAGCAAGTATGAAGTTGCCCTAGGTGACTACAGTCGGGCCCGTTACGGACGGACAAAACCGCTCCGCGGACCGAGCGGTTTCATTCCCTTCAACGTCTGCAACGCACCTCTTACGACGATCGAGCCTTCCGGTGTTTCGGGATTCACGAAAAACCTTAACACCGCGGAATCGAAAGCCGGGATGCTTCCCAAGGGCTGGAGTTACCGTCTGCCGACCGAAGCGGAGTGGGAGTACGCCTGCCGGGCAGGCTCCCGCGGACGCTACTCCTTTGGCGATTCGCCGAAGGACTTGGCCCGGTTCGCCAATTTCGCCGATGCCGAGCTCCTTCGGCAGGACTCCGACTTCTACTACAGCGATCCCAACGTCAACGACGGCACGGGCAAGCGTCCGTCCCCAATCGGTTCGTACGAACCCAATGCATGGGGTATTCACGACATGCACGGCAACGTAAACGAGATTTGCGCCGACCGCTACCTCAACTCGCTCCCCGGAGGCCTTGATCCCTGGGTGCAAAGAATCAAGGAAGGAAACGTAGTGATCCGTGGTGGGGCCTGGTCGAGCACCTCCGAATACTGCCAGGCCGGATTCCGCAACTCAGCCGGCCACAAGGACAAGTCAGGGGAATTCGCCAACGTTGGTTTGCGCGTAATCCTTTCCAGCAAGGAGCTAACCGAGAAAAAATGAAGGCCCGGCATACAGCTACTCTTGCCCTTTCGTTCCTGACGTTGGTGGCGGAGGGAAAACCGGACGAAGAGGGTTTTCGAAAACTCGTCGCGCCCCTGATCGAGAGCTACTGCATGGATTGCCACGACAACGATACCTCCAAGGGCGACCTCTCGCTGGAGAAGATCGACGGCAACCTCGTCAACGGCCCCGACCTCGGCCGCTGGGAAAAGGTTCTGCACCAGCTGGAGCTGGGCCAGATGCCGCCTGAGAAGAAGTCCCAACCCACCACCGCCGAGCGCCACAGCCTCACCCAATGGATCCGGGCCGAACTCCTCAAGGGCGGCCGGAAACCGGAAAACAAACTGCTCCGCCCCGGGGCCGGCAACTACGTGAAGCACAAACAACTTTTCAGCGCCGAGGACTTCGGCCCCGCCTGGTCGCCGCCCCGCATCTGGCGCATCCGCCCCTCGGTCTACGAGTCTGGCATCCGGGCCATTGCCAAGAACGGCAAGTACGTGCGCCCCTTCACCCTCAAGTCCGGCGGGCACGGCTTCCGCGATTACGACAATCAGTATCTCCTCGCCGGGGCGGACCTTGCCCAGTTGATGGCCAACGCCTCGACCGCCGCCAGCCAGCTGACCGAGGTGCGGGTGGTCAACGGCAAGATCTCCAAAGGCAACTCCACCCCCAACCAGCTCTTTAACCTCATCCACCCCGAGGAAGCCCCGCCTACTGAAGCGAAGGTCGACGCCGTCATCCAATGGCTTTACGACCGGGTGCTGCTCCGCTCTCCTACCCTCGAAGAGCAGGCGCGGCTCAAGGCCTTTTCGATGAAGAGCATGAAGTCTGACGGCAAGCTCCTCGGCGTCCGCAACTTGATCTCCGCCGTCTTGCTCAAGCCCGAGGCCCTCTACCGCTCCGAACTGGCCCAAGGCGAGCCCGACAAGCTGGGCCGGGCCCTGTTGGCTCCCCGTGAAATCGCCTATGCCCTGGCCTATGCCCTGACCGATGCCCGCCCGGACAAGGAGCTTCTTAAAGCCGCGGAAACCGGCAAGCTCATCACGCGCGGGCAGGTGCAGGCCCATGCAGAGCGGATCCTTGCAGACGACAAAATCGGCAAGCCGCGTATCCTCGGTTTCTTCCGCGAATACTTCGAGTACGGCGGAGCGCCCGACGTCTTCAAGGACGCAGCACTCAACCGCAACCACGTACCGGAGGTCCTGGTGAGCGACACCGACCAGCTCATCATGTACTTCTACGAAAAGGACAAGGACGTCTTGCGTGAACTGCTCACCACCAACAAGAGCTTCGTCCAGTACGGCATTGACTCCAAGACGAAAAAACCAATCAGGGCCCGCGCTAGAAATTTGGGGGCCCACCTCGCCTATAGCCTGCCGCCCGACTGGAAATGGATTCCCGAACAACCAGTCGCTCTGCCAGGCTCCCAGCGGGCCGGCATCCTGACCCAACCCGCCTGGCTGGTCGCCAAGAGCGGCAATTTCGACAACGACGCTATCCGGCGTGGCCTGTGGGTGCGGGGTAACCTCCTCGGCGGCATTATCCCCGACCTGCCGATTACCGTGGACGCCCAGCTTCCCAACGACGAGACCCTCACCCTGCGGGAGAAAATGAAGGTCACCGAGGAGGCTTATTGTTGGAAGTGCCACCAGAACACCAATCCGGTCGGTCTCCCCTTCGAGATGTTCGACCATTTTGGCCGCTGGCGGACCAAGGAACTGGGAAAGCCGGCCGACACCACGGGAGCAATCACCAACAGCGGGGTACGGGGACTCGACGCCGAAGTGCCCGATGCGGTGGCCATGCTTCACAGGTTGGCCGACTCGCCACGCGTCCGACAAGTTTTCGTCCGCCACGCCTTCCGCTACTTCATGGGTCGTAACGAAACACTCCGCGACGCCTCCACCCTGCGCCGGGCCGATCTGGCCTATGTCAACAGCGGGGGAAGCATGAAGTCGCTCATCATCTCACTCCTAACGAGCGACTCTTTTCTCTACCGCAAAGCGGAAGATCCCAACGGATAGAACGAAATCCTTGCGTCAATGAAACTTCTTTCTCTCTTCCCGTCTATCTCCATCGTCCTTGCCCTGGTCGGGCTCGAGGCCGCCGACGTCGCGCCGCGCACCGAGAGGCCAACCGGTGAATACCGCGTGGCCCGTCTCCAGCTGAACGAGGGACTGCGCTATGAAGAGAAGGACGGACGATCGCCCCAGATCATCCATCTCGCTTTCCGCGACGAAAAGCTGGCCAACTGGTGGTTCATCGGCCACGGGTGGCATGCCGTTCAGCAACACGACGACTCGCTGCGGTTGACGGACAATGGCTTGGGTGGCGCCCTCGAGCTGAGGTGCTATGACGAACGCGGCAGGCTGCAGGACGTCGCAAAGCTAACCTTTCAGGTCACTCGCTCGGAAGAATCCCTGCAAGGAAAGGTCGGGCTCCAGCTGACGGGACGTGAAAAGCAAGCTTGGGAATCTTCCGTTCGCGGGTCGTTCCTCAAGCCGGCGGAGAGCTTTGACCCGAAAGCGCAGTGGCCCAATTTCGCCGGGCCCATGGGTACCCTGCAGGCAAGCGCGGACGGGCCTGCCTTGGTCGACGACTTGGCCCGATCACGCCCTCTTTGGCGTAGCGAGTCCCAAGTTCCCGTATCATACGGAAATGCGGCCGACGACCGCTACGCCACACGGGCCGCCGGTTGCCGCTCGGGAGGTGGATCGAGTTCACCGGTTTACTCAAATGGTGTGGTCTACGTCGGCTTTTACGTACCCAATCGTTCCGTCGACACCGACTGGAGCAAGGCATACGAGAGCCGGCGCATCAAGTACAGCGGCGAAGGGTTCAAGAAGCTCATTGAGGAAATGAAATGGAACGAGGTCGAGGTTCGAGCCGTTGAGGACCACTGGCGACCGTTGGCGGACGAGGTTGTGGTCGCCATGGATGCGCGCACCGGGAAAACGCTGTGGCGGACCACCTGGCCGTTGCGTGCCTACAACCTGCAGACGCACAAGCATCGCGGCACCTTCGGCGTACCCCTGGTCGCGGCAGGCAAGGTCCTCTACCCGAGTTTCAGCAATTCCCTTCAGGCAATGGATGCGAAGACGGGGAAAGCCCTTTGGGAGTTTCCAAAATACGATAAGACACCGCAAACCAAGCACTGGCCGAAAGGACCGCCGAGTCAGTCGCCGCTCCTGATGGGCGAGACAGTGATCTGGAGCGTCAAAGACACAACCTACGGTCTTGCCGTGGATACAGGCAAAGTCGTCTGGGAAAACAAGACTGAGCGTTTTGCGAATCATAGTCTGCGCAAGGTGAAACTCGGCGATCGCAGCCTCGTTCTCGTCGTGGGGCACCAGCATTACAAACCATCACAGGTTCGTGTGATCGATCCGCAGTCGGGCAAGACACTTTGGTCGCAAGAAGCAGGCACGGTTGGAACACCGGAGGGACAGGCGGCCAATCTCTTGGCCATCGCGGGTGATAAACTCGTTGCCTTCCGTTACAAACTTCCGCCGATTGATCCCAAGACGAAGAAATACGATAAATCGAAAGTTACCGAACACATGACGGCCTGGCGCTTGTCGGACACAGGGCTGGAATGGCTGTGGGAAGATGCTCACATCGTGAAGGACGAAGCTCCTCATCTGGCCATTGCCAACGGCATCGTGTACGCCGTCGGAAAACGGCTCGTCCGTTGCCTCGACCTTGAAACGGGCAAGGTGCTGGGCGAAATCACCGAGGAGAAATTTCCTCATCCCTCCGGCAGTACGCATTACCAGGCGCCGGGGAGCAATCCCTTGCTGATCGTCGCGGGCGACAAGTTGGTTCTTTCGCCCGAGGGCCAACACGGCAAGCACGGCTTCGTTCTTTTTGACGCTGACCCAAATAAGCTCACCCTGCTCGGCGACAAGGAACGCAAATGGGCGCCGCCCCATGCCACAACCACTGCCTACGGTCGGCAACCCATCGTCAACCCAATCGTCGATGGCCGCATGTTTTTCCGTGGCGGCAACGGAATCTATTGCTATGACCTGAGAAAGAAATGAAACTGCAGTGTTTATTTTTGTTAGGTATAACGGCCGGATGTCTGTGTGCCAAAGTCCCACAGGCTAATCTTGAGCAGTTTTGCAAGGAGGTCGAGCCGGTTTTGAAGCGGGTTTGTGTGGAATGTCATGGGCCAAAGAAGGAGAAAGGGAAATTTCGCCCCCGATCGCGAACTCCGCACAATCCGTTGGGAAGGTCCGCAATATCCTAAATTTCCCGATAAGTAACCGACGCATCATCATTGCCTTCACGCCGATACAAACCAAATGAACTTTATCTCCTCCCATAACCGACTCACTTCAGGAATTTTTCTATTCCTCACTATCGGCTTGTTGGGAGCCACTGAGATTTCCTTGAAGACCCAGAAGTGGGTGCAATGTTTGGCATTTAGTCCTGACGGTCAACGGGTGGTGGCGGGAAATGATGAGGGACGCTTGTGGGTGGTGGATGCGCGTACAGCCAAGACGGTTATGCAAATCAAGGACGTTGCCTCCGTTCCAACGGCGGTGGCGTGGAGTCATAAAGGGAAACTCATCGCAGTGGGTGGTTGGAGAGGTGGGGTGCATGTGTGTGAGGCAAAAAGCGGCAAGGTGCTGGCGCGTTGGCGCGGGCATAAGGAAAATATCACCTCGATTGTCTTTAGCAGGGATGACAAGTACCTTGCCACCGGTAGTGGTGATGACACAGCCAAGGTGTGGAGTGTGCGTGGCGGCGAACCGTTACTCACGATGGAGCAGGGTGATGAGTATGACGTGACCGGTGTGGCCTTTTCACCCGATGGCAATCAACTGTTGACCGGCGACGGCGAGAACCGTGTAAAATTGTGGGACACCCGAACCGGCGAGGAACAACGCGTGCTTGGTGCGCACAGTGAGGCTGTGAGCGCGGTAGGCTGGAGCGCGAATGGACGATGGGCGGCTTCGGGTGCATGGGATGATACATTGAAATTGTGGGATCCTGCTAAAGGGGAATTGGTCCGCACGTTGAGAGGGCATACCGATGACATAACGGCTCTGGCTTTCAGTGCCAAAGGTGAGCGATTGATCTCAGCCAGCGATGATCGTACGGTGTGCGTTTGGAACCCGGGCACGGGGAAGCTGCTGCAAATATTTAAGGGTCACACCGGGCCGGTTATCAGCTTGGCAATTAGCCCCAATGGCGAGCGGGCTGTATCGGGAAGCAGAGGGGAATTGAAGTTCTGGGATTTAAAATGAGAAAAGCACTGGCAGTTGTTTTTATTTTCGGGATGGCGCCTTGGTCGCAGGCAGCTTCCTTTGCTAGGGACGTTCAACCTTTTTTGAAGCAGCATTGCCTGAAGTGTCACGGAACAGAAAAGCAAAAAGGGCGTATTCGGCTGGATCAGTTGAAGGAATTTAATCCCAGTGACGGACATTTGTGGACACTGGTGCATGAGATGTTGAGTGCAGGCGAGATGCCGCCCGAAGATGAGGCGCGGCCGGGAAAGGCTGCCGTGCAACGGTTACTGGGTTGGATTGAAACTGAGCAGGCAGCTTCGCGTGCGGGTCACACGCGGCGGTTGAACCGGCGCGAATTATCAGCGGCATTGCAGGATTTAACGGGGCTGAAGGTTGATTACGCCTACATGTTGCCGGCCGATGGCAAGATGGATGGCTTCGACACTGGCGCAACCGCCTTGCAGGATGCCGCCGACTCAGTGGCGCGCGCCATGGAGGTGACACGCCGTGCGGTGGAGGGTATTCGCTTTCTCGAGCCAGCAAGAGGCACCAACTGGGTTTCTGAACTGCGCAACATTAAGGACCCGCGCCGCACACTGGATAACTGGAAGAAAACCGGAGGCTACTTCAAGGCACGCGGAGTGAACCACCCCGAGGGCCTGTTGATGGAGCCGCAATGGCTCGGCTCGCGCAACGGCTGTGCGTTTACCCTGTGGCCACCGGCAGATGGGAGGGGTGTGCTGCGTTTTCGGATGGAGGTGTCGGCCTTTGAAGGCAAATTCAAGGACCTGCCGCATCCGCGCCTGTGGGTGAAGGCGGGTGGGCGATTGCTCGGCTCTGCCGAGATCACAGCCTCCTCGGGCAAGCCGAAGGAATTAATTTACCATGTGCAGGTCAATGACCTGCCATTGGGCAAACGCGGACTGGAGGTGAAGCTGCAGCCGATGGTGGAAATGCCCTACGCGGTGAAGGGCTTCGAGAATGAGGATCGTAAGGTGAAGGATAAACCTGTTCCGGGAGGCACGGGTTTGTATCGGCCATTATGGGATCGCAAGAAAAAGCCGCCGGTGGAAGAGACTCCTGCACCTTACCTAACGCTGCATGCGATTGAGGCGGAAATGGATTACGTTGCCCAATGGCCGCCGGCGGAGTGGGGCACGAACGTGGGCGAGATTGTAGACAATGATACCAGCGCTAAGCGATTGCTTGGGATATGGATGGAGCGCGCGTGGCGGCGGTCGGTGAGTAGGGCCGAGCAGAAGCCGTTTTTTGCGCTGTACCAAAAGGTGCGCAAACAGGGCGCATCCTTCGATGATGCCCTGCGCGCGGCGTTTCATTCGGTGCTGATGAGTGCGCCCTTTCGTTACCTCAGCCCGGTGAGTCAATCACATCACGCCATTGCCTCGAGGTTGAGTTTCATGCTCATCGGCGCTCCGCCCGATGCCGAGCTGCGGCAATTGGCCAAGGACAATAAATTGCGTGATGCCAAGGTGCTCAATGCGCAGGTGGACCGCCTGTTGGCCGATCCGCGCAGTGACGGGTTTGTGCGGCCGTTTGTTCGCCAATGGCTGGTAATGGGCCAGCCGATCACGCTTGCGATGAAGACGTTGCAGCATCAGGACTTTCGTTTTGGCCGTTACCTCAAGGAATCCATGCAGGAGGAAACCATCGCCTACGTTGCCCAAATGCTGAAGGACAACCGGCCCGCGCGCGAGTTGATAGACAGCGACTGGACGATGATGAATGACAGCCTTGCGCGGCATTATGGCTATGATGGGTTTGGTGATGGCGTGATGCGTAAAGTGACACTGCGTCGTAATGATCCTCGCGGTGGGGGTCTACTTGGCCACGCCGGCATTCAGTCCATGCTCACCTGGATGGGTGATAACTGGGTGATCTACCGTGGTGCATGGACTCTGCGGCACATTCTGGATAGCCCTCCACCACCACCACCATTGGAGGTGCCGGTATTGGATCCGACTACCAGTGCAAACCAAGGCAAAAGCTTTAAGGAACTGCTTGTCCAGCACCAGGAAGATGCGCGCTGCGCCATCTGCCACAAGGACATCGACCCGTTGGGATTTGCCTTTCAGAATTTTGACCTCAGCGGGCGCTGGCGTGAACTCGAGTTTGAAAAATACAAACGCGAGGAAATCGACGGGAAGATCGCCTGGAATGGTGCGGGTAAATCGCGTCCGGTGGATGCTGCCGGTCGGTTACCGCGGGGCGAAACCTTCAAGAGCTTTGAAGAATGCAAACAGTTACTCGTCAAAAACTATCAAGCTGATCTCGTGCACGGGCTGTTGAAAAACCTGACCCTTTACGGCACGGGCCGTAAACCGGATGTCGCTGGGTTGGGTGAAATCCGCGACATTCAGGCCAGCCTTCGCGCCAAGGGCTATCGGCTGGGTGATCTGGTGAAGGCAGTGGTGCGAAGTGAGGCGTTTTTGGGAGACCAATAGGGTTGCGAGGTAAGAACTGAACAGCTAGAGTAAAAAATCGTTGGAAGTTTTGCCATGAACATCAAATCCAAACCACTTTCACGCCGCACAGCCTTGCGCGGCATGGGCGCCATGCTGGCGTTGCCCTATCTCGACATCATGGGCAACAAGACGCTCGCGGCCGCATCCAACCAAAGTGACCCATCACGGCTGGCTTGTTTCTACATCCCCGGTGCCATCAACCATTACAACTGGTTCCCCAAGGACACCGGCCCAAACTACACGCTGGCCCCGTCACACAAGCCCCTGGCCAAGCATCGCGATAACTTTTCGGTACTCACCAGCCTGTTGCACATCCAGGGCCGCATCAGTGGTCACGAGCATCCCTACAACTGGCTGACGGGGACCAACATCAAGCAGACACCCGGTACGGTCACCAACACCATCTCGATGGATCAGGTGGCCGCCAAATATGCCGGGCCCACGTACGTCCCGTCATTGGCATTGTCTTTCACTAACGGCGTCGGCACCACCACGCTCTCCCGTAACGCCATGGGGGCGGACATCCCGGCTACCGCTGATTACCGGGCAGTGTTCAGCCGTCTCTTTCCGCCTGCCGACAAGGCACAGATTCAGGAAGCCAAGGCCCGCATTGCGCTCGATCGCAGCGTGCTCGACACCGCCGTAGGCGACATCAAGCGTTTCCAGGGCAAGCTTGGCCATGCCGATCGTCAGCGCGTGGAGCAATACCTTACCTCCATCCGCGAGGTGGAACAGCGCATGCAGACCCGTGTAAGTATCATCGATAAAGGTCGACCGGAGTTTGACGAGAAAGGTGTGCGCCTTGAGCCGGCCGTGAAGAACAGCATGCAGGAACACATCGAGCTGATGATGGACCTCATCGCGCTTTCCTTCCAGACCGACATGACCCGCGTGGTGACCCACAGCCTTGGAGGTGAAGGCGGCCCGAACTACGACGACTACAAGGTGTGGTCCAAGAATGCCGGCGCTTCCCTGCGTGGCGCGCATGACTTCCACCACAAGGGCTCGGGCAATCGCGGTGCTGACAATGTCGACGTCAAAGTGCTCGGCCAGCGCGACGCCATGTTCTGCGCTAGTCTTGCCCGCTTGATGGATAAGCTCAAATCCATTGAGGCACATGAAGGCACTCTGCTCGATCATACCGTGCTGCTATTGGGTGGCTCGCAGATCAGCAGCCACAATGGCGGCAGTTTCCCGATGCTGCTGGCCGGTGGCCGCAAGCTTGGCTTCAAGCACGGCCAGCATATCAAGTGGCCCGGCGGCACCAAGCCGGCCTCAGACCTTTATCTCACCATTCTCCAGCAAATGGGCTGCCCGGTAAAATCCTTCAAGGAAAGCTCCGGGCCCATCGGCGAGATTCTTTCTTAGAGGCTCGGCGCATGCCAAAGATTCACCAGATACTCGCGAATGCACTGACTCTTTTATGCGTGGGAAACCTTCTCCAAGCTGCTGATTTTTCCAAGCACTGGGCGTTTCAACCGGTGAAGCGGCCGCCGGTGCCCGAGGTGAAGGATACGAGTTGGCCGGGAGGGGACATCGACCGGTTTATCCAGACGCGATTGGAGGCCAAAGGATTGAAACCTACGCCGCGGGCAGATCGGCTGCAACTGATGCGCCGGCTGAGTTTTACCCTGACGGGTTTGCCACCTTCGCCGGAGGACTTGGATAAACATTTGAAGGCTAAAGGGGATTCATTGCTCACCAAATACGTTGATGCCCTTATGGCTTCGCCGGAGTTTGGGGAACACTGGGCACGGCACTGGCTGGATCATGTGCGTTATCGGCCGTTCAAAGGCAAGGGGTTAACCAACGATCCGTACCGACTTTGGGTAGTTCGAGCGTTCAACGAGGACATGCCTTACAATCTGTTTTTGAAAATGCAGATTGCCGGTGATCTCATGCCTGGCCCTAATTCAAAGGCGGAGGTCGACCTGGACGGGCTGGTGGCAGTGCGGCCGTTCTCGCTGAAGAACCGCCACACCCAGCAATTGGACCTACTGGGGCGCACCTTCATGGGGCTCAGTCTGTTTTGTGCGCGTTGCCATGATCACAAGCATGAGCCGTTGAGTCGCGAGGATTATTTTGCGCTGCAGGGAATATTTGAGAGTAGTCGGGTGATGGAACTGCCCTACCTGAAGGATAAAAAACAGTTTGATGAGTACACGAAAGGACTGGCGCAGAAGGAGGCAAACGAGAAGAAGCTGAAGGCTGCGCCGTTGAAGGAATATGGCCGGGTGGCGCAGTTGATGGATTTACGTCGTCGGTTGGCGGATGAACGCAAAAAACTCGACGATCCCAAGGAGGCAAAAAACCGAGAGAAGCTTCAGAAGAACATCGATAAATTCGAGAAGGATGAGACAAAACGATTGGCAGAGATCAAAAAACGAAAACTGAAACTCGATGCGCCTGAAGTGAAGGAATATCTTCGCCTGCAGGATGCTATTCGGGCCTTTGACCAGAAATGGAAGAAAGTCTCTTTGTTCGAGGCCTTTGTCGATCAGGATGATCCCAAGTTGATCGCCGATGCCCGGCCACCGAAGGAGGGAGTCAAAGTGAAGCCCGGGAAGGATGTGCCTAAAGACGCCCCTGTGCCCCGCCGTTTCCCCGTGGTGCTGGCAGGCACTCAGCAACAGCCGCTCGGCAACTATACCAAGCAGAGTGGACGACTGGAATTGGCCGAGTGGCTGGCGGATGCACAAAACCCGATCACTGCCCGGCTGATGGTCAATCGCATTTGGTATTATCTCCTGGGCGAAGGACTTTCGCCGTCGTTCTCCAACCTCGGTCATAGTGGCCAGCCGCCCACACATCCGGCGTTGCTCGATTACTTGAGCGATGAGTTTGTGCAGCAAGGTTGGTCGATGAAACGGTTGATCCGCACCATCGTACTCTCAGCCACTTATCAACAAACCTCCAAGCTGACGGCCAGCCCCGATGAGCAAGATTTACGATTGGGCCTTTTTGGTGTGGCCCGCGTAAAGCGGCTGGAGGTGGAATCCATTTGGCGCACGCTGAATTTACTGGAACATGATCCACAGTCGGATGAACGCCGTCGTGAGCCGCCCTACGACATGGTGAAGGAGATGGAGGATTTGTTTGATGGCGCGGATCGTGACCTGATTGTTCCAAGACGATCTGCATCGATCTCCAGCCTGCAGGCCTTGTTTTTTATGAACAGCGAACATGTGAAGCGGAGCACGGAAAAACTGGCCACGCGTCTACATCGTTTGTCCGATGATCCTGCGCGTATCAGTCAGGCGTTCCGTTTATTGTATGGCCGGGTGGCCTCCAAGGCGGATGTTGCCAGAGGAGAAGCGTTTCTCAAGGAATGGAAAATCGATGCGTCCACCCTCGAGAAAAGCCGCAACAAGAATGCGCCTCCGCCCGAAGTCCTCGCCCGCTGGCAGGCTTATCTGCAGGCTTTGCTGGCCACCAACGAATTTTTGTTCATCCACTAAACCATGAAAGCTCCCAAACTCCTCATCTCACGCCGCACCGTGCTGGGTCACGCGGTCAATGGCGTCGGGGCACTCACCCTCACTTCGCTGCTGCAAAACGATCTCTTTGCCAAGCCTGGCATCGATGCACAGCCGGCACAGTTCGCCCCGCGGGCCAAGCGCGTGATTTACCTCTGGATGAGCGGTGGCCCCTCGCAGATCGACACCTTCGATCCCAAACCTGACATCAACAAACTGGCCAAGGAAAAAGCCAACGTTACTGAGGCACCGTTTAAGTTTCAGGAGTACGGCCAAAGCGGGACGGTGGTCAGCGAGTTGTTGCCGCACATTTCGAAACACGTCGACGACCTTTGCGTCATCCGCTCCATGCAGGGCGACACCAACACACATGAGCATGCCCAGACCTTTACCTTCACCGGCGTGGCCCAAAACAATTCGCCCGTGCCCACGCTTGGCAACTGGGTGGTGTACGGCCTGGGCTGCGAGAGCAAGAACCTGCCCGCGCTCGTGTCCTTGGGCGAAATGAACCCCACGCCCGCCGAACCCTATTTTCTGCCCGCCTGGACGGCGGGTGTGATGCTCAAGAACAAGGACAAGCAAAAGAAGGGCGAAAAAGATCCAATCATCCCCAACCTGACCAACACGTGGCTAACCCGAGCCCAGCAGCGTCAGCAGTTGGATTTTATCCAGCGGATGAACCGCGCCTACCTTCAGGGCCGCACCACTGACGACCGACTCAATGCCCGCATCGAGAGTTTTGAACGCGCTTTCCGCATGCAGATGGAAGCGACCGACGCTTTTGACATTTCTGGCGAGACCGAGGCCACAAAAAAAGCCTACGGCATCGGCCAGGACGAGACCGATGAATACGCAGAGCGCTGCATTATCGCCCGACGCCTGGCCGAGCGCGGCGTGCGATTCATCGTTGTGCCCTTCAGCCGACCGCCCAAGAGTCAAGCTTTGGCCCGAATGTTTGGCTGGGATTCCCACGAGCAAAACAACACCCTCACGCCCATCCTCTGCAAGCGCCACGACCAGCCTATTGCTGCGCTTCTGGCCGACCTCAAGCGGCGCGGCATGCTGGAGGATACGCTCGTTGTGTGGGGCGGCGAATTCGGCCGTACCGCCGGTTCACGCGTGGGCAAGCGCGGCCGCGAGCACAACTGCAACGGCTACACCATGTTCCTTGCCGGCGGCGGAGTGAAAGGTGGCCTTACCTATGGCGAGAGTGGCCCCACCGCCAACGGAGTGGCCCGTGACAAGGTGCACGTGCACGACCTCAACGCCACCATCCTGCACCTGCTCGGGCTTGATCATGAAAAGCTCACCTACCGAGCCGGTGGTAAGGACGTCCGCCTAACCGATGTGTACGGCGATGTAGTGAAGGAAGTTTTATCGTAATGGATTAAGAATGCTGCAGACGATCGTCTCAGGTTAATCATCCATCACGGTGAGATCCAATTCTCCCGGGAGATCTCACATATCTCGACACAGATTACACAGTTGTATCCACGACTAATTCTCTGAACTTCTCTGAATCAGGATGGTGGGGTAGGATTCTCTCAGAAATGAGAACACTGATTTCAATTTTGTTTTGTTTGAGTGTTTCTTTGGCAATCGGGACTGAAAAAGTAACTTCGTTTGCAGTTTCACCAAAAGTTGTGGAGTTGTTGGAGAGTTATTGTTTCTCCTGTCATGATGCCGAGTCCAAGAAGGGTGACGTTCGGTTGGATAATCTGGAGACCTTGGCCTTGAAAGATAGGCTGGACCTTCTGAACCGGGTGCAGGAGCAAATCTTCATCAAGGAAATGCCGCCGAAGAAAAAGAAAACTCAGCCAAGCGATACGGAGCGGCAGCAGTTATATGATTGGATGTCCGCAGAACTTCGAAAGCACAATGCTTCCAAGTTTGAGGAGTTGGCGTGGTTTCGGGAGTATTTGAGGTAGGCATTTTCTTTGGTAAGCAAAAGATGCTTACCAATGCCA
>PBLJ01000095.1 GCA_002721705.1 Opitutia bacterium
CCCATCCGGGCGGCCCTCGTGAAGAACGACTTCCTAATGCGCTCGTTGGGACGCCCTCACCGCGATCAAGTGGTTACCTCGCGACCCGCTGAACTGACTACTTTGCAGGCAATCGACTTGGCCAACGGCCAGATTCTCGCTGACTACCTGGCCAAGGGGGCCAAGGCTCTCGGGTCCGAGAAAAAGTCTGCGCCCGAACTAGTCGACTGGCTTTTCCGCCACGCCTTGTCCCGCAAACCTTCGCTTGCGGAGAGCGCCTTGTTGGCTGAGGTGACCACGGATTCCGTCAACTCGCAGCAAATGGAGGACCTCCTGTGGTTGGTCTTCATGCATCCTGAATTTCAAATTATACGCTAAGCGCCATGAACCTGCCGGAACATATCATTAGAAGAGACTTCCTCAAGCAACTAGGGCTCGCTTCCGCAGCTGCCCTCGCCACCAATGGGACGAGGGCTTGGGCCAACGGTCCGGTCAAGCATCCGGAGCCCAAGGCCGATTCCTGCATCTTGATCTGGTTGGCCGGCGGAATGGCAGCGCCTGACACCTTCGATCCGAAGCGCTACCACCCGTATGAAGTGGGCTTGGACATGAACAAGATACTGAGCACCTTTCCTGCGATCGAAACCAACGTGGACGGTCTGAAGATTACAAAGGGGATGGAAAACATCGCCCAGGTGATGGACCGCGGAACGCTCATCCGCTCCGCTTTTCAGCCTGACCTTGGATCCATTCTTCATTCCCGGCACCAATACCATTGGCACACCGGATACGTTCCGCCCCTGACCGTCGCCGCCCCCCATGTGGGTGCTTGGATGGCCAAGGTGCTTGGTCCCAAGAACGAGATCGTTCCACCTTTCATCAATATCGGACAGCGCCTGGAAGGGGTGGGGGAGAAAGAAGAGCTCAAGGCCTTCACGACGGGCGGGTTTTTCGGGACCGAATACGGCCCCATGAACTTGCCCTATCCCGAACAGGCCGTGCAGTCCGTTCAACCTCCCAAGGGGATGGAGCCGGGTCGCTTCAGCAACCGCTATCGCCATTTCAAGAAACTGATCGACCAGAACCCGGACCGGGAAAAGATTAGTGATTTCCAACGCGAATCAATGGTTCGTTCAATGGAATCCGCTCATCGTCTTTTGCAGTCCAAGGAGAAGCAGGCCTTCGACCTGACCCTCGAACCCAAGGAATCCTACGAGGCTTACGATACCGGGCGTTTCGGGAGAGGTTGCCTGTTGGCCCGCAGGTTGGTCGAGCAAGGGGCTCGCTTTATCGAGGTGACCACCGAGTACGTGCCCTTCCTGCATTGGGACACCCATAAAAGCGGACACACCACGGTTGCCCGGATGAAGAAGGAAATCGACCGTCCGATCGCTCAGCTTATACGCGACTTGGATAAAACGGGTAAGCTCGACCGTACCTTGGTGATCATCGCGAGCGAGTTCAGCCGGGACGCGATGATCGAGGGGAAACCCGGATCGAATGCCCGGGATCAGTCCCAAGCCAAGGTGAACAAGCTCAAGCAAATCAGTCACTACGGCCTGCATCGCCACTTTACGGGTGGGACCAGCGTGGCTATGTTCGGCGGGGGCGTCAAAAAAGGATTCGTGTATGGAAAAACGGCGGACGAGCGTCCGTTGATGGCGATCGAGAACCCCGTTTCCATCGAAGACCTGCACGCAACCATATTTACCGCCATGGGCATTAGTCCGAAGACCGCGTATGAGGTCGAGAAACGGCCCTTCTTCGCGACCAAGGACGGAATCGGAAAGCCCGCGACCGGGGTCTTTGCCTGACCCGAAGTCATCTTGCTTGCCCCACAGTAATCCTGCCCCTGATGAAATACGGCCTGATTGTTTTTTGCCTCCTTTGGGTAGCCTTCCGCGGTCAAGCCGCCGAGCACCCAAACGTATTGTTCATAGCAATTGACGATCTCAATGACTGGGTGGGTTGCCTCTCCGGGCATCCGCAGGCCAAGACCCCAAACCTCGATCGCCTGGCGGCCTCCGGAACACTTTTCACCAATGCTCATTGCGATGCTCCTGCCTGCAATCCATCGCGAACCGCGGTGTTCACGGGTATATCTCCCCACCGTTCGGGATTATACCGAAACGGCCAGAAGATGCGCGAGGCCCTGCCCGACGCCGAGTTGTTGCCCAAGACTTTTTCCAAGGCAGGGTATTGGTCGGGTGGTTCCGGCAAGATGCTGCACTACTTCATCGACGCCCGGTCTTGGGACGAATACTTTCCTGCCAAGGAAACAGAGAATCCTTTTCCGGATACCTTGGGTCCGCCCAAACGCCCGGTCAGTCTGCCTCGTGGCGGGCCCTGGCAATACTATGAGACCGACTGGGGACCGATCGATGCCACCGACAAGGAATACGGGGGAGACTATTCGGTCGCTGAATGGGTCAGCGAGCGCCTCTCCAAGAAACAAGACAAGCCCTTCTTTCTGGCTTGCGGAATCTATCGTCCGCACGAGCCATGGTTTGTTCCGAAAAAGTATTTTGATGCCTTCCCGCTCGAAGAAATTCAGTTGCCACCCGGTTACCGCGCGGATGACTTGAATGACTTGTCCCCGGCAGCCAAGAACTTGGCCAATAATCGTTACTTTCCGCACATTCGGGCTCACAAGCAATGGAAGCAAGGCATCCAGGGCTACCTCGCTTCAATCTATTTTGCCGATGCCATGCTCGGCCGTGTCCTCGATGCCCTTGAGAAAGGACCTCATGCCGACAACACAATCGTCGCCCTCTGGTCGGACCATGGTTGGCATTTGGGCGAAAAAGAACATTGGCAAAAGTTCACCACTTGGCGGGTCTGCTCCCGTGTCCCATTCATTTTGCGCGTCCCCAAAGGCGCGCCCGGATTGGCCGGTGGCTCCCAACCCGCATCTTGCGCCAAGCCGGTTAATCTCCGCAGCCTCGCGCCGACCTTGCTCGAGCTATGCGGCTTGCCAGCGCGGAAAGTCCATGACGGTCCCAGCCTCGTGCCTCTATTGGCCAATCACAAGGCCGAGTGGCCTCACGTTGCGCTCACTCACCTTCATCACCCGGGCAGTTATGGCCTCAGCGCCGAAGGCTGGCGGTACCTTCATTACAAGGATGGCCAAGAGGAACTCTACGATACCGCCAATGACCCCCATGAGTGGACCAATTTGGCCTCCCTTAAGGAGCATCGCGACACCTTGAAACATTTGCGTTCGCTCGCCCCCAAAACCTTCGCCAAACCGGTTGAGCCGAAGATTGATTCCTTGCCGGCTCTCCCATGGAAGCCCATTGCCAAAGGAGCCAAGGCGCCTCCCTCAAAACCGGACGGTGGGTCCTTCGAGGTGATTTTTGTTAACCGTAGCAAGGGTGATGTGCAGCTGTTGTGGATGGATCGTTCGGGGGGCAGCAAGCCCTATGCGGTTATTGCTCCCGGGAAGCATTACCGTCAACGCACCCGCCCGGGAGCGGTCTGGATGATCGCCGACGCCAAAAATGGAGCAGGGAGTCCGCTGGGCTATTTCGAGGTCGGCGACAGAATGGCCCGGGCTGTTGTTCCGAAGTAGCCTCACTTTGCATTCTTTCGCTGACTTTTTCGATTCAGGGCCCTATAAAGTTGCATCCGATTAATGATGATACGAGTCATCTGCATCTTGTTGCCATTCCTGTTGGGCGGTCTTGCCCAGGCGGCGGACTTGGATTTCGTCCAAGAGGTTCGTCCTGTCTTGTCGGACTCCTGCTACAATTGCCATGGGCCGGATGCCAAGGCCCGCAAGGGCAAGTTACGTCTCGATGACCGGGCTGCCGCATTTAAGTCGGAGGTATTGACCAATGACGAGATGTTGAAGCGCTTGACGAGCGAGGATCCCGATGAGCGCATGCCGCCACCGGATTCCAAGCGCGTTCTTAGTCTCAAGGACAGGGCGAAGTTGGTCCAGTGGTTGAAGGCGGGCGCCAAATGGCCTGAGGATGATCGGCATTGGGCCTTTGTTCCACCTGGTCGCTCAGCATTGCCCAAGATTAAGAACGAGGCATGGGTTCGGAATGAAATAGACTCTTTCATCTTGGCTCGCTTGGAACGCAAAGGCTGGCAACCTTCGCCGCAAACCGACAAGGCGACCTTGCTTCGCCGCGTGACTTTCGACCTGACGGGTTTGCCGCCCACCATCGAGGAATTGGATGATTTTCTGAATGACGATGCTCCCGATGCTTACGAGAAGGCAGTCGACCGCCTGCTTCAGTCAAGCCAGTACGGCGAGCACATGGCCCTCGGGTGGATGGAGGCCTCGCGCTACGCCGACACCGATGGCTACCAAAACGATCGTCTGCGCTACATGTGGGTGTGGCGCGACTGGTTGATCAAGGCCTTGAACGACAATATGCCCTTCGACCGCTTCGTGACCGAACAGATGGCGGGCGACTTGTTGCCGGACCGCAATTTCTACACTCAGGTGGCCACTGGATATAATCGCAACCACCGCATCAACTCGGAGGGCGGATCCATCCCCGACGAGTGGATTGTCGAGTACGTCGCGGACCGGGTCGAGACCATGGGCACCATGTTCCTCGGCCTCACTTTGACTTGTTCCCGTTGCCACGACCACAAGTACGACCCCGTTGGCCAAAAGGACTTCTATCGCCTCTTCGCGTTTTTCAACAATATAGCGGAAGCCGGTCTCGGTCCCAACAATGGAAACAGCCCCCCCTTCATCAAGGTGCCGAAAAGCTGGCCCAACTTGTCCGAGGAGGAATCTGAATTCGTTGTTCCTGATCCTCCCAAAGTCAAGGTAGTGCAAACCTCGGTGCCCCGCCCTCAACCAGGTGCCCCCGACACTGTCATGGTGTTGCACGAACGCTCCAATCCCCGCCCTACCTATTTGCTCAATCGCGGACTGTACGACCAGCCGGACAAGTCCGAGAAACTGCAACCCGCCACACCTCCTGTGCTTGGCGTGTGGAAAAAGGAATGGCCGAAGAACCGGATCGGTCTTTCCCAGTGGTTGCTTGATCCGAAGCATCCGTTGACTGCGCGCGTGACCATCAATCGCCTTTGGCAGCATTACTTCGGCATGGGGCTGGTCAAGACTAGTGAAAACTTTGGAGTGCAAGGCGAACTGCCAAGCCATCCTGCCTTGCTCGACTGGTTGGCCACCGAGTTCGTCCGACGCGACTGGAACATTAAGGCGATGCACAAGTTGATTGTCACCAGCGCCACTTACCGGCAGGCCTCCGAGGCCTTGACTCTTCACCTTGAAGAAGACCCCGAAAACCGCTTGCTGGCTCATGGGCCACGCAAGCGCCTTTCCCCTTACCAGATTCGTGACGCCGCACTCTTTAACAGTGGGTTGCTGGTCGAGAAGATCGGAGGCCCCTCGGTCAAGCCCTACATGCCGCCACGTATCTGGAAAAGCATATCCAATGCAACCTACAAACAGGACAAGGGGGAGAAGCTTTACCGACGCAGCATGTACACCTACTGGAGGCGTACCGTGCCTCCACCCACCATGATGACCTTGAACGCTGCAGCCAGAGAAGTGTGCATCGTGCGCAACGACCAGACCACTACGCCGCTGCAGGCTCTGACCATGATGAACAACGTTACCTTCGTGGAATCCGCTCGCTTCCTTGCCGAGCGTGTCATGAAGACCAAGGGGCTGTCCCATTCCCGCCGCATCGCCCACGCCTTTCGCATGGTGACCAGTCGTGAACCGACGCCCGGTGAAACGAAACGTCTCTTGGCGGACCTCCGCTTTTACCTTGATGATTTCAGGAGGCGTCCCGAGGCGGCCAAGCAATTATTGACCGTCGGGGAAAAGAAAGCAGATCCAATGCTTGATGCCGTCACGCTGGCCTCCTATGCCTTGGTGGCCAACACGATTTTGAATCTCGACGAAGCCATCATGCAGGATTGATATGGAAGCCATGGAAGAATTCCGCATACAGCAGACCCGACGCGCTTTTTTGGAGCGCAGTACCCTCGGCTTGGGTTCGATTGCATTGGGTAGTTTGCTCCATGGCGCCGAGAAGCCGCGTAACCAGATCGGCGGGCTCGAGGGTTTTCCTCACTTCGCTCCCAAGGCAAAGCGCGTGATCTATCTTTTCCAGTCGGGCGGCCCCTCTCAAATGGATCTCTTCGACCCCAAGCCGCACCTCGCCGATCATTTTGGGGAGGAAGTGCCCGAGTCGATTTACCCGGCCGAGCGCAAGACCACCATGACCTCGGGGCAGGCTTCCTTTCCCTTGGCTCCGAGCACCTTCAAGTTTGCCCGGCACGGCGCTTCCGGGATCCACCTTAGCAATGCCATGCCCCACTTGGCCAAGGTCATCGACGAGGTCTGCGTGATAAAGAGCATGTACACCGAGGCCATCAATCATGACCCCGCGGCGACACTTTTCCAGACGGGCTCAGTTATCCCCGGGCGTCCCAGCATGGGCGCTTGGGCAAGCTACGGGCTGGGTAGCGTAAATGCCGACTTGCCGTCCTTCGTGGCTCTGACTTCCGGTACGGGTGGACAACCTTTGTACGACCGCCTCTGGGGAGCCGGTTTCCTGCCAGGACGCTTCCAGGGAGTGAAATTTCGCGGGCAAGGCGACCCCATACTCGATCTTTACAACCCAGCCGGCGTGACCCGTGCCCAACGTCGTCGGATGCTGGATGCCCTCGGTGAATTGAACGCCAAGCAGGCGAGTCGCTATAACGACCCGGCCATTGCCACCCGCATCGCCCAGTATGAACTGGCGTTCCGCATGCAGATGAGCGTGCCCGAGTTGATCGATTTCAAGAGCGAGCCGAAGAGTACCCTCGATCTGTACGGCCCGGAAGCCACCAAGGTCGGGAAATACGCCTACAATTGCCTTCTGGCCCGCCGTCTTGCGGAGCGCGGGGTGCGCTTCATTCAGCTTTTTCATCGTGGTTGGGATTCGCATGGTGGCGCCCCCAAGCAGATCGCCGCCCGTTGCCGCGACACCGACCAAGCGACCGCTGGTCTCCTGCGCGACCTGAAGCAGCGTGGTATGTTGGAGGACACCCTCGTGGTCTGGGGTGGTGAATTCGGACGAACGGTTTATTGTCAGGGCAAACTCACAAGAACCAATTACGGCCGCGACCACCACCCCAACTGTTTCACCTACTGGATGGCCGGTGGCGGCGTGAAAGGTGGCCTGTCCTACGGCGAGACCGACGACTATAGCGTGAACGTGGTGGACAAGCCCGTCCACGTTCATGATCTGCAAGCCACCATCATGCACCAACTGGGCATCGATCACGAGCGCTTGACCTACCGCTACCAAGGCCGTTACTTTCGTCTCACCGACGTTCATGGCAAGGTGGTCAAGGATGTCTTGAGCTGATGCATTTCCCCATTCGTACATGAAACGTATTCTATTGCTGACTCTCTTGTTCTCGTTTCCGTTCCATGCATTGGTAATTTCCGCCGTACCTCCACCAAAAGTGGCCAAGCCGGTTCCCGACAAGGAAGTCGGACCCAAGAAGAAGTATTCATTCATTGGGAAATTGCTGGAGAAAGAAAAAGTGGAGCCCGCGGAACAGCACGATGACAAGAAAGAGGGGGCCAAAAAAGATGGAGACAAGAAGGGGAAAAAGAACAAGAAGGGTGTGCGGACCCATTTGCTCAAGTTTCAGATAAAGGAAGTCATTGATGGCAAGGATGACTTGAAGCCGAATCTCGTCCTGATATGCGTTGTGGAGCCCGGACAGGCGCGCAATCCGAACCAAGTAAAGGGTGGGAAGGCTGAGCCTGGCGAAACCTACCGAGTTGTTTCCACCAAGAAAGAGCTTGGGGAAGACAAGGTTCTCCGCTTGTCGAACTGTCGGTTGTTCTCGGCCAAGGGTCGGGTGGGCGAGGAGTTTGCCATTGGCAAGGCATGGAACGGTACCCTCCCGGTCAAAAGCCTTGAGATTTTACCCGAGGACCAACGCAAGAGCCCGGTTGCCTATTTGGGCGACAACAAGGCATTCACTGCCTTTATGGAGAGTTTCAAATCCTTTGATGAAAAGGTGGCGGTTCCTCCAATCGATTTTTCCAAGAACATTGTTGTTCTGGTGAAGAACGTTCGTCACCCCGAACCAATCATCGGGATAAAGGCTCGTCTTGACGAAGGTAGTTTGCGGGTTGCTCCGAAAAAGGATTTCGACTTCCAGGGCCGTATCTTGAAGGGGCAAATCTTTGCTTCCTTCTTTGTTCTGCCCCGCAAAGGTATAACCGCCATCGCCGGTGGCAAGAGCCACCAATTCGAGATCAAGCCTCCGGGCTTTATCTACGCCGACTGATCCAGCGGACTGCGCCCGCCGAGAATCAATCGATTGCTTTTTCAGCCCTTGTTAGCGCCGTTCCCGGTCACGCTCTCCGTGTTGCCTGCCGATGAATTCGCGCATCTCGTGCAAGGCGCGTCTCAATTCGTTCACTTCCCCGCGCAATTGGTGCAACTCGTGGTTCCAGTGGCCTTCACGACCCTCATGGTGGTCGCGCCCCTCGTGGTGGTCGCGCTGATCATGAGCGCGGCGCTCCACTTCCCCGGCCAAGTCATGCATGCCGATGGCATTCAAATGATCGATCGCCGCCTTCAGGTGATGCATGCGCTCTTCCTCGTGACGGTGCTTTTGGTGTCGCTCGCCCTCGTGGTGGCGGCGCTCTCTTTGGTGATGGAAATGAGCCATCCTCTCTGCCAACTGCTTTTCATGACGCTCGGCCTCTTCGTGGCGATTGTTTTCACGTAACTCGTGGATGTGGCGCTTTTGCTCGCCCACCCAGCGCTCGAAGCGCTCACCTTCCTCGTCGTGGCCATGGTGGTGTTCGGCATGGTCATGGCCATGATGCTCTCGATTCTGCAGGTGGCGCGACTTCTCCTCTATGGTGCGTCGCGTGTCCTCGGCCAACCTCTTGGCTTCCTCATGACGCCCTGCTTCACCGAGCCTCCTGATTTCCCGCTTCCTCTCATCAGCAAAGCGTTCCAATTCCGCATGTTCGTGATGGCTTTTACGTTCTTGCTCGTGGATGTGGCGCATTCTCTCTGCCACGATTCTCTTGGTTTCCCTTTCCAGTTCGCGGGCCTCCTCGTGGCGACCTTCCTTGGCCAGTTCCTCGATTTTGCGTGCACGTTCCTGCGTCCAGTGCTCGAGGCGCTTTTCGCCGTGATGCTCGCGCTCGCCATGGTGATCTGCCCGTTCCCGCTGGTGTTCGCGCTCCCCTTCACGGTGGTTGTCATGTGCCCGCTCGGTTTCACGGCGCCCCATTTTCTCGGCCCAAACACGGCGTATCTCGTGGCCCATTTTCTCTGCTTCCTCGTGTTTGCCCTGCTTCTTGAGGGCTTCGATTTGGCGGCGTTTCTTATCGATCCATTCGCGAAACTCGCCGTCTTCTTTTTCGGCTCGTTCCCGATTGCCTTCCCGTCGTTCTCGTTCTTCAGCGACTAGGTGATTGGTTGTGATTGTGGCAAGCAGTATGCCGAGGAGCGCGTATGCTTTCTTCATGATGATTGGAGGCTGGGTAGGGGATGAAATCTGAATGGAAAGGAATGCCCACTTATATGGCAATCCAGGCGATCTGCAACGATGAACTGCCTTTGGCAATTTACTGTTTCCATTGAATACAGGATTGGCTTGTCTCTGAAACTTGTCTTCCTTTTGTTTTCCTTTTCAACAACACCCCCTCCATTCCATGACATACCAAAGATTGTTTGCCTTGCTTGCGTGCCTCACGTTTTCCATCCCTTCCTTCGGAGCCAAACCGGCCAACACCGCTGCCGGTCATCCGGTGGAGGCCAAGCTCGAGGCTTTTCTCGGCGAGCCCGAGATCAAGCTCAAGAAAATCATCAACGGGAACCGCTTCCCTAACGTGGTGGTGGCGGTCGATGGGACCGTGCTCGCTGTTTGGAACGGGGTCATCGTGAAACGTAGTGAGGACGGCGGCAATACCTGGGGTCCCGAGATTTCCATTGGCAAGGGCTTCATGTGTGGTGGAGTCACCGTGAATGAGCGCAACGGTGAAATCTTTGCCTTTGTGGAGAAACATCACCCCCCGGCCGAGCTCACCGTCTATAAGAGCAAGGACCATGGCAAGAGCTGGAAACCGGTGGAGGTGGAAATCAAGCCGGACAGCAAAGGCAACGTGCCGTCCATGCACATGAACGAACATGGCATCACCTTGCGCCACGGCAAACATGCCGGACGCTTGATTCGCCCCTCCCGCTGGTATGCGGGGCAGAATCATCGTAGCAAATGGCCTCAACATTACACCAATGCGATATTCAGCGACGACAATGGCAAGACCTGGCAAACCAGCGAACCCTTTCCCGCCAACGGAACGGGAGAAGCCACCGTGGCGGAATTGTCCGATGGGCGCGTCTATTACAATTCACGACGACACTGGGCCGAGGAAGGCGCCAATCCATTGCGTCGCTGGACGGCCTGGAGCGACGACGGTGGAGCCACTTGGAAAGATTTGGCTATTTGCGAAGTCTTGCCGGATGGGCCTCAAAATACTCAATACGGCTGTATGGCCGGCCTCACGCGCCTGCCCGTGGAGGGGCGCGACATTCTTCTCTACAGCAATTGCGACAGCCCCGGCGGACGCAAGCTCGGCACGGTCTGGGCCAGTTTTGATGGCGGTAAGACCTGGCCCCTTAAGCGCCTCGCGGCGAACGGCGGGTTCGCTTATTCCTCCATGACCTCGGGCCGCCCCGGCACCAAGTCTGAAGGTTGGGTTTACTTGAATTTCGAGGCCGGAGGTTCCTGGATCGCCCGCTTCAACCTGAGCTGGTTGCTCAAGGGCGAAAAGACCGGTGACGGCAAAGTCCCTGAATGGGCATCCAAGTAAAAGCGCAAGCTAAGTAGTTATGAAAGTTCTCATTACCGGAGCGAGCAAGGGATTCGGCTTCGCAACCGCCAATTGCTACTTCCTCGTCGGGGAATCCGATTTCACCATTGGCAGTCACTCTTCGTCGATGGTGGCTACATGACGGGCAAGTTTGCCGTGTAACCTCAAATACCTGACTCATGCGAAACAGTATTCTTTTCCTTTTTGTTCTCGGTTGCTTGGCTCCCGCGTTTGCCAAGAAGCCAAACGTTGTGTTCATTTTGGCCGACGACCTCGGCTGGCGCGACCTTAGTAACGAGGGCTCCACCTATTACGAGAGCCCGCATATTGATCGTATCGCCAACGAGGGGATGAAGTTCACCCGTGGCTATGCAACCTGCCAAGTCTGCAGTCCCTCGCGGGCCAGCATATTGACCGGCAAGTACCCCACTAACCACGGCATCACCACCTGGATCGGGGACCGGGCAGGTGAAGCTTGGCGCGGAACACGCCGAAACGACTCCCACTTGCCGCCGGAGTACGACCGCAACCTGCGGGCTTCCGAGATTACCTTGGCCGAGGCCATGAAGAAAGCTGGCTACAAGACGTTTTTCGCGGGCAAGTGGCATCTTGGAAGCAAGGGCTCCTGGCCAACCGACCATGGCTTTGAGATCAACAAGGGCGGCTGGGACGTCGGCAGTCCCCGCGGCGGTTTCTATTCCCCGTGGCAGAATCCTAACTTGGAGTCAGGGCCTCCGGGCGAATCCCTCACTCTCCGACTCGGCAAGGAAACCGCCGATTTCATAGAGGCTCACAAGGACAAGCCCTTCCTCGCCTATCTTTCCTTCTACACCGTGCACGGCCCCATCCAGACCACTCCCGGGCTCTGGAAGAAATACCAAAAAAAGGCAACAGCCGCTGGCTTGGCCAAGGAACGTTTTCTCTTCGACCGCCGCCTTAGCGTCCGCCAAGTGCAGGACTGCCCAATCTACGCCGGCATGATCGAGACCATGGACGACGCCGTCGGCATGGTGCTCAAGAAGCTCGACCAGCTAGGCCTCGCCGAGAATACAATAGTGTGCTTCACCTCCGACAACGGGGGCGTCTCCTCTGGCGATGCCTTCTCCACCAGCAATACGCCTCTTCGTGGTGGCAAGGGCCGCCAATGGGAGGGCGGTATACGCGAACCGTTTTACCTCAAGGCGCCCGGCGTGACCAAGCCGGGTTCCACCAGCGCGGTACCGGTGAACGGCATCGATTGGTACCCTACCTTGCTTGAGTTGGCCGGCATCAAGGTGCCCAAGAAGCAAAAGGTGGACGGCGTCAGCTTGGTGCCACTGTTGAAAGGAAAAGCCATTCCCGATCGACCGCTCTACTGGCACTATCCTCACTACGGCAACCAAGGGGGAGAACCGTCCTCCATCATCACCGAGGACAACTGGAAGTTGATCCATTACCACGAGGATGGCCGCGACGAGTTGTACCATCTCGGCAAGGACGAGGTGGAACAAAAGGATCTCGCCGCTGCCGAACCTAAAAAGGTCAAGGCCTTGCGAACCAAGCTCGACGCTTGGCTTAAGGAGACCAAGGCCAAGATGCCTGTAAAGGACGACAAGGCGGACATGGCCAAGCGCAAGGAACGCCTCGAATGGCTCGCCACACAAGGCAAGGAAAGGCTCGAACGCCAGCACGCCAATTTCCTTAATCCCGACTACAAGCCGAACAAGGACTGGTGGGGTAGCGCTCCCAAGGACTGACCCATGAAGATTTCGCTACCCGCCCTCTGGTTCGCTCTTCTAGTTTGCTCTCTTTCAGGAAAGCAAAAGCATCCCAACGTTCTGCTCATTTGCGTGGATGACCTGCGCCCCGAGTTGAAATGCTTTGGTGTTGATTACGTCCAGTCGCCCAACATCGACAAATTGGCCTCCTTGGGCCGCCCCTTCCATCGTCACTACGTACAGGCTCCAACCTGCGGGGCGTCACGCTACACATTGCTCACCGGGACCTACGGCCCGGCCAGCAACGGGGCCCTCTTTTCCAGGGCCAACAATATTCAGCATCCCAGTTTTCCCGGCTATTTCCGAAAGCATGGCTATACCACTGTATCCGTTGGTAAGGTATCCCATCATCCCGGGGGTAGGGGAGGAAGGGACTGGAACGAGAACGCCAGCCCCGAAATGCCCGAGTCCTGGGATCGCCACCTTTTGCCCGCCGGTCCTTGGAAACATCCGCGCGGCGCCATGCACGGACTGGCCAATGGCGAAATTCGCGGTAACGCCAAGCAAATGGACGTCTACCAAGCCTTCGATGGACCCGATACCGCCTATCCCGATGGTCTAATCACCGACGAGGCCCTTCGCCAACTCGACGATCTCGGAAAACAGGCTGCCAAGAAGCCGTTCTTTCTTGCCGTCGGCATTATTCGGCCACACCTCCCCTTCGGCGCTCCTCTCCAGTACGTCAAACCGTACCTCAAGGCGGAGCTGCCGCCCACGCCACATCCCCTCAAGCCCACCGGCAAAACCACTTGGCATGGCTCCGGGGAGTTCATGAAATATAATCGCTGGAAGCGCAACCCGAACACCGACGCAGCCTTTGCCCTCGAGGTGCGCCGCCACTATGCCGGCTGCGTGACCTATGCCGACGCCCTCGTCGGACGCATACTCGTCAAGCTCGACCAGTTGGAGCTTCGCGACGACACTATAATCCTCCTCTGGGGCGACCATGGCTGGCACCTCGGCGAGCACGCTATCTGGGGCAAGCACGCTCTCTTCGAGGAATCGCTCCGTTCTCCGCTGGTCATATCTTACAAAGGCATCCCGAAGGCAGGGAAAGCCACGCAAGCGGTGGTCGAGACCCTGGACGTTTTCCCCACCGTCTGCGACTTGGCCGGACTGGACAAGCCCGACTTCCTGCAAGGGCAAACCCTTGTCCCTATCCTGAAGAACCCAAAGGCCAAGGGCCACTCCGCCATTGCCTACCGTGGAAATGCCCAGACCATTCGTACCGCCACCCACCGGCTCATCGCCCACAAGGGAGGGGAATTCGAGCTCTACGACCACACCAGCCCGGAAGGTGAAACGAAAAACTTGGCCGAGGCTCAACCCGACAAAGCCACCGCCTTGCTCAAGCAATTGAAGGCCAAGTTGGCGAAGTAAGATTTTCCCCCAAGCATAAATACCAAATCGAATACATGACTCATTTTCCAAGCTCATTTCTCTCCGTTTTCATCTTAGGTCTATTGGCCTGTTCGTCTGCTCACGCCAAGCCCCTCAAGGTCTTTATTCTTTGCGGCCAGTCCAACATGGAAGGCCATGCCAAGATAAGCACATTCGAGGCGATGAGGACTGATCCGCTAACCAAGCCCATCCTGAAGGAAATGGTTGATGAAAAGGGGAATCCCGTTGTTTGCGATCAGGTCTGGATATCCTATTTCACTGGTGGGCGGGACAACATGGGGGAAGGCTTCGGTAAACTGACCGCAGGTTATGGTTCCCGAAGAAACCCCGCAGAAGCGAGCGACAAGATCGGGCCTGAATTCACCTTTGGAATCTATGCCCAGAAGGCCTTGCGGGAACCAGTCCTCATCATCAAGACGGCGTGGGGAGGCAAATCGATTCATACTGACTTTCGCCCCCCCTCCGCGGGTCCTTATCCGTTCAGCGAAAAGGAACTGGAAAACTTGAAAAATCGGGGGAGGAACCTGAAGGAAGTCCAGGCTGAAAAAGCAGAGCAAACGGGTCGCTTCTACCGCCTGATGATCGAACATGTCCGCAGAGTCCTCAAAGACGTGAAGCGCGTGTATCCCGATTACGATTCAGAGGATGGCTACGAGCTCGCCGGTTTCGCCTGGTTCCAGGGCTGGAACGACATGGTGGCGAGTGGCACCTATCCCAATCGCGGGCAACCCGGTGGCTACGATGCTTATAGCGAATGCTTGGCCCATTTCATTCGCGACGTGAGAAAGGACCTGAAGGCTCCTGACATGAAGTTCGTCATTGGCGTCATGGGAGTGGGTGGACCCTTGGACAAATATGCCAGTCAACGTTACGTTCCCATTCACGGGTCTTTTCGCGAAGCTATGGCGGCGCCTGCGTCCATGCCCGAATTCAAGGGTGACGTCATGGCCGTTCGAACGGCTCCTTTCTGGGATGCGCGCCTACAGCGCATGGAGGACAATCAGGGCAAGATCAAACAGATGGCGGGCTTCCTCAAGAGCAAGCACAAGGATCATCCGAACAAAGATGGTTCAATGGACGCCAAAGCCCAAAAGGCCCACCTCGACAAGTACCGCAAGGAGTTGATTTCGGCGGAGGACGATGCCTATGCCAAGGTTGCCCGATCGAATGCGGCCTATCATTATTTTGGCAGCGCCAAGACCATGGCCCGGATCGGCAAGGCATTCGCCGAGGCCATGATGCAAATGAGTAAGAAGTGAGATGGGGTCAGCTCTCTAGCTAGGCAAGGCGCCATCAAATGCCGTGAAGAGCAAATTGGCGAAATAATTTAAGCAATCTACGAAACATACCCCATGCGAACTTTCCGTCTTACCTTTGTTCTGCTTCTGTTGGCCATGGCGGCTTTTCTGCATGGCGAGGGGAGGCCCAATGTCCTGCTGGTCATGGTCGACGACATGGGTTGGTCCGATCTCGGTTGCTACGGCGGCGAGATCGACACGCCCAACGTCGACTCTTTGGCTGAGGGTGGTTTGCGCTTCACGCGTTTTTACAACAATTCCGTCTGCGGCCCCACCCGGGCCTCGTTGTTGACCGGCCTGTACTGCCAGCAAACCGGACATGGAGGTGACAACTGGAACATGCCCAAGGATTTTTCGAAATGCGTACTCATCCCCGAGTTGCTGCAGGCCGGCGGGTACCACACCGCCATGGTTGGCAAGTGGCAAGGTCGCGACCTCGCGGTGAAGCGCGGGTTCAACCGTTTCTTCGGGCCCAATTGCCGAGGCATGATCAGTTATTGGCATCCCGTTGTGCAAAACGATTTCTACCTCGACGACAAGCCGTGGAAATTCACCGACGATTTTTTCATGACCGATGCTTTCAACGACCATGCCGTTAGCTTTCTCGAGGAAGCCGTCGCCGATAAAAAGCCTTTCTTCCTCTACGTCGGCTACGTGGCGCCTCACTGGCCCTTGCACGCCCGCGAGAAAACCATCGCCCCGTTCCGCGAGCGCTACCGTACCAAAGGCTGGAACGATTGGCGATCCACCCGGATCGAGCGACAACGCAAGATGGGTCTCTTGCCGGATGGGGCCAAGCCCGCGCCTTATCCCCGAAACGTCCCGAACTGGGAGAAGGACAAGCACAAGGACTGGCAAGCCGAGCGCATGGCGGTCTACGCAGCCCAAATCGCCAACGTTGACCGTGGAGTGGGGCGCATGCTCGAGGTACTTAGGAAATCCGGCCAACTCGACGACACCCTCATTCTCTTTCTCTCCGACAATGGTGCCGCTCCCGATGGCGGATTCGGGCCAAGCGCCAGTGGCTTCGGGTTCAGTCCCAGTTCTCCAAAAGCAAATTGGCGTAAGGACAAGGTCATCATTCGTCCCGGCAGTGGTCCGAAGGTTATGCCCGGGCCGCACGATACCTTTGCCGGCTATGGCCTGGCTTGGGCCCTCACCAGCAACACGCCCTTGCGCAGTACCAAGTTGTCGTCCTACGAGGGCGGCATCCGGACCCCGCTCATCGCTCACTGGCCCAAGGTTATCAAGAAAGGAAACGCGCTCACCCGCCAACCCGGTCACGTCATCGACGTCATGGCCACATGCCTCGACCTAGCCGACTTGGAATACCCCACTGAGTTCCAGAAGCGCCGACCTCTTCCCATGGAGGGCAAAAGCCTTGTCCCCATCCTGCGCGGCGAGAAGCGCTCCGGCCACGAGACCTTGGCCTGGAAAAATCCCCGTGGCCGCGCCCTCATTATGGGCGACTGGAAAATCATTCGCCCTGGGGATAAGATACCCTGGGAACTCTATGATCTCTCAATCGACCCCGGCGAAACCGCCAACCTCGCCAAGAGCCAACCCGCTCGCGTCAAGGACATGGCCGCCCGCTACGAAACCTGGCGGCAACGCGTCGGCGCGCGATAACCCCTGCCTTTTCATGAGAATTGTTTATCTCTCTATCGTATTTTTGCTGATTACCTTCATCGCAAACGCCGCTCCATTCATCGTCAAGGACGGCGAAGCCCACGCGGAGATCGTGCTGTCCGATGACGCCCCCCGCTCGACGCGTTTTGCGGCTCGGGACCTGAAGGTCTACTTGGAGAAAATGTCCGGGGCCAAGCTGAAGGTGGTATCGAAGCCGAGCGGGAAGGGCTTGGTGAAGCTCTTCGTTGGTGAAAGCGAGGGCACGCTGGCCCTCAAGCTCTCGGCCAAGGGACTGGAGCACGGCGCCTACCGACTGGTGTCGGGTTCGCACTGGCTGGCGTTTCTGGGCGACGATAGCGACTTCGTGCCCACCGAACCTTGGGCCAAGCGACACACCGACCGCGCCACCGGCAAGGATCAGCGAGAATGGGAGAAAGTTTCCGGCACACCCTACGGTGTGCCCAACGGCGGCATGTACAAGAATCGCGAGCGCATGCCCGCCGAGTTGGCCCGTGAGCCTGACGAGCGCTACTGGACCTTCGACGAACGCGGCTCCTTCAATGCAGTGTGCGGTTTCCTCAAGCAACTGGGCGTTCGGTGGTACCTGCCCGGCGAACTGGGCGAGGTGGTGCCGCAACGCAAGACCATCGCGCTCCCGAAATTGGATACGGTCGTGAAGCCGGACTTCCCTTTGAGGCAATTCAACGTTCGCTTTGGTACGGCCAGCGACCCCACCACTATGTGGATGATGCGGCTGGGTACGCGAAATCCCTACGGCCTGATGGTGGCCCACGGCATGCATACCATGACCCACAACGAGTACACCTTGAAGAACCACCCCGACTGGTTCGCCCTCTATGGTGGCAAGCGCGCCATCAAGCGTGGCGAGCGCCTCAATCACCTCTGTTATTCCAACCCTGAACTCTTTCAGGCCACCGTCAAGTGGGCCCGGGCCCAGTTCGACGTCTACGACTACGACAGTGTATCCATCATGCCGCCCGACGCCTACGGATCGATCTGCCAGTGCAAGCTTTGCGAAGGCAAGCAAATCGACCAGATGGGTTCCCGCGGCAAGCTCTCCAATCACGTTTGGGATTTCGCGAACCGAGTGGCCAAGGAAGTCGGCAAAACGCATCCCCAAAAGAAAATTCTTTGCTGCGCCTACGGGGCCAATACCAATCCGCCAACCAATATCGACAAGCTCGAACCCAACGTGCAGGTCATGATTGTTGGCGGTCGCCGTCCCCGCAATACCTTGCCTGAGCAACGCGAAACCATCGCCAAGCTGCAAGCCGGTTGGCGAAAGAAAACGGACAACCCGATCATGATTTTCGAGAACTATCCATTCTCCTCCCGCGGTTTCTATCTGCCCGCTTTCGTTTCCAAGGTGCAGGGCGACAGCATCAACAAGCTGAAGGGAGTTTCCCTTGGCGAGGACATCTGGCTCTCCATGCGGCAGGACTTCGATACGGTCGACGTCGGCTTCAACCATTTTCAAGTATACTTCACAGCCCGGGCCTACTGGGGCGGTAAGGCCTACGATCCCGTGGCCGAGTTGGCCGAGTATTGCCGCCTTTTCTACGGTCCTGCCGGCAAGGCGATGCAGGCCTTTTTCGAGTATTGCGAGCCGAACTACCAGGCCATGGAAAAGCACAAGGCGAAAGTGGACCAAGCCTTGGCCCTGTTCGACCTCGCCAAGACCCGCGCGCCCGCCGACTCAGTCTACGCCAAGCGACTTGGGCTCATCGACGGTTTCCTTAACACTCTCCGCAGCAAATCCAAGCTGCTCGGTCGCAAGCGCGGGCCCGTGCCTTACATGCGCACCGTAGGAGGCTGGGAACTCAAGGAGCCCATCCTCATAGACGGCAAGCTTGATGACCAGCATTGGGAACGGCACCGCAGTTGGACGGTCGGCCGACTCCGTGAACTGCAGACAGGTGCCCAGCCTGTCTTTGGCACCACCGTGATGTCGGCCTGGGACCGCTCAGGCCAAAACCTTTACTTCGCCATTCGCTGCGACGAACGCCCCGGTGAAAAGCTCAACGTTACCAGCACCCGGCGCGAGGACCAGGCGATGTGGTACGGCGACTGCGTGGAAATCCACTTGGAAACCGATTCTCACAGCTATTACCAGCTTGCAATCAATCCTGCCGGCGCCCTCGTGGATCTAGACCGCGGTGTCGACAAACACTCTTGGTTCCGCTGGGAGTCACAGGCTGAATTCGCCACCCACGTCGCCGAGGACCACTGGACGGTCGAGATCCGCATCCCCGTGACCACCGACGAGAACGATCCACTTAACTTCGTCGTAGGTCGCAAGCCATCGGTCAGCTTGCCATGGCACTTCAACGTCTGCCGCCAGCGCATCCGAGAACACGGCGCCGAGTACTCCGCCTTCTCTCCCACCGGTACCGCTGGGTTCCACGCCCCGCGCAAGTTCGCCCAATTTTACGCCGGACATTCCAACAAGTTCGAGTTCGATCCCGAGTACGTCGATTACCTCGTCGCCGGTAAAGTAGCCGAAAACCTTCTGCGGGCCCGCAAGAACCAAGAGGCCCTCGCCGCCTACGTTGCCCTCGCCGCCACCAAGAACGCCACCGACCTCCAGCAAGCCTCCTCCCTCCGTCGGGCCGCTTCCGCCGCCCGCAACCTCAAGGACTACGCCAAGGCCGACGAACTGGCCGGACGCATTCCTCTGCCTGCCGTGGCCAAGACGGTCCGCATGGAAAACCTTCTCGACCAGCGCAAGCACTCCGAGTTGCTCCAGCAATTCGACAAGGAGGATTTTTCGAAGTGGCCCTTCCCGCAGGTTGCTCCAGCCGCCTTCGCCCGGGCTCGGGCGTATCTTCAAAGCAAGAATGGGAAGGCCGCCGAGGCCGACCTGCAAGATGCTCTCGCCCTCACCTCCGACAAACGCCTCCGTGCCAGCATCCTCGTCAATCTCGGGCATAACCGCGAAACCAACCTCAAGGACGATGCGGGTGCTCTCGTAGCCTATCGCTTGAACTTCGAAGGCAAGGAACGCATTGGTGGCGCGGAGGAATTACGTTCCGTCCAGCAAGCCGCCCGCATCCTCTCCCGCCAAGGAAAGCATGATGACGCCCTCCAAACCCTTGCCCGCATCGATGCTACCAAGCAAACCGGTAGTTGGGGAGCCACCACCTACGCCATACAAGGCGACCTCCTTGTCGCAGCCGGACGCAAATCCGAAGCCCGAGCTGCCTACGAAAATGCTCTCGCCAAACCCGGCCTTCCCAAGACTTGGCGCGAGGCTATAGAAAAGAAATTCTGATAACCATGAAACCTTACTATATTTTGTTACCTCTTGTTTTCCTTTATGGGAGCATTTCCTCATGGGCCAAGGCTCCATTCGAATACGTCTGGGGGACCGCCCATCACGTCTTGCCGGAAACCCATTCCGAGGAGTCCGGGTATTTTTCGCTTTGCGAGGGAAACGATGGACGAATCTTCATCGGTACCTCCAAGTACAACCACAATGCCTACTTGGTTGAATTCGATCCCGTTACCGAAAAGCAACGCATCGTGGTGGATGCCCACAAGGTCTGTGGCTTGACCGCCAAGGGCTACGCCGCTCAGGCCAAGTTCCATACCCGCAACTACGTAGGCCCCAGTGGAATCATTTATGCCGGGACCAAGCAGGGCTATGCCAAGAAGGGGGACAATTCGGAGTATCTCGGGGGTTACCTGATCACCTATGATCCGCGAAACGATACGGCCCGCAACCTGGGCATGCCTTACAAGAAGCAAGGGATTGCCGACGTCGTGGCGGACGAGTCGCGTGGTCTGATCTACGTCGTGACCTGCGAAGACCAACACTGGATGCTCTACGACGTCGCGACCA
>PBLJ01000045.1 GCA_002721705.1 Opitutia bacterium
AAGCTGACCCCGGACGGGCTCGTCCTGCTCAGCGGGCACAACACAAGTCAGTTCCAAGTCCGCGAAATGGATGGATCTTGGCTCAAGAGCATTTCGGTAAATGGCTTCTCGCATGCGCCCATGGCCGCTCACCCCAAAGGTGGCTTCTTCGTATTTCACGAGATAACCAAGCTAAGACGTTGGCAGAACACCTATCGCGTGTTGCGCCCCAAAACGGCTAAGGAAATGCCTCTTCCCGAGGTCATCTCGGTGACCCAACCTCAGGGAACCAACCACGTAAGCGTAACCTACCGCATCCATGACGCCGACAGCCCTCAGGTGTCGGCGGCGCTGCTGGGCTTCGTGGACGGAGGAAATGACCTTCACAAAGTAATTGTACCGGAAACCTTTGTGGGAAGCGTAACAGGCCAATTGGACGACAACGTATCGACAGGACAAACCCACACTGTCACTTGGAACGCAGAGGCCGACTGGAAGGTAGGCTATGGTGAGATGGCGATGGAAATCCTCGCCAAGGACGACCGCAACTTGCTCAACCTTCATTTCCTCACGCTGCCTGCATCCGACAACAACGCCTCCACCCTGCAGATCAGTCGATCGCCCATAACGGAAAGCGATCTGCTCGACCTATGGTACTGGTTGGTAGCTTCGGGCGACAGTGAAGTGGCCTTCTCCAACGGCATAGTACATCAACCGGAAACCGCAGGGGCTCAAACCTTTGCCCCCGCATCGCTTCCCAACCTCAAGCTCTGGCTCGACGCCACCGACCTCGACGGGAACGGGCAGGCCGACTCCCTTGTTCAGGACACGCCCGTTTCCATTTGGGTGGACAAAGCGGGCGGAGATCACAACGCGACCCAAAGCAACGAGGCGAAATATCCCGTCCACAAGGCAAACTCTCGCAATGGAAAACCCTCAGTGTTTTTCGACAACAGCAACGATGGTCTCGCCACCAGTCTGAACTTGAGCAGCCCCTTCACCGTAGCCGTGGTATTCAACTCGGCATCCAGTTCGGGATCTCGCCGCGCCCTGCAAGGCTCGAGCAACTGGCTGATCGGACCTTACCAAGGAAGAGTGAAGTACTATTCGGCAGGCAGCTGGATTTCCACCGGAGTGCCCCAAGTGGCCAATCGTTATTACCTCGCCATCGCCAGCAACTCCGGTTCCGAGTCCACCTTCTGGATAGATGGCTTCGACTACACAACCGACTCCACGAGACTCGGCACACCAGGCACTCTTCATCTGGGGGCATCGGGCCACCAAACATCAAATACCCTGAATGGTCACGTCGCGGAAGTCTTTGCATTCGATGCCGCCATATCAGCGGAAAACCGGACGAACTTATCCAAATACTTGGCCGAGAAATGGGACCTGGCCTATGCCCCGACACCCTACGCCAGCGGAAGCGCCAGCACGACGGCGGGCAAGGCATACCTCCTGAACCGCATGAACCTGAGGGAAGCGTCCGCCGCGGAAGTAACGCGAGCCAAGGAGGCCAGCACGCCGGGAATAATCAACCAGTTCACTCCCAGTTTCCAAGTTGGTCCTGACGAGCGACCGGTGAAGGTCAACGAGCATGGCTTCGACACGGGAGCCACTAGCGGTTTCTGGGTCGTTCCCGTTTCGCAATAGCCAAGCGTCCGAGCACGAGACCTTTCTTATTCGCACATGAAACCGTTGCCAACAGGCCGACTTTCCAACACCCGGGGTCCGGGGTGGGCAGGAGCCTGGGCTTCGGTCTTTCCGTTGCTTGCTATTTCCGCTGCGGCAACAGTCACCTACGAAAGGAAATCGGAGCCTTTGGGGATCGTAAGCTCCCAAACGGTCAACAAGGACATAAATGCCTCCGTCACCACGCTAACCGCGCCGGCAACCAGTGGCAGCCGAGTGTTTTCGCACTGGAGCTTGAATGGCCAAAGGCAAGCCGACCCCGGAGGCATAGCCAAAAATCCGGTCACCTTCACCATTACGGAGAACGTAGTAGCCATCGCCCACTACCTCGAGAATGACCTCGATGCCGACATGGACGGCTTGCCCGACTGGTACGAGGGCCGCCACTTGGGACACCTCGGCTCCAATGCAACGGCCGACCCCGACGCCGACGGCTTGACCATGGAAGAAGAATTCCGCTTTGACACGCCCCCCACAGTCAAGGACGTCTTAAGCGAAGGAGGCGTTTCCCGCAGAAGATCCCAGAAAATCTTCATCAATTTGGGCGGAGCCAAGAAACTAATCGAACGCAGCGCCCCCGCCGGCTTGCTGGGCAGCACCGTGACCCATCTGGAAAACAACACCACACAAGTGACTGCAAACCTCTCGGGCTCAGTGGACGGCCATCGCTTTGCCTACTGGCAGCAAAACGGGCAACGTATAGCCGACAGCACCGGGGTGGCTCTCAGCCAAGTCACCGTGACGATGACCGAGGACATCACCTTGGTGGCCAAGTACTTCCCCGAGGAAGAGGACACCGACGCCGATGGTTTGCCCGACTGGAAGGAATGGTCTCTCTTCGGCAACCTCGACGCCAACTTGCAGGAAGACGGCGACGGCGACGGCTTCACCATGGCGGAGGAACTCCGGTACGGCACACCGCCCAGGATCCGGGACGAATTGAGCGAGGGAGGTGTTTCCCGCAGGCGATACCGAAAGACCTTCATCAACTTGGGCGGGGCCAGAAAGCTGACCATCCAAAGCGACCCGCCCGGTATCGTATCGGACTCCAGCAGTTACCTAGACGTCAACTCCACCTATAATTCGACCAACCTGAACGGACTCACCAACGGTTATGTTTTCTCCCATTGGGAGGTAAATGGAGTACGCCGACAGGACACCAAGGGAATCGGCCTCAGCCAAGTCGTCGAAACCATGGACCAAGACAAGACCATCGTTGCCAAGTATATCGAGGAAAGCCTCGACTCCGACAACGATGGCATTTCCGACGGCTATGAAATGCACGAGTTCGGCCACCTTTCAAATGATGGCTCCGACGACCCCGATAATGACGGATTCACCGTGGACGAAGAACTTCGCTTCGGATTAAGCGCCCAAATACGCGACGACGTTGACCAAGGCGGGGTTTCCCGACGCCGGCTCGGCAAAGCCTTCGTATTCTCCGCTTTTTACCCGAATGCCGACGACGACGGCGATGGGCTCACCAATGCACAGGAAATCGCCCTCGGCACGAACCAGCAGTCCGCCGACTCCGACGGCGACGGGTTCTCCGACTTCCTAGAATTGTCGCGCGGCTCCGATCCTCTCGACGCCAACTCCCTCGCCAATTATGCGCCTAGCGACATCCATCTGGACAACAACAACACCCAGGAAAACGCATCCGTGGGAAGCATCGTTGGACATTTCTCCACCACCGACCAAGACAGCAACTCCACCCACTCCTACGCCTTAGCCCAAGGCACCGGATCGACCCACAACGGAAATTTCTCTCTGGACCTCAACGGCACGCTGCGAACAGCAGCCCCGCTTGACTACGAATACCTTGTCGATCAAAACGCAACCCAGCTGTCGATCCGAGTCCGCGCCACTGACGAATTGAACGCAAGCATGGAAAAAAGCTTCCTGATTTCAGTCACCAACGTGGTGGAAGACTTGGACGGCGACGGCATAGAGGATGCCTATGATGAAGACGACGATGGCGACGGCTTCTCCGACGCCGCAGAAATCAGCTATGGCTCCGATCCGCGGAACAACCAATCCGTGGCCAATGCCCCACCTTCTTTTGGCACAGCCAACGCTACCTTGGCCATGGCCGAGAACAACGCGTCCTCCCTCTTCGTTCTCGCCGGCGACACCGACGGCAACGCCATCCTGAGCTATTCCCTGAGTGGCCCCGACGCGGACAAGTTCATCATCAATGCCGCAACCGGCGAACTCAGCTTGAAGCAACCCGCGGATCACGAAAACCCAGATGACGCCAACGGGGACGGTATCTACCAAGTAATCATCACTGCATCCGACGGACATGCCTCCGCCACCCGCAACCTCTCCATCGCCGTGACCAACGTAATGGAAGACCTTGATGGCGACGGCACCGAGGACGCCCATGATCCTGACGACGACGGCGATGGATTGTCCGATGCCGACGAAATTGCCCACGGCTCCGATCCCCGCAACCCCGCCTCCAGGTTCAACCGGCCACCGAGCCAGCTTTACCTCGTATCCAACGGCATAAAGGAAAACCGTCCCGCTGGCTCTTTCGTGGGCAAACTTCATGCGGTCGATCCAGATGCCAATGCCGCCTATGTCTTCACTCTCGCCGATGGCAATGGTTCGCAACACAACCACCTCTTCCAGCTCGACGCCAACGGCTCGCTTAGGACAGATGCCACCTTCGACTTCGAAGCCATCGCCAGCCACCTGAGCATTCGGGCGAAAGCAAGCGACGAACATAACGTCAGCATAGAGAAAGCATTCGACGTCTACGTCACGAACGTCGTCGAAGACCTCGACGGCGACGGCATAGAGGACGCGCATGACCACGACGATGACGGCGACGGGGTTCCCGATTCCGAGGAGCTCGCCAAAGGCACCGATCCGCGGGACCATGACGCCGTGCCCAACCTGCCGCCCACCGCAATCATTCTGGAAGGCAACCAATTATCCGAGAACCGGCCGGCTGGCAGCGTGGTGGGACAGTTGCGGGTCAGTGACCCCGACGATCCAGAAGGCAGCGGCACCTACCAACTCGAAATCTTGGGTTCCGAGCAAAATGCTAGCCTCCCCTTCCAGGTCGATTCACTCGGACGCTTAATCACCATGAAACCTATCGATTTCGAGCAGGGCAACCATCGCCAAGTCACGATCAAGGCGACCGACTCCGGCGGCTTGTCTCACGAAGCAAACTTTACCATAAGCGTACTGAACGTCCAGGAACCCCAGATCGGTTCCCTGCAAATCTCCGAGAACAACGGCACCTATTTCGCCACGGCCCGCACGCAAGCTCACGCCTTGGCTCCAGTCACGGAACGCGGCATCCTCGTAAGCAATCACCGCAATCCCCTGCCCGATCAAAACGGTACGCGGCGTCTGCAGGCGTCTTTACAAGGTACTGAATTCACAGTCGAGGTCACGGGATTGGTTGCAGGCAAAAGAACCTACCTTCGCCCCTACGCCATCAGCTCCGAAGCCATCGTATTCGGATCGAGCCGGGTGATCATCCCAGGAAACAATTCCGTCAAGCGAGCCAACGACCTCTTCGCGGACGCGCCTTCGCTCGTAGGTGGCTGGGTCGATGCAGGCTGGCTGGGCAAGCTTTATCCCACTCCGCGAGGATGGCTTTACCATGAAGAACTAGGGTGGCTGTACCCCGCCGATGACGGCGAAAACGGTCTCTGGCTTTGGCAACCAGAGCAAGGCTGGCTTTGGACCAAGGTTCGAGTATATCCCTATTTGTACCAGCACCGCGACGATACTTGGCTTTACTTCCTCGGGAAGCATGGGAACAAAAGATCTTTCTACAACTCCCGCTCCCAAAAGCTGGAAAAACAGCTCATATACTAAGTATCCTTGGACACCTAGGATTCATTCGAAGCGCGTTAAGGCTTGCGCCTTGTAGAAGCTTCGGGAAAAAGATTCCCCTACAAAACGTAGATCGCTTTTGCCCATACCATGATCGTTAAACCAAGAATTAGAGGTTTCGTCTGCATAACGTCGCACCCGACCGGGTGCGAAGCCAACGTGCGGGAGCAAGCCGCTTACGCCAAGGAGCATGCCATTGAAGGCGGCCCAAAAAAGGTGCTGGTGGTCGGCTCGTCGACCGGTTACGGCCTTTCTTCCCGCATCACCGCGGCCTTCGGTTGCGGAGCGGATACCTTGGGCGTCTACTTCGAACGCCCGGGAGCGGATGGAAGAACCGGTACTGCCGGATGGTATAATTCGAAGGCCTTCGGCAAGGTGGCTCAAGAAAGTGGAGTAAAGGCGATCGACCTGAACGGAGACGCTTTCTCGAACGAGATAAAGGCCGAAGCCATTCGCTTGTTAAAGGAGGAAATCGGCCCCGTCGACCTCTTCATCTATAGCTTGGCCTCGCCCAGAAGAACCGACCCGACCGACGGCGAAACCTACAAGGCGTGCCTCAAGCCCATCGGTGGAGTCTATGTGAACAAGAACTTGAACACGGACAAGGCGGCCGTCGAGGAGGTCACCATCAATCCAGCCACCGACGAGGATATTCTGCATACCCAGAAAGTCATGGGGGGAGAAGACTGGACATTATGGACCGACGCCCTGCTCGATGCCGGCCTCTTGGCCGAGGGAGCAAAGACCGTGGCCTACTCCTACGTAGGGCCGCAAGTCACGCAACCCATTTACCGCAACGGTACCATCGGCGAAGCCAAGAAGCACTTGGAACAAACTTCATCCGACTTGTCGGCCAAGTTAGCCGACGCATGTGGAGGCTCGGCCTACGTCGCGGTGAACAAGGCAGTGGTCACGCAAGCAAGCTCGGCCATTCCCGTGGTACCACTTTACGTCTCGATACTTTTCAAGCTGATGAAGGAAGCAGGATCTCATGAAGGATGCATCGAGCAAATCGTTCGCCTCTTCCGCGACCGCTTGTACGTAGATGGTGAAATCCCGGTCGACGAGGAAGGGCGACTGCGTGTGGATGACTGGGAAATGGAGCCCGCCATACAGGAAAAAATAAAGAACGTCTGGCCGCAGGTCACGACCGAGAACCTGTATGACTTGACCGACTTCGCGGGCTACCAAGCGGAATTCCTGAAACTGTTTGGATTCGGCTTGGACTCGATCGACTACGAAGCCGAAGTCGATGCATGAGTGATTCCAAGGTAACGATTTACATGGTTGACTTGTCCTCCAAATAGAAATTCTATCGAGCCATGATGAAACGTACTCTTATCGCACTATTCGCCGTGGGAATGATGGCATTTGCCAGCAGTGCTTACGCCAACAAGAGCAAGCTTGGTGAATACTTTTTGGGCTTCTCGTATTTTGCAGGAGATGCTGCATCCGCCGACATCGATATTTTGGACGTGGAATTAGCCAACCCCTTGACCGAATCAACGGACTTTCGAGTAGGATTGGCTTGGATGAACGTGGATCATAAAGTGTTTGGCGACGACACCGCTTGGTGGCTCGAATTGGACTATATCTACCATTACGATGATTTGGTGCACGCTGGAGGCATGTTTCGACCCTACGCCAGCATTGGCGGTGGCTACTCCAACGACTCGAGGAACCTCATACTGGGACAAAACGACCTGAACTGGAAAATAGGCCTCGGTTCGGAATTCCTTTTCAGCAGCAGTTTTTCCGCATCTCTTGGTCTCAACTTTTACGGGTTGCTGTCCGATTTCGGCAACAATGACTCCGAATGGGAACTCTCTTTACTGTATTGGTTCGGCGATATCCACGGAGCCGGATTTGAATTTCGGCACTCCAACGACGCCGACGTAAATTACTTCGGGTTGCGTTACCTTTATTCTTGGCAATAGCCCTTGGGTTCAAGGCTTTTGAAAAGAGTCGGCTTTTCAGCCGACTCTTTTTATATATAATGGATGGGAAAAGGGGAAACCGAACGTTATTGCGTTACGAATCTTCTTGGTCACAAAGGACAACAAGATGACAACGGAGGCTAATTCCAAAAGCGAGGAAGGGCACGATCCCTTCTTCGATCACGTCCCGGAAAGACGAGGCACCCATAGCTTGAAATGGGACAAATACCAAGACCCCTACGTCTTGCCCTTTTGGGTGGCTGACATGGATTTCCGCTCTCCTCCCGAAGTGATTGAGGCGGTCAAGCAAGCCGGCGCATTCGGGAACTTCGGCTACGGCAAACCATCGCCCAAACTCGTGGATACCGTAATCCAGCGCATGCAGGAACGTTACGACTGGACGATTGAACCTAGCTGGATCGTGTGGTTGCCGGGCATGGTATGCGCCTTCAATCTCGCCTTGCGAACCCACGGCCAACCAGGCGACGAGGTACTTTCCGCCGTGCCCGTTTATCCTCCCTTTCTGACGGCCCCGGCCAATTTCGAGCAAAAACTTGTCAAAGTGCCGCTGATCTTGGATGGAGAACGTTGGACCCTGGACTTCGACGCCTTGGAGGAAGCGGTCACGGCGCGTTGCAAAACTTTACTTTTTTGTCATCCACACAATCCCGTGGGCACCGTCTTCACGCGTGAAGAGTTGCAACGATTGGCTGATTTCTGTCTGAGGCACGACATTCTAGTTTGTTCCGATGAAATCCATTGTGAAATGATATTGGACGAGGACTCCAAGCATTACCCACTTGCCTCCATCAACCCGGAAATCGCCGATCGAACCATCACCCTGATGGCTCCTAGCAAGACGTTCAACCTACCCGGCTTCGGGTGCTCCTTCGCCATCATTTCCAATTCCGAGCTACGGGCAAGATACAAGAAAGCTCGAGCCGGCATCGTGCCTGATCCTCCAGCCATGGGACTGACCTTGGCCGAGGTCGTCTATCTTCATGGGGAGCCTTGGCGCAAACGTCTCATGAACTACCTGAGAAGCAACCGTGAGCTCGCCTATGAAAGGTTGAATGAAATGCCTGGGTTGCAAGCCTTTCGCAATGCCGCCACCTACCTTACTTGGATAGACGCCCGCAAACTGGAGGTGGAAAACCCCTGCCGTTTCTTCGAGAAACACGGGGTGGGGCTTTCCGATGGAAGCGACTTCGGCACGCCCGGTTATCTACGCCTGAACTTGGGTTGCACTCGCAGTTTGCTCGAGGAAGGGCTGGACCGCATGGAAGCGGCCGTGAACTCCCTCTGAAGACAAACGCAGAAAAGTGAGCATGGAGGTAAAACGAGTCCAGCAATTGCGAGCCGAGATCAGGCGACACGATGAATTGTATTACAGAGATAGCTCCCCTCTAATCTCGGATCGTGAATACGACCGCCTGAAGGCGGAGCTGGCGAAGTTGGAAAAAGGCCAGGGAGAGTTAGACCTGTTCGCCGATGCATCGCCCTCCCCTACTCTGACCGTAGGCGACGACCGTCTCGACTCCTTTGCCAGCCATCGCCACTTGAGTCCCATGCTGAGTCTGGACAACACCTACGACAAGTCCGAGTTCTTCGAGTTCGACCAAAGACTGCGCAAGATCTTCGAAGCCGACGCCTTGCCCTACGTAGTGGAACCGAAAATCGACGGGGTGGCGATCAGCTTGACTTACGTCCAAGGCAAACTGGAACGAGCAGTGACCAGAGGTAATGGCGCGGAAGGTGACGTGGTGACGCAAAACGTTCTTCATATCTCGGAATTGCCCCGCCAACTGGAGGGAAGCCGGATTCCCGAGGTCATCGAGATAAGGGGTGAGATTTACATGACCCACGGGGAATTCCTACGCATCAACGAAGAGAGGGAAAAGGCAGGCGCCCCCCTCTACGCCAATCCACGTAACCTTGCAGCCGGCACGGTAAAGTTGCTGGACCCGAAGGAAGCCCGACAACGGAAGCTCGAACTCGTGCTTTACGGGTTGGGAGCATGCGAGCCCGAACACCTTTTCGAAAGACAAAGCGAATTCCACGCCGCCATAGTCGAATGGCAACTACCGACGGTTGAGAAATCCTGGGGCTCGCGTAATGCGGACGAAGCGTGGAATGCCATCAAGGAACTGGATGAACTACGCGAAGGCTTTGCTTATCCGACGGATGGAGCGGTGGTGAAACTGGACTCCATAATGGGACAGCGAGAAGCGGGCGCCACGGCCAAGGCCCCGCGTTGGGCCATCGCCTACAAATTCGAAACCGAGCAATGCGAAACCGTGCTACTGGGCATCGAGACACAAGTGGGGCGCACCGGCGCCGTCACCCCGGTGGCTCATTTGGAACCCGTCGTGGTCGCTGGCACCACGGTTTCTCGCGCCACCTTGCACAATGCGGACGAGATCATTCGGAAGGACCTTCGAGTGGGCGATGCGGTGATCGTCGAGAAAGCCGGTGAGATCATTCCTCAAGTGATTCGATACCTCCCAGAAAAAAGACCGGAAGGGACCCATCCTTACCTTTTCCCCGAGAATTGTCCCGAATGCCATACCCAGCTCAGCCGAACCGAGGGAGAAGCCGCTTGGCGATGCCCTGCTTCCAGTTGTCCAGCCCAGGTTCGTGGACGCATCGAGCATTTCGCCTCGCGCGGATGCATGGACGTCGAGAATCTCGGGGAGGCGGTGGTAGCCCAATTGGTCGAGGCCGGCAAAGCCCGGGACGTGGGTGAACTCTATGCCTTGACCGCGGACGACCTACTCGACCTGGAAGGATTTGCCGAGAAGTCCGCGAAAAACCTCATCGTGGCGCTCGAGTCCAGTAAAAGCCAAGCATTATGGAGGCTGATCAACGGACTAGGCATCAAGCACGTTGGAGCGGCAGCGGCCAAGGACTTGGCTCGCGAATTGGGCTCACTGGACATGATCGCCAAAGCCGATGAAGAATCCTTGGTCTCGATCGAGGGAATCGGCTCGATCATGGCGGAAAGTATCCAGGGTTTTTTCAAGGAAGAGAAAAATCGCGAGTTGATCGCAAGACTGGAAAGCCATGGTTTGCGAGTGGAAGAGCGAACCCAAGCAGTGGGCGACCGGCCTTGGACCGGCAAGACTTTCGTATTGACCGGCAGCTTGGTGGAGATGACGAGACCAGAGGCCAGTGCCCGGATCGAGGCACTGGGAGGCAAAGTAAGCGCGAGCGTGAGCAAGAAGACCAGTTACCTGGTGGCGGGACCGGGAGCGGGCTCCAAGTTGGCAAAGGCCGAAACGCTCGCAGTCGAGATCTTGGACGAAGCCGCTTTCCTCACCATGCTCGCCGAACCCGGCGATTGACTCGACAAAAGGTCGTAGTCCTACTTCGGCTTGGTCTTGGACCCGGAACCAGACTGCTGCAACTTGGCCAACTGAGCGCGCACCAGGCGTCGTATCAAGGTGGTCTCGAAGGAAGAGAGTCCCGCCTTCCCGGGGTCAACGGAAAAGGCAGTGACCCAAGTATCGCCGACAGGGCGATAATTCAATTTTTCTCGCAGGCGCGATTCCATGTCCAACATGTGCCCGGCTCCATAGAAGATGGCGATGCTGGAAGGAGGCTCCTTGGAGCGAAGGATTTTTCTGAGATCGCGAACCACGACGGCATTTCTTTGATCGATCAAGGTCTTGAACAAACGACGCATGCCCGGTGAAGCAGCTCCCGCCAGCTTGGACACGTCTCCCTCGGACACACTGATGGTCTCGATAATGACCAAGCGAGCCATAGCTCGAAACTGTGGATTTCCCTGAAAGAGCTTTAAAATACCTTGGACAAGGGAAAGCCCCAATGAATCCCCTTCCAGAATCTTGAGGAAAGCGCGCAATTTAGGGTCGCTGGCTTGATCGACTGGCTTGGCAGGCGTGGGAGAACCCGTCAATTCGGCCTGTAGCTCGGCTACGCCAAGATCGCTGTTTTGAAAATGGTCGCGGTCGTAGTCGATGGCATCCAGCTGAAAGACAAGACCAAGGGTTTGGGCGAGAGTGGTCTGCAGGGAGGACACACCCGATTCAGCCGTCTTGGCCGTGACGTTACCATCGAAACCTATGCCTTCGAACAGGACGAGTTCCGCGGCATCCAGCTTACGTTGCGCTCTTGTGAAATAAGCCTTCTCTCCGACATGGCAGACGCTGATCAGCCAGACGACGGGGTTTTCGGAATCATCGGCGGGTTCCATGCGACGCCATGCGGTTTGAAGAGAACGAGCGCCGTCCTTGGTTACTTCCAAGCGAACGTAGGGGCGGGGCTCGTCGTCTCCTTGCAGGGGCAGCCAAGCGAGGGACAGACCCAGAAATAAAAAAATGATTCGGGTAATCATCGGATGGATGAAATTCGTCCTTCCGCGCGATCGAGGCAAGAGGAAAGACCCGAAAATCATTGCAGCAAAAGCAAACAGCCTGTATTTTTGATCGTTTCATTGATTCGTTCTTTTCGCCCATGAGTAACTCGAAACAGACTGGTTTCGATTCCGTCGAGGAAGCCATTGAAGCATGCGCCTCCGGTAAAATGGTAATCGTTACCGACGATGCCTCACGGGAAAACGAGGGCGATTTGGTGATGGCCGCCTCCAAAGTGTCCGCGGAAAGCCTGAACCAGATGCTTTTGCACGGACGCGGCTTGATCTGCGTACCGTTGATGTCCAACCAATTGTCCCGGCTCGGTATCAACAGCATGGTTCCCAACAACCGGGAGGCTCATCGAACCGACTTCACGGTGTCGGTCGATGCCGCATCGGGTATATCAACTGGGATAAGCGCCTACGACCGGGCAACCACCATACGCATTTTGGCCGATCCCAATGCCCGCTCCGAACAACTTGTTCAACCCGGCCACGTTTTCCCGCTGCGAGCGCGACCAGGCGGCGTATTGGAGCGCGCCGGCCACACCGAGGCGGCAGTTGACCTGGCATCGTTGGCGGGGCTTCATCCAAGCGGAGTGATTTGCGAGATCCTCAATGACGACGGCTCCATGGCGCGCCTGCCCGAATTGAAGCGATTCAAGAAGAAACATGGCCTCAAGCTAATCTCCATCGCATCCCTAATCGAATATCGGCACCAACGGGAACAATTGATCGAAAAGGAACTCGAAGCCCCTTTTCCATCAGCTTACGGCGAATTCACCCTCCATGTATTTCGGAGCGTGCTCGATGGAAGGCAGCACTTTGCATTGACCCTTGGCAAAATGAGTCGAAAGGAAACCCTTGTCAGGGTACAGACCGCAAACCCACTCAGCGAGGTGTTCCAAGCAAAGGGATTGAAGGGTCGTGAAGCCATCGAAACCTCTTTTGAAAAAATCAACTTGGCGGGAAGCGGAGTGATTCTCTACATGCAGCCCAGGAAACCGATCTTCAACAACGCCGAAGGCAAAAGAAGCAAGAAAAAGGATGGCTTGGTAAAAATACCGTCACCCAAGATGGACTTTAGGGACCATGGCATCGGCGCTCAAATTCTCGCCAGCCTGGGACTTCGAAAAATCAGCTTGCTCACTCGCAGCAGGCGAAAAGTAGTGGGGCTCGAGGGGTACGGACTTGAAATCACGAAACGCATCCTGCTGCGTTGACAAAAGCTAATAATGAGCCTGGACAAGCCTAAACCCAAAAACGGAGATGCATCGGCCTTGCGTGTAGCAGTGGTAGCGGCGCAGTACAACGAGAACCTGAGCGACAGGCTTCTGGCGTCCGTGCTCGAGCGCTTGCGGGATGCTGGAATAAGAAGCGACAACTTGGTCGTGGAGCGTGTTCCGGGGTCGCATGAGGTGCCTGCTGGGTTGTCTTTGTTGAGCGACGGCGACGCCTTCGATTGCCTGGTGGGTCTAGGGGTGGTGATCAAGGGAGACACCTCCCATCACAAGCTAGTCGGTGAAAGCGCTTCCTTTGGTTTGCAAAGCCTTGCCCAAGCTCATGGCGCTCCCGCGATCAACGGGATAGTGGTGGTGGATGACCCTATGCAGGCGGAATCGAGGGTGGGCTCTCAAATCGATCGTGGCGCGGAATTCGCGGACGCAGCCATCACCATGGGATTGTTGCGAAACAAATGGAAAGCGAAGACACAATGAGTGAAGAAGGAAAAGGCCGCGAAGCAGAGAAAAGGAATTCACCCTCCCCTTGGAAGAAGTTGCCTTCAGCTGCAAAGAAGGACGAGGCGGTTTCGCCATGGAAGCAGCGATCTCCCTTGCCGGAAAAGGAAGACTCGGGGTTTCAGGAAGAAACGAACGTTACTCCCACGGAGGAGGCGGCCTCTCCATGGAAGCCGCGATCTCCCTTGCCGGAAAAAAAAGACTCTGGGTTTCAGGAAGAAACGAACGTTACTCCCACGGAGGAGAAGCAGGACCCTCCCGAGGAAGAAATCCTCGTCCCGGTGGAAGAGGAGGAAGATTCCACCGACGTCACCGCTGAATGGAGTCGACGAAGGCGCAACCGGGCAGTCGCCATACAATTCATTTACGCATGGTCAATTAACAAGCCGGATGACTTGCCCGACTCATTGGACGAGTTTTTCATCGAGCGGGAATTAAACCGCGACGAGTACGTTTTCGCCGAGGAATTGATCCACGGAGCCGTCTCGAAAATGGATGAAATCGACGCCCTCGTTCAAGAAACGGCTGAAAACTGGGAATTCGACAGGATCGCCAGGATCGACTTGGCCCTGCTCCGCCTGGGCATACACGAGTTACTGCATCGTCCGGACGTCCCTCCCGTTGTCGTAATCAATGAAATCATAGATCTCGGCAAAGCCTTTTCGGAAGAAAAGTCAAAGCGGTTCCTCAATGGTGTCCTAGACAAGGTTTTGGCGCAATTGGACCGACCGGCGCGAGAATCCTCCATGTAAAGAGGTGCTGCAACCAGCCCCTCTAACAGGGAGCGGGATTACTTCCCGTCCTTACCCTCAGGCAAAGGTTTAGTCGCGTTTCCTTCAGTTTCCGAAGGCTTCTTGTCCGGCTGTAGTTGAGGGGTCGTGGCGTTTTGATCAGTGCCGGGACCGGGGTTCGGTTGCATGTCGTTGGGGACAGGGGTGGGAACGGGCGCAGGTTTGGGAGGGGTTGGCGGCGGCAAGATACGCAGTAACTCGACTTCAATGACCAAAGCGGCGCCGGGTTCGACGGCGGGGGGCAAACCCTTTTCCCCGTAGGCTAGATCCGAAGGGATGAAAAATCTACGTTTGCCTCCGGTTTTCATCAACTGCAAGCCCTCGGTCAAACCCATGAGCAAAAAACCAGCTGAAAGCTGAGGTGAACTTACGGCCAAAACTTCCGGTTTGCCTCGCTCGACGGAAGAATTAAACAAATCGCCATCGATGAGAGTACCGTGAAAATGGACCTCCACCCTGTCGTTCAACTGAGGCTTGGTTCCGTTGCCTTCCGTCAATATTTGGTATTGCAAGCCGCTGGCAGTGGAATTGACGTCTTGCTTGACCTTGTTCTCGGCAAGAAATCGGAGGTTTTTCTGAGCAAAGTTAATTTTGTCGCGCGTGGTGGCGCTTGCTTGTCGATCGAATTGGGTCTTTCGGCTTTCAAGCTCTTTGGACAAATCCTCAAAAACCGGCAATTCATCCGCTTTCAATGCGCTTGCGGAACGTTCGTAAGCAGACTCATCGTCCTCGCTCAAAGCATTGATCCCTAGCAAATACCATGATTTCGCTCGAACGCTGGGCAGAAAGTCCATGTTCTCGGCAGCGCCGAGGAGCAGGGCTTTCCCTTGTTCAAAATCGCCTGACCTGATCAAGGAAACCCCATGTCCCAAAGTAGCGGAACCCAGCAAGGACTGGTGGGTTTCGATATTGGCAAGCAAGGGGATCGCCTTGCTGAAATTCTCGGCCGCTTGGGAGAATTCTCCGTTGTGATATTGCACGTCAGCCGCCTCGTACAGAGCGATTCCCGCCAATACTTCGTTTGGATATTTGACGGCAAACGCTTCCAAGGCCGTGACGTTTTGGTCTTGGGAGGCTTGACGGAATTCCATGCCCATGGCCCACTCGGCCTCCTCGTCGCTGGAGGCTTTCCAGCGGAAGAAAAAGAAAGCCACCAGCACGACGACTACTATTACCAGCATCAAGGGCAGGTATTTCTTGATCGTCTCGAGACCCGGGTCCTTGAGAGCCTCCTCCAAGGGAGCCCCCGTTGAATCTTCAAGAGGTTCCTTCGTCTCCTTTTCGTCCTCGGATCCGGAATCTTTCTTTTCGCTGTCTTCGCTCATCTATCCAAAAGAGAGATAGTCGCTAAAAGGAGGGCAATTGTCAACGTCACGGCGCATGAGAAAGTGGAATGCCATGGACTCAGTCGAAAACCACGGTTTTGTTTTGATACACCAGAATCCGGTTTTCCAGATGCCAGCGCACGGCGGTGGCCAAGACGATTTTCTCTAGGTCCTTGCCCTTGGCGACCAACCCCGGCACGTCGTTGCGATGACTAACCCGAGCGACGTCCTGAGCAATGATAGGTCCTTGGTCGAGTTCCGGGGTGACGTAATGAGCGGTGGCTCCGATGATTTTCACGCCACGCTGGTAAGCTTGATGATAGGGCTTGGCTCCGGCGAAAGAGGGCAAAAAGGAATGATGTATATTGATGACTGGGCATTCGATTGCCCCGAGAAACTCGCTGGAAAGAACCTGCATGTAACGAGCCAGCACCAAGAGCCCTGCGTCATGTTCGCGACAGAAGGCCAATTGACGGCTCTCGGCTTCGCGCTTGTTTTCCTTGTCCACCGGAACGTGTAGGAAAGGCAGGTTGTAATTTCCCGCAACATCCGCCAAATCGGCATGATTCGAGACGACACCGCGGATTTCACCATGCAGCTCGCCCGCCTTGCCACGAAGAGCGAGATCATGAAAGCAATGATCCGCCTTGGATACCATGAGAACGATGCCCGGTCGAACACCGGATGGAACCACCCGCACGGTCATTCCTAGATCAGCCGTGGCCATGGCCACGAAAGCCTCGGCCGCGCCAGCCGGATCTTCGGGATGATCCCATTCAACGCGTTGGAAGAACACGTTGGCTTCGCGATCCAAGTGCTGGTCTGCATGCAGAACGTTCCCACCGTTGTCGTGGATCCATCCGGCAACGCGAGCAACGATACCCTTTTTGTCAGGGCCATGGAGAAGGGCAACGAAACTGGCCGATTCCATCGCGAAAAGGAATTCAGCTTTGCAAGGAAGCCGCGTAGGCTTGAAGGGAACGCACCTCGAAATCCTTTTCGCGGAGCGATCGAATGCCGTCCAGCGCAGCCGATGCCGAGCCCATGGTGGTAATTACCGGCACACCATGCAAGATGGCCTCCGTACGGATCACGTTCTCGTCGCGCCTAGGAGTCATGCCTTGAGGAGTATTGATTACCATGTGGATTTTTTCGTTCTTGATCATGTCCACGACGTTGGGACGACCTTCGCTGAGGCGAAAAAGCTTCTCTACCTGAATGCCATTTTTCTTGAGGAGGGCAGCCGTGCCTTCCGTTGAAAAAAGTTGAAAGCCAAGTTCTGAAAGGCCGCGGGCTATGCCTACTGCCTCCTCCTTGTCATAGTCGCGAACACTGAGAAATACGTTTCCTTCGCTGGGCAAGGCTGGCTTTGCCGCCATCTGAGTCTTGGCGAATGCGATGCCGAAATCGGCGTCCATCCCCATCACTTCGCCCGTGCTCCGCATCTCGGGCGAAAGGACAATGGTACACCCGGGAAAACGGTTGAAAGGGAAAACCGATTCCTTGATCGCCCAATGGTCGGGGATAATCTCCTCGGTAAAGCCCAAGTCCTTCAACTTGGAGCCCGCCATGACGAGCGCGGCCAATTTCGCCAAGGGTACGCCGATCGACTTGCTCACGAAAGGGATCGTGCGAGACGCTCTCGGGTTGACCTCGAGCACGTAAAGCTCTCCATCCTTGATTGCAAACTGCACGTTCATGAGGCCTATCACCGAAAGGGCCTCGGCCAAGGCATGGCTTGCTTGACGAACGGTTTCGATCATCTCCTCGGGCAAGTCGTGGGGAGGCAGCGCCATGGCGGCGTCGCCACTGTGCACACCGGCAAACTCGATGTGTTGCAACATGCCGCCTACTACGGAGGTCTCACCATCGGAAATACAATCGACGTCCAGTTCCACCGCATCTTCGAGGAACTTGTCCAGAAGCACGGGCTTACCCGGCGCTACCGCGAAGGCCTCGTTGACCACCTCGCCCAGCTCCTTTTCGTCGTAGACGATGAACATGCCGCGACCGCCCAGGACAAAGGATGGTCTAAGAAGAATTGGGTATCCGATGCGCTCGGCGGCATCCCGCGCCTCCTCGGGTTCGAGAGCGGTTTCATTGACGGGTTGACGCAAGCCAAGACCGTCGAGTATGCCCTTGAACTTCTCACGATCCTCGGCCAAGTCGATGCTTTCCGGTGAAGTACCAATGACGTTCACCCCATTGGCCTTGAGTCCCGCAGCCAAGTTGAGAGGAGTCTGCCCCCCGAACTGCACGATGGCCCCGTGGCAATTTTCCTGATGATAAATTTGCAGGACGTCCTCCAGCGTGAGTGGCTCGAAATAGAGCCGGTCCGAAACGTCGTAGTCAGTCGAGACGGTCTCGGGATTCGAATTCACCATGACTGTTTCATAACCTGCCTCGGACAACGCAAACGAGGCATGAACGCAACAGTAGTCGAACTCGATTCCTTGGCCGATGCGATTGGGCCCGCCGCCCAAAATCATGATCTTCTTCTTGTCCGATTGGGCGATCTCGTTCTCGTCGCCATAGGAAGAATAATAGTAGGGTGTTTCCGCCGCAAACTCCGCAGCGCAGGTATCGACGAGGCGAAAGGTAGTGCGTATGCCTGCTGTCTCCCTGCGTTCCAAGACTTCCTGCAAACCAACCTTCCAGAAGTCAGCTAATTGGCGGTCGGAAAATCCCTCCTCCTTGGCCAAGCGAAGCGATTCGTCCTCGATGGTTGAAAGAGAGGCATTTCGCAGCTCTTGCTCCCGTTGAAAGATAGACTCCAATTGCTGGGTGAACCAGAGGTCTATGGCGGACGCCTCCGTGACGTCTTGCGCGGAAAAGCCGGCATCGAAGGCTTTATGCAGGAATAGAGGACGTTCCGCCGATGGGCGGGCAAGCCCGGCTCGCAACTCGGACTTATCGAGCTTCTCGTCGGCCAGTGAACCCGACTCAAAGCCACGAAGTCCGATTTCCAGAGACCGCAAGGCTTTCTGGAAAGATTCCTTGAAGGTTCTCCCAATCGCCATGGCCTCGCCAACCGACTTCATCGCTGAGGTAAGGGTGGAATCGGATTGAGGAAACTTCTCGAAGGTGAAGCGTGGTATCTTGGTTACCACGTAATCAATGGCCGGCTCGAAACTGGCCGGAGTCTCCTGGGTAACGTCGTTGGGCAATTCGTCGAGGGCATAACCCACGGCCAATTTGGCGGCGATCTTGGCGATGGGGAACCCGGTGGCCTTCGAGGCGAGGGCCGAACTACGGGAAACTCTGGGATTCATCTCGATGACCACCATACGGCCCGTCCGTGGATCTGTCGCGAACTGGATGTTGCTTCCGCCGGTTTCCACACCGATTTCGCGGATACAGGCAAAGGAAGCATCGCGCATCAGCTGGTATTCCTTGTCCGACAGGGTCATGGCCGGGGCCACGGTGATTGAATCGCCGGTGTGGACCCCCATGGGATCAAAGTTCTCGATGGAGCAAATCACCACGCACTGATCCTTGTGATCACGCATCACTTCCATCTCGTATTCCTTCCAGCCCACGAGGCATTCCTCGATCAGGACTTGGGTGGACGGAGAAGCCTCCAGTCCAGCCGTCACAATATCGTCGAACTCCTCCTTGTTGTAGGCGATCCCTCCGCCAGTACCTCCCAAGGTGAAACTGGGACGAATGATGTAGGGATAGTCCCCCACCCCTTCAATTCCATCACGGGCCTCTTCCAGCGAATGCACGGTGATCGATCGCGGCATGTCCAAGCCAATGCTGGTCATGGCAGCCTTGAACAAGGCGCGGTCCTCCCCCTTCTCAATTGCAGCCGGCTTGGCGCCAAGCATTTCAACCCCATGCTCCTCGAGGATTCCCGCCCGGTACAAGTCAAGGGAAAGGTTAAGCCCCGTCTGTCCGCCCAAGGTGGGTAACAAGGCATCGGGCTTTTCCTTGGCGATGATTTTCGTCACCGCTTCAACGGTTAGCGGCTCGACGTAAGTGACGTCGGCGAACTCCGGGTCCGTCATGATGGTCGCCGGATTGCTGTTGACCAAGGCGATGCGATACCCCTCCTCGCGCAGGGCTTTGCAAGCCTGCGTTCCGCTATAGTCGAATTCACAGGCCTGGCCGATGATGATAGGGCCGGAACCTATGATAAGGATGCTCTCGATATCAGTGCGTTTTGGCATTTATGGAAATCTCTTCACAAAAAAGAGGCTCCCCGTGGCGGGGAGCCTCTTTACTGAAATTAATCAAGCAAAAGCAAAGTTCGACAGCTACTTGGCTTTGTACTTGCCTTGGCAATTGCCGCAACAGAAGCCGACGGTAACTGTTTTCTTGATGCCCTTGCCACTGAATGGGCAAGCCTTGTTCACGGTGTCGCCGTCCTTGTTGTCCAGTTCGACCTTGGCAAGGTTGCCCTTTACGTCCTTGGCGAACTTCTTGGCGCAATTGCCGCAACAAACACCCACCGATATGGTTTTTTCGGCGTTAATCGCCTTGCCACTTACGGGGCACTTGTCATTGGCCGGCTCTGGTGCTTTTTTCGCGGCGAACGCGAAGGAGCCCAGCCCCATAAGGGTGGCTACACTAATGGCTAAAATCTTTTTCATGGTTATATCCTTATTGGTTACGAGTAAAACAACGAGTTTCTGAACAAAGTATTGAACGTTTAGTCTCAATCTTCAAGTCAAAACCCATGCCCAACGTGTCTTTTAGAAAGAGAGGCATCAGGCAATGGGAGGAAGGGCTTCTCCACCGACGGCTTGGGCAATGGCCTTGGGAATGGATGTTTCACCGGAAAGGATCTGTATCGTCTTGCCGACCGAAGAGTGGTTCTCGAGAACGGCGATGATGGTTTCGGCAAGGTCTTCGCGAGAAACCTCCCCTCGTCGGCCCAAGTCCTCCGCAGCGTCGATTCGTCCCGTTCCGGGTGAATCGGTGAGGTGCCCGGGAGCGAGAACGACGTAATCGAGACCGCTTTCGCGAAGCTTCTCGTCGGCGACGCCCTTGGCCCTGTAGTAATGTTGAATGCGATCCGATTCACTGTGTGGATCCGAACCTATGGCGCTGATCATGACGAAGCGGCGGACACCGGCCTTCGCGCAATCCTCGATCAAGCGGATGGCGGCGTTTTGGTCGACGTCCACGGTTTTGTCTGGACCGGTGGCGGAGCCGGATCCCGCGCTAAAGACGACCCCATCCATCCCAGGTAAAAAGGAGGCCACTCCATCCTCGAGGTCACCTACCACGGAGGGAACCCCGAGGGCGGTGAATTTAATTTGCTGGCGTTGGTCTCTGATAAGGGCGACTGGAGAAAAATTACCATGACCCCATAATTTCCCGCACAAAAGGGTACCGACCTTGCCATTGGCTCCCGCCACGAGGATTTTCATGAAAAAGTCACTTTCCTAGGTAATAGCAGGCGATGCCTTTGTGCGTCCGGATGAGAAGCTTGTCGCCGACAATGGCAGGCGAAGAACAACGCAAGGCCTGCAGTTTGGCCCGGCCAAGCGTAACGGCTTGTTCTGGATCGGCTTTCACCATGCGTAAAAAGGAGGCCTTGATTTCGTAGGACAGGATACGATCATCGGCAAGCACCGGCGAGGAAATGTCCTGCGAGGCTACTTCCTTCCATCTCTTGCGCCCCGTGTCGAGGTCGTAACAAGCCTGCATACCCGCGCCGAAAAGATAAACTTGGCCATCCTTGACCAAGGGGCTGGAATCCGAACGTCGCGTGAGCTTTGGGATTTTCCATGCGAGTTCGACGCCGACCCCGTTCCATCGATACGCAGCCAAGCCCACCTTCTCGTCCTTGGCGTGGACAATCAGGTATTGACCTGCGGCAACCGGTGTGGAGCTGCCGCCTGAAGGAGCCTCCCATAGCGTGTCGCCGGTTTCCAGGTCCACCCCGACGACGGAGCGGGAAGAGTTGCAAACAATCATCTTTCGCTTACCGGGCATCCAGACGACGGGCGAGGCCCGGTTGCCGGAAAGGTCCTTGCTCGTCCAGAGTGTTTGACCGCTGGCGGCGTCGAAAGCGGTCAAGCGCCCGACCAAGGCGACTACCTTGCCATCCTCGACCAAAGCAGAGGAAGCAGCCCCCTTGGAGTCGATGGGAACGTCCCAAACAAGTTTTCCGGTCTTCGCCTCGATACAAAAGATACGATTGCTGCCCACCGCGAACACGCGCCCACCGGACACGCATGGAGTGGAAGACGACACTCGACCAGTCGGGATGCCCTCGAGGGAAGACTTCCAGCGGGTGGCTCCGTTTTGGAGATCGAGGGCCACTATGGCGTCGTCCGCCACTTTCCTGGTCGGTGGCACGCCATCGATGATTCGTGTCCTGGTTTCATCGTCGAAGCCTTGTTCGTCGATCCAAGCGAGGAAAGCCTTCTCGCTGGGAAAAGTTTTGTTGCGTATGGAAAACAGTTTGTTCGTGGCATCGATTGGAAAAGCGAATTTACCCTTGCGAAAACGAGAGATTACGAAATCGGCGTAAAGCAGTCGCTGCTTGGCATCGAGGTTTTCCTCAACCCAAGCTTTCGCCCATTCGTCCAGCTTGGTTCCGCGCAAGCGCGGGCTGAGGCTAAGCCGAGCCTTTTCCATGACTGCGATCAGCTCTTCCGGCAAGTTGACTCGGCGAGCGCCGATCTTGCGCATGGCGAGATCGTCGACGGTACGTGTCTTCGTCGGAACGTCGCGGTGCCAAACCAAGGAAAGGTAAACCAATCCATCGGCCACCACCGGGCTACTGAAACCACCATCGTCGCCACTCGGTATGGGCTCGCTTTCCCAGAGTAGCTTGGGCCCGGCCTCCGGCCAGGAATCGGCCAATGAAAGGGAAGCTGCGGAAGATCCGTCCCGGTTGGCTCCGCGCCACTGAGGCCAATCGGCGCATGCCCAAGCGGGAAGGAAGAAAGAAAGGCAAAAGGTAAGGAACGAAGTTTTCATGCGAAACAAGCGTATTGAGGCAAAGCCTAGGCATGGCAACCCCACAAGTTCCTCTCCTTGATGATTTCGGCAACTGCGGGGGGCACCATGTCCTCCCATCCCGGAACGCCTTCGCGGATCATTCCTATGACGTCTCGGGAAAAGAGGCTCATGTTGGCGCGCTCACAGTCATGGATCGGTTCCAGGAAGCCGTTTTCCCTGACGTATTTGTATAGGTTGCGCACGTGTTCATCGACCCTCAAGTTCTCGGTCGTGAGCAATTCCTCGTCCTCGGTCTGGGGATTCGCCTCGTCCTCGTTTCCTTCCAATTCCCGATAACGATGGTAACTGGCTCTCTCTATGGGGTAGGCATAGAGCTTGAGGTTTTCTTTGAAGAGAATGCCGAAAGCCTCCAGAATCCCACCTTCCAGGCTCTCGTAATAGGATGGCTTGAACACGTCCAGGAGGTTATTGATGCCCATGACGATCCCAATGGGCTTGGTGACGTAGCGACGGAGGAATGCGCTGAGCTTGTAATACTCGAAATAACTGGAAACCAGGACATCGTATCCGCAGGCATTTATGACGTCGACTCGGGCGAGAAAGTCTTGGTGGTCCAGTTCGCCTTCCGCCTCCAGTTTGTGGAGAGTGAGTTCCATGAAGACCTGCACCTCGTCCTCCTCCACGTCGGGTCGAGCCGCGAACTGGGTCTTGGCTTTCTCCAACATGTCGAGGTTGACCTTGGTCAACGGACGAAAACTGCCACGCTCGACCAAGCAGGACTTCTTGTAGAGTGTGTCGGCGGGTTGCTCGACTTGGCCGGACTTGTCGAACATAACCGCTTGGGCCAAGCCGGACTCGACCAGATTCAAGCTCAAGATACGATTGTCGAGCTCTTGGAAGTCAGGTCCGTTGAACTCGATCATGTCGACTTCTATGCGATCGCTTCCCAAGTCGTCGGAGAGGCTCTCGATGAATCGGTTTGGATCGTCGCGCAAGTGAAAGACGCCGTAGACCAAGTTCACCCCGAATATGCCGAGTGCCTCTTGCTGCAGGCGGTTCTGCCTGTCCAGCATGCGAACGTGTACCAAGACGTCGTGCGGAGGAGAATTTGGCCGCGTTTGAAAACGTACCGCCATCCAGCCGTGGCATTCGTTGTCCGCGCGAAAGTTAAGTGCTGACACGGTGTTGGCGAAGACGAAGAAAGTGGCTTCTTCCCCTCGACTTTCACTCAAGCGTTCGACCAGCAGGTCGTATTCGTGTTCCAGCATCTGCATGAGGCGAGACCGGGAAACGTAGCGCCCCGCCTTGCCATAGATCGCATCGCTGAACTTCATGTCGTAGGCCGATATGCTCTTGGCCACGGTGCCGGCCGCCGCCCCGGCTTGGAAGAAATGGCGTGCCACCTCCTGCCCGGCGCCGATTTCGGCGAAGGTTCCGTATTTGGTGGCATCGAGGTTGATGCGCAGCGCCTTTCGTTCGGCGGTCAAGCGTTCATCGTTCATGGCAAGAAGGGCATGGAGGGGAAGTTTGGAACGTTCAATAAATATTTTTCTTTCGACAAAGCAAGCGGAGCCGACAGGATTTCACCACCCATGAAAAATTTCCTGAAGGAAGTTTTAAAGCGAGTTGCAGTTAACCTCGTCTCTTTCCTAATCCTGTTTGTCTTCGGGTTGTTCATAACTCTGTTGGTTCTGTCCAGTTTAAAGGACCAAGAGAAAGTAACCCCTCAGGGGGCGTTCCTGGTGATCGATCTTTCGATGAACCTGACCGATCGCCCCAAGGAATTCAATCCTGCCGAACTGCTCTCCGAGATCAGCGGGGTAGCAGGTACCGAAAGCCATCACCTCCTGGAAGTGCTCGACGCTATCCGCATCGCTACCGAGGACGACCGCATCAAGGGGATTTTCCTACACGGTAGTTTTCAACCTCAGGGCTATGGGTGCGGCTATGCCGCCTTGGCCGAACTGAACGAGGAACTGGCGACGTTTCGCGAAAGCGGCAAACCCATCGTGGCCCACGCTTCCAGTCCCTCCATTCGCGACTACTTCGTCCTGTCGCAAGCCGACGAGCTCCTCCTTCATCCTTTCGGCGACGTCATGCTGCATGGCTTTGCCAGCGAGACCACCTTTCTGGGCAACGCCTTCAAGAAATACGGGGTGGGAGTTCAGCTTGTCCGCACAGGTAAGTTCAAGGGGGCGGCGGAGCCCCTGATCTCCGATCATTTCAGCGACGAAAACAAAGAACAGATCCAGAATATTCTCGACCAACGATGGAGCGACGTTTTGGCCGCCATCTCCAAACACCGAAACATCGATCCAGATGAACTCAAAGCCTTGCTGGATGACCATAAAAAATTCAGGTTCTCTTCGGAGGAAGCGGTGGGGGAAGGGTTGGTGGATCGCGCCGCCTACAAGGACGAGGCGATTGAACGAATCGTTGAGTTGGGTCGCCGGAACGACGAAACTGGTAGTTTCGTCCAAGTCAACCTCAACGACTACCTCGCGGAAATGCGACGGGAGAAAACGGAATTCGAGGACATGGACGAGGAGGGCGGCGTAGCCATTGTTTACGTGGAAGGAGCCATCAATCAAAACCGTTCCAACCTGTCGGATGCCGGAGCCAATGAAATCACTCGCCGCTTGCGATCCATCAGGACGAAGGGTAAGGCCGACGCCGTGGTCCTGCGCGTCAACAGCCCAGGGGGAGGAGTCACCGCCTCCGAATCCATCCAGCGTGAAATCGCGCAATTGAGAAAGGCGGGCATCCCCATAGTGGTCTCGATGGGCTCGGTAGCCGCGTCCGGAGGCTACTGGATATCCGCACAAAGCGATCGGATCTTCGCCCAACCGGAAACCATCACCGGATCGATCGGGGTCTTTGGCCTCTCCGTTAACTTCAAGGAATTGGGAGAAAACTTCGGGGTCAATTGGGAAACCGTAAAGACCTCGCCCCATGCCGACGTCTTCAGCATAGCCCGCCCCAAGACCAAGGAAGAGCTCTCTCTGATTCAAGAGGTCGTGGATGATTTATACGAAAAGTTCCTCGTCAAGGTGGTGATTGGACGGGATCTTCCAGCCCAAGGCGTCGCGGACTTGGCCCAGGGGCGAGTATGGACGGGGCGGGACGCCAAGGAACAAGGATTGGTGGATGAATACGGTGGCCTGCGAGATGCCATTGATCATGCCGCCGAACTGGCCGAACTAGGCACGGATTACAAAATCACGGAATACCCCCGCAAGCGGGGTGGCATGGAACTCTTGAGGGAACTCCTCACCCCGGCGAGCAAGATGAAGTCGGCCCCCGAGGCACCTGCCAAGGCGATGCTCGGCCAGCTCCATCAAGAGCTTCAATCGTGGGGTCGACTGAATGACCCGAGAGGGATGTACGCGATACTTCCGTGGCGATTGAAACTGCAGTGAATTGACAAGTTCAGCCCTCTCGGCAAGGGTGTTCGCGAAATGACCATCGAATCCGTTACGCTTCTTCGCAACTGCCACGCCACCTTGATTCCGGTAGGGGATGAAATCACCTTGGCGAAAGGGACAAAGTACCAAGTGACGCAGGCGCTGGGCGGCTCCGTCACCTTGCGCGACGCCACCGCTCTGTACCGAATCGAGCCAGAGGAACTCGATGCCTTGGGAGAAGAGTTGATGAACCGAGTCCTGGCCGCAAACGCGGTATCCGGCGAATCCGACGACAAGCCTTTCGGAGAAGACCGGGTATGGGATGCCCTGCGCGGTTGCTTCGATCCGGAAATTCCCATCAATCTCGTGGACCTCGGGCTGATTTACGACCTTCGCCTTGAAAAGGGGGAGAACGATCAATACGAGGTGGCCGTCAAGATGACTTTGACCGCCCAAGGTTGCGGGATGGGTCCGGTAATCGCTCAGGACGCAAAAAACAGAATCGAAAAAATCCCAGAGGTAGACAAGGCCGAGGTTGAAATCGTATGGGATCCACCGTGGTCTCCACGAATGATATCCGAGGAAGGCAAGAAAGTCCTGGGCCTGACGTGAGTTCGTTTGGCATGGCTCTCACTGGAAAGCCGATCGGGGCGGCGACAATCGCGGCCTTTGCGCTCTTTTGCGCGGGTTGCAACTTGTTCAAACCCCCGGTGGAAAGAAGAATCGAGAAGAGCCAAGCAGTTTTCGACACTTTCCCCCCTGCAGTGAAGGAAAACCTGCGCCGCGGCCAAGTGGAGGTGGGTTATGACGAGGAGATGACGCGTATCGCCCTCGGCCATCCCGATCGAACTTACCTGCGGAAAACCTTGGAGGGCGAGACCTTGCTTTGGGTCTACTTCGATGAAGGCGTGCGGTCCCGGAGTCATTGGATCGACGTGGACCTGCCGATGTTCAATCCACAAGGACACCGAGTTCTCAGGCGCGAGAGGCTCGACCTGGATATCGATGATTACCAGGAATTCACCAAGACGCGCGTTGAATTCGCCGACGGCAAGATAATCGCCGTGGAACAACTAGTGGATTGAAGCCAAGCTTTTCGCTAAGCCCGGCCGCAACACTTCTTGTATTTCTTTCCACTCTTGCAAGGGCACGGATCGTTCCGTCCAACCTTGGGTTCATCGCGTTTCACTGGCACGCCAACGGGAGCCGAGCGTTCGGTGGCGGCCCCTGACGGCTGAGCGGCGGCGGGACCAGCCCCTGCAGCGGCCAATGCGGAAGCCAGTATGCCGTCCGCTGGGGATTCGTCCGAGGGTCCTTCCAGCTTGGCGGATTGGCTCAGCACCGCCAGCAGGTTGTCGAGGTTTTGGGCGCTGGTGGCGGATCGAAACATTCCGCTGCAAGTGTCGGAGCGGACGGAACTCATCATCTCCTCGAAATAGACGTAGGCCTCGCTCTTGTATTCGCTGAGCGGGTTTTTCTGTCCATAACTCCGAAGGCCAACGCTTCGTCGCAGTTCATCCATCTCGGTCAAGTGATCCTGCCAATGCACGTCGAGGGAATGCACCACGACGTAACGCTCGAGGTCCGTTATGGACTCGGGACTCTCCAAGGAAACCTTGGTGGCATAGGCATCGCGGATGCGTTGAAGCAGATGTTCGTTCAATTCCTCGAATGACTTTCCTTCGCACTCCTCGATCTTGACGGATACGGGGAAGGTTACGTTCAACCAGGCCGACAGGAAGGAATCAAACTCCTCGCTCAGTCGACCCTTGTTATCGACGACGGCTTCCAATCGTCCTCCTAGTTCCTCCTCGACCAACTCGAACAATATACTGCTTGGTTCCTCGGAACGAATGACGTCGTTGCGGAGTTCATAAACGATTTCCCGCTGGCGGTTCAACACGTCGTCATACTGCAAGAGGCGTTTGCGGATGGAGTAGTTTTGTTGCTCCACCTTTTTCTGGGCGTTCTCGATCGCCCAGTTGAGCGAACCGCCTTCCAGGACGTCGTCTTCTCCAAACGATTTCTGGAGAATCTTGGAGATGGCTCCCTGGTTCGCGAAAATCCGCATGAGGTCATCCTCGAGGGAAACGTAGAAACGAGACATTCCAGCATCGCCTTGGCGGGCGCATCGACCCCTCAATTGGCGATCGATGCGGCGGGATTCGTGCCGCTCCGTGCCGAGTACGAGAAGCCCTCCTAGTTCAGGGACTCCTTCGCCAAGCTTGATGTCGGTTCCTCGACCCGCCATGTTGGTCGCGATGGTCACTGCCCCACGCCGGCCCGCCTTTACCACGATCTCGGCTTCTTGCTCGTGATACTTCGCGTTGAGCACGCTGTGCGTGACGTTCACACGCTTCAACATCCGGCTGAGCACCTCGGAAGACTCCACCGACGCCGTACCCACGAGGATCGGTTGTCCCTTGCGGTTGGCTTCCTCGATATCCTCGATGACCATCTTGTACTTCTGCCTCCTCGTCTTGAACATCAAGTCGTTGAGATCTTTGCGAACGCATGGACGGTGCGTGGGAATAACCATTACGCCCAATCGGTAAATGTCGTGAAACTCGCCGGCCTCGGTCTCCGCCGTACCTGTCATCCCGGACAGCTTGTCGTACATCCGGAAATAATTTTGGATGGTAATGGTGGCGTAAGTCTTGGTTTCCTTCTCGATCGCCACCCCTTCCTTGGCCTCCACCGCTTGGTGCAAGCCATTGCTCCATCTGCGTCCCGGCATGAGGCGTCCCGTGTTCTCGTCGACGATCATCACCTTTCCATTCTGCACCACGTACTGCTTGTCCTTCTCATACAAGCCATAGGCGCGCAACAATTGGCTGACACAGTGAATGGCCTCGCTTTTCTTTTCGAAATTCAACTGGGCTTGTTCCTTCCGTTCCGCCTTGGCCTTGTCGTCAAGAGAGTCATCCTTGTCGATCTCCATGAAGACGTTCGGCAAGTCGGGCATTACGAATGCCTGCGAATCATCCGGGCTCAGCAGATTGTGCCCTTTTTCGGTTAAGTCGGCTTGGTGGTTTTTCTCCTCGATGACGTAGAAAAGTTCCTCCTTGAGGGCATGGGCCTGCGCCTTGTTGTAATCACCTTGCATTTCATGCTCGAACTTCTCCAGCGCCTTGCGGGCCTCGGGATCTTCCAGCAGACGAAACAGTTGCTTGTTGGTGGGCATGCCCTGCCTCACTTGGAAAAGTTTCTGGATGGCCTCTTCGCGAACCTCCGGTGAAGATTCCTTGTCGAGAAAAGCACGTCGACCTTCATCGGCAAGCTGGTTGCAAAGTTTGGCCTGAGAGCTCACCAGTCGGTTGACCATCGGCTTGAGCTCGGTGAAAGGCATTGGGCGATCCTCCTGCATGGGCCCCGAGATGATGAGCGGCGTGCGAGCCTCGTCCACCAGAATGGAGTCGGCCTCGTCGATGATGCAGAAAAAATGATCCCGCTGCACTTGGTCCGCAACGGTGCTCGCCATACCGTTGTCACGCAGGTAGTCGAAGCCGAATTCCGAAGCCGTGCCGTAGGTGAGATCACGCGAATACATCTCCCTGCGAAGGGAGGACTCCATGGAGTTCTGGATGCAACCCACGGTCAATCCGAGAAACTCGAACACCGCCCCCATCCAGTGGGAATCGCGTCGGGCCAAGTAATCGTTCACCGTGACCAGTTGGCAATTCTTGCCAGTCAGGGCATTGAGATAAAGCGGGCAGGTTGATACCAAGGTCTTCCCTTCCCCGGTGGCCATTTCGGCAATGTATCGTTCATGCAGGGCGATGCCACCGATCAATTGGACGTCGTAATGGACCATTTCCCAAGGGATCTCCTGGTCGCATACCATAACGTTGGTGCCACACAATCGCCGAGCCGCGTTCTTGACCGTGGCAAACGCCTCGGGCAAGAGATCCTCCAAGGTCTCGCCTTTGGTGTAGCGTTCCTTGTATTCATCGGTCTTGGCGCGAAGTTCCTCGTCCGAGAGCGATTGAAACTGCTCTTCCAATTTGTTGATGCGAGCGACCACGGGACGGCACTTTTTCAAGAACCTTCGGTAGTGGCGTCCTTTGAGTGACTTGAAAAATGAAAACATGAGATGCTTCAGTAGGTTGTGCGGCAACCCTTTCAGGCAATGCCCAGAGAATCACGAAAAAAGGCAATGGTCTGATCCAATCCTTCATCCAAGGAAACGGATGGTTCCCAGTCGATCACTTTCTTGGCCAAGGAAATATCGGGACGACGACGCTGCGGATCATCGAACGGCAAAGGCTTTTGGACGACGTTCGCTTGGCCACCCGTCTTCTCAACCACTTTCTCGGCCAGTTCGCGAATCGTAAACTCGTCGGGATTGCCTATATTGATCGGCCCAACGGTTTCTTCCTGCTCCATGACGCGGACCAAGGCCTCGATCAGGTCGGTGACGTAACAGAAGGAACGCGTTTGGGCGCCGTCTCCGTACAAGGTAATGTCCTCTCCATTCAACGCCTGCACGATGAAATTGGACACCACGCGTCCATCGTCGGGCAACATGCGTGGGCCATAAGTGTTGAAAATACGCACCACGCGAACGTCCACCTCGTTTTCACGATGGTAATCGAAAAACAAGGTCTCGGCGCATCGCTTGCCTTCGTCGTAACAGGCTCGCAGGCCAATCGGATTGACGTTTCCGCGATAGGTCTCGGGCTGTGGGTGCACCTCAGGATCTCCATAGACCTCGGAAGTCGAGGCCTGCAGGACGCGAGCCTTGACTCTTTTGGCCAAGCCCAGGCAATTGATTGCCCCCATGACCGAGGTCTTGACCGTCTTGATGGGGTTGAACTGGTAATGGATCGGGGAAGCGGGACATGCCAAGTTGAAAATTCGATCCACTTCGGCCTTGAAAGGATCCACCACGTCATGGCGGATGAACTCGAAACGAGGGTTGCTCGTCAAGTGCATGACGTTCTGACGACGGCCCGTGAAAAGGTTGTCCAGACACACCACCTCATGGTCGTCTTGCAACAACCTTTCACACAAATGGCTGCCTAAAAAGCCAGCCCCGCCCGTGACTAGGATTCTCATGTATTAAGGAGTAAAACCAAACTGATAAGCATACTAAAAAGGGAGCTCTTTGAAAATGTTAATCTGCAAGGGTCGCCGAGTCACCTGCCGGAAGGTTGGCCCCGCTAGCGAATGGGTCGCTGACTCACTGTTGTTCCGGAGCCCGGGCTTCTTTCCATTGCTGGTAGCCATCGGGATCACCCCGACGCCAACTGCGGGAGACCTCTCCAATGGCATCCTCTCGGTCATCCGCTTCGGTGATCGTCTCAGCCCATTGCATGGCGGTAGCCGGATCCTTGCGCTTGATCGCATTGACGAAAATCTCCACCGCCCCGTCCTTCCCGGCAGAAGGTTCGTACTCATTGAGCCATTCCGCGGTAGCCGTGGCATCACGATCCACCCAGACCTTGACCAGTCCCTCCATGCCTGCGAACTTCGATTCCTCCTCATCAATCCCGTCCACCCACTGCGCCGCCAAGGCGGGATCCTCCTTCCGGGCCCACTGATAGGCCACCATCCCAACGGCTCGGTTCTTGGCTCGGCCAACTTCGAGCGATTCCACCCACTGAGCCGAGCGCGACACGTCCTCTCGGGCTATTCTCTCGGCCACTTGACTGGTGAGAAACTCCTTCACCGAGCCCGACTCCATGGTAGTCACCCATTCCGTTGCCTGGGTTTCTCCCTTCTCCCAATAGACGTCGAGCAAAGTGGACGCGGCTCGACCGCGATTTCTTCCATAAGGCATTTCCAGCATTAGCTCGGATGCGCGAGCCGGGTCGGTTCGCGAAAGTCCACCGATTATGCCGACGACGTAGGGATTGTCGTTGCCCTTGTATTTCTCACGAGCCCAAGCCAGGGTGGATTCCAAGTCGTCGGCCGCCCAACGCTCGAGCACCGCGCCAACCGCCGACCGCTCTTCCCAGCCACCGAGCTTGTCCGCCCAAGCCAAGGCTCCTTGCGGGTCGAACTCGGCCCAAGCGTTAAGCAACATGCGCAACTCGCTATAGCGCCGATTGGGTTCCGTGTGCTCCTTGAAAGCAGCCAGCACGTCCTCCACGTTGGAGGCATTCATGCCGTCCAGCGCCTGGAGGAAAAGGATCATGCGCTCCCGCGGATCGGAAGCGGCTCTCAAGGTTTCGTTCAAAGACCTGCCCGAGTAGGATGACTCTTCCACAACTGGATCAACTTCAAAGCCACTATCCAAACTTGCGACGCTGGATGCGAATTCCGTCGGAGCTGCACCTTCGTTTTCGACTTTCCGCCCGGAACCACGGAACCTGGCGGAACGGACGACGCGATCCGGCTCATCCAAGCCGGCTTTGGCGTTGGGACTGCTGGAATTCTCGGCGTTTGGTTCCGTGTCACGGAGGCCATTGCCAACCAAGAAGGCTCCCAAGACCGTGGCCAACCAAACCAGTCCAAGCGACAGATTCGAATTCATTAGGAATGCGATAATGCCCAAAAGTAACGGTAAGTCAAACCAGAGCCATGAAGGACTCGCTCAATCGATGACCGAGTTGGGGAACGAAGGTTTCGGCTTGGTGCCTGCAGGAGGCGGCTTGGGCGGCGGGGGCGGGGGCACCTTGGAACGGCCAATGTGCTTGTGCCCCCAGTGGAAGGAGTTCCAATCGCCGCTGCGCCCAGTGGGCGCCCAACCGGCGGGAAGGTTGTGCTTGGACGCAAGCGCCCGGGCCGTCAGATAAACGTCGAAACTGTCCGAAAACACATGAAACAGGAGGTATCTTTTCTTTGGATCGATCCCGGCCAGGGTCTTGCTGAAGGCCGAATTCGGCTTGCTCAAGGACTCCACGTCCTCGCCCGCGTTTTCGTTTTTGTAGACGTAAAACCGGATGTATTTGTCGGTCGTCGGTTTTGCCTTCAGGCGAAAATGCTTCGTCGCGACGGTATTTTTCTCCAGGTAGGCCGCCAATTTGTTGCCATCGTACTCCCCTTCCTTGTTGGGGGTCAGCTTGGAGGACTTCACGCCGGCCAATGCCTTGGCCTTTAGCGAATCGTAATTCACCGGGTATATTTTCCCTCCTCGGCAAAGGAAGTAGAAAGGCTTGGCTCCCTTGATCGGTTCACGAGGATCGGGCAGGTTCACGTCCTTGCTCAGGTCGGAAGCCGCCGGCTTTTCCGTCTTCGCCAACAGGGCCTGCATGCTCTTGAGTTCGGTTTCCTTTTTCTTTAATTGCCGGGCCACCGTCTGGGCCTTGGCTTGGGCCTCCTTCAGTTCCTTCTCGAGGGCGGTGGTCTGGGTCGCTTTTGGGCGCGCATCGGCGATCGCTTTTTCGAGTTTCTCGATGGTTGCTTCAAATTGCGCCGCCGCTTTGTTTTTCAGCGTTCTTTCCTTTTGCACTTCATCCTTGCGAAGAATCAAGGCGGCTTTCTCGGCTTCCAGCGTGTCCTTCTCTTTTTGGATCGGGGCCAATGCCTCCTCTCCCAAGGCAGTGGCATTATCGTCTTTTTTCTTCTCCACGATTTCCTGTACCGCCCGGTTTGCCCCGACCTGCAACACGATCAAGAGAATGATCAAGATGCCCACCACCGTGGTCATCGTATCCAGTAAGGAGTCGAGACTCATGCCATCCTGTCTTTTTCTCTTTTTCATGAAGATGGCTCAGGGCTTGAACATGCTGAGGTCGATCTCACCCTCGCCGTCCAAAGGGATTTTTCCGTTTTTACAATAACGGTCGCGACAGGTTTGGCGGGCCGCTGACCAAGCGGAAATGCCTTTGGTCCTGACCAGGAAAATAACGTAGCGAGCCACCGGGTCCGGTCGTTTGGCCGCCCTCGCCGACTCGATTTGGCGAACCACCGCCACCGAGCGCGGCTGTAACTGGGCCGCCGGAACCTTCAGGTCTCCACCTGCCTTCTTGTGCAAGAAAACGGTACCTCCTTCCCGCTTGATGAACTTGGCGTCGATTTTCGTGCCAACCTTGCTCCACCAAGTGCGAAACGGCGCGTCCTTGCTCAATCGCTGGACCAAGTCCAACCAGCGCTTGTTCTTGGAAATCTCAGTCCGCTTGACGGAGAATGCCTTCTTGCCGTCGGGCCCAAAGACGTTGATGCCTTGCGCGTCGCATTCCACGAAGGTCGGTTCCACGCTTCCGCCCAATCCACTGCCACTGGGCTTGACCACCATAGTCGCGAACTTGTCGGGATTCTTCCGCACCTCCAGCTGGCCTTCCACGTTACCCATGGTTTCCTCAATCTCCGCCAGCTCCTTGGCATCTTCTTCCTTTTTTTTCTTTTGTTGGGTGATTTGCTGACGCAATTTAGGCACCTTGCTCGCTTTTTCCTCAGCTTGCTTAATCTCATTCTGCAATTTCTGCTTTTGCTTGAGGTCGATCTTGGGTAAAGGTTTGTTCTGCAGGGCTTGTACGTCCTTGCGGGCGGCTTCCACCAGCTGACGCAATTGAGCGAGCTCTTGGTTGGCCTCTTCCAGCTTTTCCTTGTAGTTCTCGTCGTCACTCAGCGCCTCCTCGACTTGTTGCTGCACCGATTCTTCATTGACCTGCGAGAGGACGACCGCGGTGATCATCAGGGTAAGAATACCCAATACGCAGGCCAGTATGCTCAAGAACGGAAACAAGGAGACCTCGAGGTCGTTCTTCTTTTTTTTCTTCGCCATGGCTAAGGCGCTTGTTCGCTGCTACAGATAAAAACGATTGGCGAGATTCATCAGGCCTCCGCCGCTCCTTCTCCTTCCGTCTCCTCGGCTCCGCTCAACCAGGTGGCGTAATGATTTGCGATATCGGTCATTTGCCCAGCCACCTCGGCTTGCGAATGTTGAACCTGAAGCAAGTATTGCTGCAATTCCTCGATTCGTTGCAAGATGGCGGAGGGATCGCCGGCAGCCGCAGCAGCCGCGACGCCGGGATGAGCCTCTTCCGGCTCGCGCAAACGCTTGAGCAAGTATTCGTTGCAGTAATCGTCGACTTGGTTGAGAACGTCCTCTTCCGCCTTCTGCAGCAAGCTGGTCGGGAACATCACGCAAAGACTGAATATCAAGGAAATCAAGGTGGTGTCGAAGGCCTCGCTAAGCCCGCCGGTGACGGCTCCCAATTGTGCCTGTATCGCCTCCACGTCCTTGGCTGATTCCAAGTCGAAACTGGACACGGCGGTACTGATGCCAAGCACCGTGCCGATGAAACCAAGGATCGGGATGGCCCAAATGAACACCTTGACGGTGGTGTAGCTCGAATCGACCATGGTGGCGTCGATTTCGGACTGGGAAGAGAGCATGTCGGCGGTCTCGGTATGATTCTTCCTGACTCCGAAATGCTCCAGCCCCCTGAGAATTCGGTTAATCAGGAAATTGCGACTCGGCTCTATACCCAGACGCTTGATGTGAGCCTCGAAACGAGGCAACGCCTCGACTCGAATATCCTTCGAAATTTCATCAGGCAGCAACTTGTAGAGCATGGCTGCCCGCTGCGTTTTCAATTTGCGGTACTTGAACAAGAGAATGGCGCACGACCAACCGGCTAAGTAAGTAAGAACGAAGGGCACCCAGCCTCTTTCATAAAAGTACGCAGGTATCAACTGGGTCGCTTCAAACGCCTTGAAGGGCAAAACCAAGAGGTAAAAGGCGAATTCGAAGCCAAGCCCCACCAAAGCGGACAATGCCATCGGCGCGCTGGTGGAGGCCGAGTTGTCGAACTTCCCGGCTTCAACGGCGCTACGACGCATCATGTTGATTTGCTCCATGCGCTCCTTGTCGACCGCCAATTTGCGTAGGTTGCCCTGTCCTGGCTGTTCTTGACTCATGTCGAGATTAAGCCATTTCAAGTCATCGCGGGCAACCTCAAACAATAGGTCAAAGCCAATGAAAAACGTTATTCAGCCTTGCGAAACCCAAGGCTTCGGTTGAAAGTGACTCGATGGCCAAAGTGACCTTGAACAAAGATGGAAAGCCGCGCAAGAAAGGCAGTGGGAAAACAAAGGGCGCCGGTTGCTTCACGCGAATGAGTTGGACTCAACTCCAGGAATACGTCAGCGAAAACGTCCCCATTCCCATCAGCCGCGTGTGGTTGCGGGAACTTGGCGTGCCCGAGAAGGCAAAACGCAAAGCCAATTTGAAAAAGCCAAAAACCGAGGCAATCACCGAGAACGTCACGCCTGATGCATCGAGCGAGGAAGTAGTCATCGAGAAACCCTTGGCCCCCTCTACCGAATCAATGCTCGAACACGAAGTTTGGCCGCCAGTCGAATCCGTTCCAGTGGAAGAGAACTTGCCGGAACTGGAACCCTTGAGCACCTCTACCGAATCAATTCTCGAACCGGAGGTTTGGCCGCCAGTCGAACCCTTTCCAGTGGAAGAGAACTTGCCGGAACTGGAACCTCTGGAATAGGTGCAGCGGGAACCGGTAAGGCCCGAGGCAAGCGTAGAGGAAATTAGCGGTTACGCCACCCTATCGTTACGCTTAGGGTTTCGACCTTTGAGTTAGAGGAAACGAAGCTCCTTAAAAAGGATTCGCTGGGGGAGGGTTACCTTCGTCGGGAGGAGGAGGCGGTGCGCCAAAGGGGTTATTTCCTTCGTCCGGCGGCGGTGCGCCAAAAGGATTGTCAACGCCGGGATCGGGAGCGGCTCCTCCGGGATTCACGCCAGGGGCTGGCGGAGCCGGAAAGGGATCTCCACCTCCGGGAGCGGGATCGACGGGAGGTGCCGGAAAGGGATCTCCACCTCCGGGAGCGGGATCGACGGGAGGTGCCGGAACGGGATCGACAAAGGGAGAGTCGATGAGCCCACCTGCATTGCCGGGATTGGCGGGAGGAGTGGGAAGGTCGGGAATTTCCTCACCCGTGGCAAAGACAGGCATGCTCGCTCCGCCACTTCCACCGAAAACCTCGACGTTGTCACCGTCGGCGGCAGGAGTACCGCCGGGACCGCCCAACAAGGTACCGGCGGCAGCGGGAGAGGCTCCCGGAGGCACGTAAACCGGGGGCTTGGAAGGGTCTCTGCCCCGGCCACCGCCGGCCACGGCGGAATCAGAGGACAAGACGGGAAAGGCGGGAACGGGACCAAAGCTACGTCGCGGCGGATCCTTGAGATCACCCACCTTGTTGTTCCTGACCCACCATTCCTTGGACGCCAGCGTGGTGTCCTTCTTGTTGAAAGTGCGTACCGCTCCCCAGCGCATGCCGCGATAGTAAGGACGAAGCTCGTTGCTTTCGACGTCGTAAACGTTTCTGGCCATCCAAGCCTTCTCGACGTTGGAAATTCGATTGGGATTGAGGAAACCTGTCTGAGGTTTGTCCACCTGTAGGAAAGTGCAACTAGTCAAACCTGCCATTAAGCCAATGGGGAGAAATAAACGTAAAAGTGCTTTTTTCATGATTAACTTGAATGCAAAAATAGTACTACGGATCGAGAAGGAATGCAAGCGATTCACTCAATCCTTTGGACTGCGAGTTTCGGAAAGCAAAAGCAGTTTGTTCGAGGCCATGCTGTAGACCTCGATCTTCCCGGTCTGGAGATTGCAACGGTAAACCCAATTTTCATTGGGGGCCGCAATGAACTGATACTTGGGAGGAACCGGCAATTCAATGCCGTCTTCCACCGCAACCCGCATGTCGGATTTCAAACGGTCGTAATCGACGGGCTCGCCACCTTTGTAAACTTGCGAGGCGCCATTGACCACCCGGATCGTGAAGTTGCCGTCCAGAAAATGCTTCAATGCCTCGAAATCGAACCCGCCATCGTCGTGGATCGATTGGGACACTTGGTCATTGGCGGGGATTCCCGACTTGCCAGGCTCGTTCAAACCCGAATCGGAACAGCCGCAAACGAATGCGCAGGTGAAAAGTAAGATCAGTGTTCGCTTCATGAAAGGCTCGCTCCTTGTCCTTTGTTTTAAGGTGTACAATAGGCGCCAACGCACGCCGACGTCTACCGTTATATTGTAGGAGAACCTCTTCGCTTTCGTCAAGCCGACAGGATCGTCAAAGGAATGAACGGGTAGAAAATCGTTATTTTCTTGCCCGCAAGCCTCATAGCTCATCCCTTGTCGGCATGACCGAAAAAATACGTTGGGGCATACTGGGAAGTGGGCGCATCGCGAAGGCGCTGGCCGAAGGACTGTCCGTACTTCCGGACGCCGAGCTCGTGGCCGTGGGTTCTCGCAGCCAAGAATCCGCCGACGCCTTCGGCGATCTCTTCGACGCGCCGAACCGGCACCCCTCCTACGAGGCCTTGGCGAACGATCCCGAAGTCGACGTCGTATACGTTGCCACTCCGCACAACCTGCATCAGGAAAACACCTTGCTTTGCCTGAACGCGGGCAAGGCGGTCCTCTGCGAGAAACCCTTTGCGGTGAATGCCAAGCAAGTTCGGGAAATGGTCCGAGTGGCTCGCGAGCGCGATCTTTTTCTAATGGAAGGCATGTGGGCTCGTTTCCCACCCGGCATGGTCAAGGTCCGAGAGCTGATTGCGGAAGGCGCTCTCGGTGAACTGCGCTCCCTCCAGGCCGATTTCGGGTTCAAGCCCAAGGAAAAGGACCCCGAGGGACGCCTTTTCAACCCCGCCCTCGCCGGAGGATCACTTCTCGACATCGGTATATACCCCGTTTCGCTTTCCTCCATGCTCTTCGGCAAACCCGAGGAAATCGTCACCACCTGGCACCGAGGCGAAACCGGGGTGGACGAACAGGCCGCCTACCTCTTCAAGCATCCCGGTGGCGCCCTCTCCGTGATGCATTCCTCCCTCCAGGCCCAGACCGCCCAGGAAGTAGTCATCGCGGGCACCGAGAGCAGGCTGCGAATCGAGCGCCCTTGCTGGCGTCCGCAAGCCGTGGTCCTGACCCGCAACGACGAGTCCACGGAACGCTTTCCCCTACCCTTCGAGGGCAATGGCTTCAACTACGAGGCAGCCGAGGTCATGCGCCTCATGCGGTCAGGAAAGAAGGAAAGCGATATCATGTCCCTCGACGAAAGCATCGCCATCATGGAGACGATGGACGCCATCCGGGCCCAGTGGGGCCTCCGCTACCCCATGGAGTGAGACAATGAGGCAATCACCGCAGCCTCGCCTTCAATTGATCGACCAAGACGGCGATCAGGATGACCGTGCCAAAGATCACGTCCTGCTTTTTGCCTTCGATGCTAGCTAAATTCATCCCATTCTTGATCACTCCGATAATCAACGCACCTACCAGCGTACCGAAGATCTTCCCCTTTCCTCCGGCCAAACTGGTGCCACCGACCACTACCGCAGCAATCACCTGCAATTCGACCAAATTACCGGCCTTCGGATCGCCCGACATTTGAAGGGAAGCAGTCATCACGCCGCCCAGTCCGGCAAGTAATCCGCAAAGAAGGTAAACGAAGACCAGCACCCTCTTGACCGGGACTCCGGAAAGGCGGGCTGCCTCGGGATTCCCTCCCACTGCATAAACGTAACGACCTATGGACGTACGGCTCATCATTATATGAGCGAGCACATACAGGATCAGCATTAAAACCACCGAATTGTGCAACCCGAAATCGGCTCCACTTCCCAACCATTTGAATGCCTCCTCATTTCCGATTGGAAGACCATTTGGTTTTTCCAAGCAGAGAAATGCCAAGCCCCGGGCAATGAACATAACTCCAAGGGTCACGATGAAGGCGGGGATTTTGAAAACCGTGACCAAGCCGCCCGTACCCATTCCGATAAGAGCACAGGCGACGACACCCGCCAAGCTCCCAAGCAAAAGATGGGAGGTCGTAGGATCGGTTCCACCAAGGTGGTCGATGGACAGGGCCGTAATTACCGCGCTGAAGGCGATGAGGCTGCCCACGGAAAGGTCGATCCCGCCCGTGATGATCACCAAGGTCATGCCAATCGCAATGACCGCCACTACTGCAATCTGCTTCAGTACGTTGCGCAAGTTGTCTATCTTTAGGAAGACAGGCCAAGTATGCTTTGTCGGGGAATATCTCTTCGATTGAGCCAGAGCAGGGTTTTCCTTGGCCAATCCGGGAAGTTGTTCGGCGCAAAAGACCGCTATATGTTGATCCGTTACGACTGCCGCCAAGGGCTGGTCCTTGGGGTGATCGCGCAAGGCAATGCGCGAATCTCTGGGTGAACCTTGCACGTTGGCAACAACGTTCAATCCGACTTCCTCCAAGGATCGCTCCAGGTTCTTGGCGAACTTTGGCCCCGCACCCTTTTTGCCTCCGCGAACCAGAACCATCACCTGAGCTCCCTTTCCGTTTTCACTCAAGACAAGTGAAGCAAGTTCCTCGGCTGCAGCCGGACTGGTGGCGGGTTGCTCCTTCACGGTCGCAAAACTCATGACCACGCACAGAATGAGCAAAACCAAGACGTTGCCATAATCCGACAACAGTTTGCGATAATCCAATGCCTTTAAAGAGGCGAAAAGTTTGCCAAAGTCTAATTTCGTCATACAGCCAGTTTCTCCCGTTGGGTGGCTAGTTTCATAACGTCTTCCTGCGTGGCCTCGGAAGGTTCTTTGATTTCTCCAGTTACTCGCCCCTCGTTCATGACGATTATCCGATCGCTCATGCCGAGAATCTCAGGCAACTCCGAGCTGATCATTAAAACTGCCTTACCTTCTTCCGCAAGCTGATGAATAAGCTGGTAAATCTCAAACTTCGCGCCGACGTCGATTCCCCGGGTAGGTTCGTCGAAGATAATGACCTCGGCGTTTCGCTGCAGCCATTTGGCAAGAACCACTTTTTGTTGATTCCCGCCCGAAAGCGTACCGGCGGTTTGGGCATGGCTGACGATCTTTATCTTTATCTTATCAACGTATTGAGCAAAAGCCTCGCTTTCCCGCGAGGCGCTGAGCAAACCCATGCCGGAAAATTCGGCTAAGTTGGGCAAACCAAAGTTTTCCTGAACAGTTTGTCCCAAAACGAGCCCTTGGCCCTTGCGATCCTCCGTAAGGAGGCAAAAACCATGGCGGATCGCATCACGAGGGGAACGAACGCGCAATTCTTGGCCATCCAGCTCGATGACACCTGCCTCCATCCTGTCAGCCCCGAAGATCAGGCGGGCAGTCTCCGTTCGACCGGCTCCGACCAAACCGGTCAGGCCAACGATTTCACCCGCCCGCACATCGAAGGAGACCCCTTGCACCTTGTTGCCTCGGGTCAATTGACGGACCGCCAACCTGACTTTGCCAGGACTACTCGAGCGAGCGGGAAATTCCTTGTCCAAGCTACGGCCGACCATCAAGGCGATCATCTGTTCGCGATCAATGTCTTCCATTGAGCGAGTGCCTACGTGCCCACCATCCCGTAAAACGGTGATGCGATCGGCGATCGCATCAATCTCATCCAATCGGTGGCTAATATAAATGACCCCGATTCCTTGTGTCTTCAATTCCCTCACAACCTCAAGTAAACCTTCCACTTCTCTTGGGGTGAGTGCAGCGGTTGGCTCGTCCATCACGATGATGCGGGCATTCTGGGAAAGCGCCTTTGCAATCTCAACGACTTGCTGCTCAGCCACCGATAATTCGCTGCACAGCTTGCCGGGATCAATCTCGACTCCTATGCGGGCGAAAAGCGCGAGCGCTTTGCGATGCTCCTCCTTACGAGGAATGAAACTTACCCGCGACGGTTCCTGCCCGAGAAAAATATTTTCCCGTGCCGTCAGCTCGGGCACGAGGTTGAACTCTTGGTAAATGATTCCAATGCCCGCTTGCAAGGAATCCTGCGGGGTTTCGATCCGAACGGATTGTCCATCGATCTCTATCGTTCCCTCTTCCGGTAGGTGAGCGCCTCCAATGACCTTGATCAGGGTACTTTTCCCAGCTCCGTTTTCTCCTAGGAGGGCAAGCACTTCCCCGGAATGGAGTTCAAGATCGACGTCGTCCAAGGCTACCACACCGGGAAACGCTTTGCGGATGCCCTGCATCCGGAGCAACGGGGGCTTTTCGGCCTCCGCCACGATTACTTCAAGTCAGGATCCTGATCTGCATCGGCTTTGGTATAAAGCGTAGCCGGAATCAGCGTCTCCTGAGTAAAATCCTCACCTGCTTGGTACTTCATGATCAACTGGACGATCTGTCTGCCCATCTTGTCAGGATGCTGGATTGGTTCAGCAAAAATCTGCCCTTTCTTGATTGCCTGTTTGCCTTCCGGCATCCCATCGAAAGCAATGATCTTTATATGATCCTGGCGGTTGGCTTCCTCCACCGCAGCGTAAGCTCCCAGAGCTGACGGATCGTTGATGGCGAAAATCGCATCTAAATCCTCATGAGCCTGCAAGGCGTCAGCCGTTGACTGGTATCCTTTGGTATTGTCCCCGTTTCCATCAAGCTCCGCCACAATATCGATGATGCCCGATGTTCGTCCTTCGTTGTGAGCATTGATCACTTTCTTGAAACCATCCACTCGCAGGACACAAGAGTTAGCCCGCTTTAGATCGAGAACCAAAACCTTGCCCCCTGCATCGCCTAGAGCGTCAATCATCGCTTGGCCGGCCAGTTCGCCACCTTGGAAATTGTCGGTTCCGACATGTCCTTCTATCTTCGCTCCCTCCGCTGCGCATTTCGAGTCCACCGTGAAGACAGGAATGCCTGCATCGTTGGCTTGCTTCACAGCTGGGCCCACCGCAATTCGGTCGCAGGGAACCAGCACAATGGCAGTGACATCCTTTACTATGAAGTCATCCATCTGCTCGGATTGCTTTTTAACGTCATAGTCCGGATCCACCATCAACACCTCGTAACCGTTCTTTTCGGCTTCAGCTCGAAGATGATCCCCTATCACGGAGAAGAACGGGTTCGAAAGGGTTTGCGGGGTGTAGGCGATCACGCCCTTGACCTCATTCGAACCACTAGGACCTGCGGATACATCGCCGCCGCCACTGCCGCTGGCATCACCTCCGCCGCTTCCGCCGCCACTGCCGCTTTTGGCATCACCCTCACCGCTTCCGCCGCAACCGGCCATGAGGAGGGCTGCGCCCATTGCAATCGACGTGAGAAAAAACTTTTTAAGGTTCATGAGTAAGTGGGGTTTTGGGAAAACAAGGATTCTAGAGAAAGGAAAATACAGGAGTGGGCAAGCCTCTAGAATGAAGGAAAAAAACGCAACTTGCAGCGAATGGACGTGACTCAGGCGATGAGGTCGTGGACGACGTGACCATGGACGTCGGTGAGGCGGTAGTCGCGACCGGAGTAGCGGTAGGTCAGTTTCTCGTGATCCAAGCCCATGAGGTGCAGGATGGTGGCATGGAGGTCGTGCACGTGCATGCGGTTCTCCACCGCCGAGCATCCAAACTCGTCGGTCGCCCCGTAGCTGAAACCCGGTTTCACGCCGCCACCCGCCATCCACACGGTGTAGCCGTAGTGGTCGTGGTCGCGGCCCTTGGCCCCCTCGGAAGTGGGCGCTCGGCCGAACTCGCCGCCCCAGAGCACAAGCGTATCCTCCAGCATGCCTCGACCCTTGAGATCCTTGAGCAAGGCGGCGATTCCTTGGTCGCAGGCCACCGCCAACTCGCGGTGTCCGTCCACGATGTTGCCGTGCCCCGTGTCCCACGCGATGTCGTAGCCACTGATGGAGTGGGAAAGTTGTACCACGCGCACCCCGCGTTCCACCAGACGGCGGGCGATCAGGCAGCCTTTGGCGAACTCGGACTTGCCGTATAGGTCGCGGGTGGCTTGGCTCTCCTTGTTCAGGTCGAAAACGTCGGGCACGGAAAACTGCATCCGGAAGGCCATCTCCATGGCCTGTATACTTGCTTCCAGTTGCTGATCCTGTTGCAACCGCTCCAAGTGCAAGCTGTTCAGGCTCGCCAACAGGTCGGCCTGTTTCCGCTGATCCGCCTGTCCCAAGGAGCCGTTCTTCAAGTCGCTGATCACCGCCTCCGGCTTCATCTTCTGGATGTTGACGTAGGAACCGGCGTAGGCTCCCGGCAGAAAGGAATTGCCCCAGTTGGCCAGTTTGCCTCGAGGCTGGGCTACGGGCGACATGGCGACGAACCCCGGCAACTCGTCCGTGTCAGCGCCCAAGCCGTAGGTGAGCCAAGACCCCATGCTGGGACGGTTCGGCTGCAAGGCGCCGAGGTTGGTCATGAGTATACCGCCGGCGTGCTCCGGGATGTTGGTATGCATGGAGTGGACGAAGCAAATGTCGTCCACGCATTCGGCGGTATGGGGAAAAATATCGCTGACCATCTTGCCACACTCCCCGTAGCGCTTGAAGCTGAAGGGGGAAGGCATCAGGCCCATCTTGGTGTTGCGCAGGGTCTTGCGGTCGACGATCGAGGGGCGCTCTCCCGCGTGCTTGGCCAGCATCGGCTTGTAGTCGAAAGTGTCCACTTGCGAAGGCCCGCCGGGCATGAAGAGCTGGATTATGCGCTTCGCCTTGGCCGGAAAATGCGGTTTTTTCGGGGCCAGCGGATTGGCCGAGGCGGCAGGAGCAGCACCCAAGTCACCCATGCCGAGCATACCGGCCAAGCCGATGCTGCCCATCCCCGCTCCCATCTTGCGCAACGCGTCCCGCCTGGTGACGTGACGTAACATGGCTTCGCGATATTCCCGTTGGTGCTGATGATACTTCATGTCCGTAGCTTATTGTATTTGCATGAATTCGTGGGCGCTAAGGAGAACCTGTGCATACTGCGGCCATTTGCCTTTAGATTCCTCCGCAGTCCCCAAAAAGGCAAGGCCAACTTCCATCTCGCGTGAATCCACAGGGCGAGCGTAGAGCCGCTCGTAGGCAGCCTGGATGCGTTCCTCGTCGCTCCCCAAGGCACTCAGGTCTTGGGCCAAGGCAGCCGCCCTCTTGATCATGAAGGGACTGTTCATCATGAAGAGGTATTGTTGCGGCACCGTGCTGACGGCCCGCTGGGCGCTGGTCGATTGCGGGGCGGGGAAATCGAAAAGGCGAAGGAACGCGTCGGAAGCAAAACGGTCCCCGCTGCGACTGATCTTGGAATAGATCGTTCTACGCGGTGAATCCATGATGTTCGAGGTCGGGGCTCCGCCGAGCGTCAGGTCCAATTCGCCGCTGGCGGCCAACAAGCTGTCACGCCAGGATTCGACGTCCAGCTTGCGCGGGTTCATGCGCCAGAGGAGACGGTTGTCGCCGTCCTTGGCGAACTTCGACTCCGCGTGTTCGCTGCTCATTTGCCAAGTGGCGGAAAGCATGATTTTGCGATGCAGCCGCTTGAGCGACCAGCCGTTCTCCATGAAGTCGCGAGCCAGCCAGTCGAGCAAGTGGGGATGAGTCGGCGTTTCGCCAAGGGTGCCGAAGTTGCTCGGGGTGCGAACCAAAGCCTGGCCGAAATGCCATTGCCAGACGCGGTTCACCATGACGCGCGAAGTGAGGGGGTTGGCTGGATCCACGACCGATTCCGCCAGCTCCAGGCGCCCGCTCCCTTTGTTGTAGGGGACGGCGGCGTCGCCCGCCAGTACGCGGAGAAACTTGCGCTCCGCGACCTCCCCTCTCTTGGCCAAGTCGCCGCGCAGGGCGACGTGCATGTTGCCACTCCCTCCATCGGCTAAAACGTGGGCGGTGGCAGGCTTGGGAGGGGCCTCTTTTTTCATCTTGGCCAATTCCTCGTTCAAGGTCTTTTGCTTTTCCTTTTCGGCTTCCCCCAACTCGTTGACGTTGCCCACCCTGCAAGGACCGTCGCGCAAATGCTTGATGAATACGCCGTCCTCGCCGGGAGCCCGCGGCCTACCCTGCCTTTTACCGGTAGAGGCCATTTTGGCCCGCCACTCGACGTCTTTTTCCTCGAGAGACTTGAGGATAGGCTCGAGGCGCTCCATGAACTTCTTGGCCGAGGCGATGATTTCCTCCTCGGTCGCCTCGGTGCCTTCCTTCATGGCGTTCTTCTCGAACCAGACGTCGAGAAGGGGAAATTTTCCGCGGTTGCGCAAATCCTTGAGGGAACGCTCCCATGCCTCGAGGCGTTTGGGTTCAAGCCCTTTTTCCTTGGCGTAGGCGTTGCGGTCGGCGATACCGGTGAGAATGGTTCGCTGCTCGTGGTAGCGGTAAAGCTCGACGAGGTATTTGTCCGCTTGCCGCATGAGGGCGCGCGAACCGTCTTCCCGAAGGTCCTCCGACCAATGCTTGATTTCATCCTGTTTTTTCCGGATCGCCGCCTGACCTGTATTATAGGCGTCGACCTCCTCCTTGGGAGCCACTGCCTTGTCGACGTTGCGGGTATTGTTGAAGATACCGGCTATGGCGTAGTAGTCCTTGGTGGTGATGGGATCGAACTTGTGGTCGTGGCAACGGGCGCAGGCAGCGGTCAAGCCGAGGAAAGCGCGGGAAAAGGTATCGACGCGATCGCTCAAGGTCTCCGCCTTGGCAACGTTGGTGGCCTCGGGATCGCCGCCGTCTCCCTTGTAGGTCGGCCCCACCGCGAAGAACCCGGTTCCCAGGGCATCGGGTTCGGGCTGAATGAGATCGCCTGCAATTTGGCGACGAATGAAATCATCGTAAGGAAGATCAGCGTTGAGAGCCTTCACCACCCAGTCACGGTAGCGCCAGGCATTGGGTAGGTCTTGCCCGTCCCCGAATCCGCCGAGTCCGTCGCTGTAGCGCGCGACGTCTAGCCAATGGCGGGCCCAGCGCTCACCGTAGCGCTCGGAGTCCAGCAAGCGGTCGACCACCTTGGCGAACGCGTCCTTCGAAGTGTCGGCGAGGAAGGCTTTCACCTCCGCGGAAGTGGGGGGCAACCCGGTCAAGTCGAGGGTCGCTCGTCGAATCAAGACACGCTTGTCGGCGGGCCCATTCGGCTTCAAACCGGCGGTTTCCAGACGAGCAAGCACGAAGCGATCCAGGTCGTCACGGGGCCAGTCGGCCTGCTTGACCGCAGGCAGTTCCTTCTTCACCACGGGCTGAAAGGACCAATGCTCCTTGCGGAATTTTGCCCAGTCGTAGGGTTCGCCGTCCTCTACGGCCTGCAACACGATCTCTCCCTCGAACCCAGGCCAGGGAGCGCCCATCGAGACCCATTCCTCGATCACTTTCACCTCGGCCGACTTGAGGGGCTTTTTCGGGGGCATCGACATGTTCTCGTTGCGGTAGCGAATGGCTTCGATAATTCGGCTCTTGTCCAAATTACCCGGTATCAGGGCAGGACCCGACTCTCCCCCTTGCAACATGCCTTTCAGCGTGGTCAACACGAGCCCTGCCTTCGGCTCCTTGCTCGGTTCCTCACCATGGCAGCGAAAACAGTTCGCGGCCAGCACGGGACGCACCTTGGACTCGAAGAAAGTGACTTGGTCGGGCGTCGGTTTGGCCATCATGACCTTCCGCTCCTCGGCTCCCTCGCTGACGAGGAACCCGGCAAGGAAAGACATTCCCAGCCAAAGCATGGTGGATACTCGTTGCTTGGTTCGCATGCGCGTGTGTTAAAGATAGAAAAACACCTCCTGAAAACTCAAGGCAGAAGCCTCGCCTGAAATGAAAAAAAATAAACGGATTGTGAGTGGTTGGCAAAGTTTTGTCTTTTCATTTCGGCGCTTTCCCGTTGGCTTGTCGCTTCGCAATATCACAAGAAACCCTCCCCGCAAATGAGCGAGCCTCTCAACTTCAAGCAGGAACTAACTGCAGCCTTCGGGCAGCCGATCTCCGAAAACCCCACCCAGGCCATGGTCGAGGCGGCTTACCGCCACCACGGACTGGACTGGCGC
>PBLJ01000046.1 GCA_002721705.1 Opitutia bacterium
CGGCTTCTTTCCTCCCTAGCTTGAGTCGAACGTCGGTAAGATCTGCCTGCAGTTGTTTAATTTCAGAGTCATGTGCTTGAATTAAGTCCAGATTGAGCTTTTCTCTTTTGCCGCCCAGAACGTTATAGGCTTGAGCTGAACCTCCGCCAGGAAACCAAACGGGCACCCTGCGCCGTACGGGATCGACTTTACTTGCAGGAACGTCTACTGTCCCCAATCTACCTAAGTATTGTTCGGCATCCTGAGAATAGGAATAAGATTGGATTGGATAAGTAGGGGCCTCCGGATAGCGGTAGTCATTGCCTGAATTGATATATCCTGAATGAAAAAAGGGAGGCATTGCGCTAAAGCCGGCTTTTTTCATCACGGATGTTTCCGTCCCAGAAAAAGAGGCCCCGAGTACGATCCTGTCGGAATGTTTGGCAACGGTGTTACCGAGAGCTGAATCGCTTTGGTGAATGCTTTCAAAAGGGACCAGTTTGGATGCGCTCTTTGACGAAAAATAAAAGTCGAAGGCAACCACGCGAGCATTACCTCGCTCAATGAGAATCCGGGCAACTTCTCCGAAAAACGCGCGATCCCATGGCCTTTCGCCCATATAATCTTCCTCGCCAGTCTTCCAATCCTCCCATTCGTACTTAAGAGTTTTGTAATCCATGTTCACGTACATGACCTTTGGAACGCGAGGCACGGTTTTGTTGTCTTCGACTCGCACCTCGTCATCCGCCCATGCCACGTCGCGATGATCTACTTCACCTCGAAGCAAGCCCAAGTTGACCAAAGGTTTCCAATCCCAAGTCATCCGAGCGTCCACGCTTGCGGTTTTCCAGCCATCCAACACGCCAGTCGAATTCAAGACAATCCAGACCAATGGGACGACTAGGAGTCCCAGAAAAGTAATACGGGCTTCTTTGCTAAGCTTGAACACGGTTAGGCATATCTTGGGCAATCGGAATTATGCGACTCCTATTGAACCTTTTTCGAAAGGGGTTCGGCAAGAGGAAAAGAACCACGGCGGATTCTTTGCTGGGAGTAGATCTTTTTCACTTGGACAAATGCAGGGTTTAGCTACGCTATGTAGTTTGATTATACCTTAAAACCGTCATGCAATCGGATACCCAATCGACGGACTTGCCACCAAGTCCAGAACAACAGGAGAAAGTACGTGCCGAAGCTAGTTGGATCGAACTTCTCCGTCGGGAGATCGGTCGCGTCATAGTTGGCCAAAAATATTTGGTGGATCGGCTGATTGTGGGCTTGCTTGCCAACGGTCACGTTCTGCTGGAAGGTGTACCTGGATTGGCCAAGACACTAGCGGTCAAGACGCTTGCCCAATGCATGAGAGCCGACTTCCGGCGCATCCAGTTCACACCCGACTTGCTGCCCGCAGACGTCGTGGGCACTTTGATCTACAGCCCAAGCGAGTCGAAGTTTTCCACCAAGAAAGGCCCCATCTTCACCAACCTGCTGTTGGCGGATGAAATCAATCGCGCTCCCGCCAAGGTGCAAAGCGCCTTGCTTGAAGGCATGCAGGAGAGACAAGTGACCATAGGTGACGTCACCTATCCCCTTCCCAACCCTTTTCTGGTGTTGGCAACGGAGAACCCCATCGACCAAGAAGGCACCTACCCTCTGCCCGAAGCTCAAACCGACCGCTTCATGCTCAAGCTGAAGATCGATTACCCGAATCGCAATGAGGAGCTCCAGATACTCGAAAACAACGCCAGCACCAAAGTAGAACACGAAGTGAACGCGGTCATCGACCCGGAATCCGTTTTCAAGGCTCGCGAACTGGTTGATCAAATTTACATGGACGACAAATTGAAGGGATACGTCGTGGACGTCGTGCTGGCCACCCGCAACCCTTCTCGCTATGGAGCAGCCGAACTGGAAGCATTCGTTCAATTCGGAGCCTCTCCACGAGCCACTATCAGCCTAGCCCTCGCCACCAAGGCGCTCGCCTTCGTGGAAGGACGCAGTTTCGTAACTCCTCAAGACGTTAAAAACATCGGGCCGGACGTTCTTCGCCATCGAGTGATAGTAAGTTACGAAGCGGAAGCGGAAAACGTGTCGAGCGACGAACTGGTGCAACGTATTCTGGAAACCGTACCCGTTCCCTGACGTTTCACCTCACAAAGCGGCAATGCTGCTTGTCGTGAATGGATGCTGACTTGGAGACATGGACGACGAACCAAACCCTGAATTCGCCAAGGAAATCCTCCGTAAGGTAAGGCAGATCGAGATTCGATCCAATCGCTTGGTGTCGGAAGCCTTGGCAGGTTCCTACCACAGCGCATTCAAGGGGCAAGGCATCGACTTCGAGGAAGTTCGCGAATACCAAGCCGGCGACGACGTTCGTTCGATTGACTGGAACGTTACGGCCAAGATGAACGTCCCGTTCGTCAAGCAATACCGGGAAGAAAGGGAATTGACGATTGTCTTGGCAGTGGACTTGAGCGCCAGCGGCATCTTCGGTTCCGTTGAACAAAGCAAAAGAGAACGCTTGGCCGAACTCGCTGCTTTGCTGGCCTTTTCCGCCGATCGCAACAACGACAAAGTAGGATTGATACTGTTCACGGATCAAGTGGATCATTACCTGCCACCGGCAAAAGGACAGAAACACGTACTGCGTGTACTCCGTGAAATCCTGTTTCACAAAACCAAAGGAAAAGGAACCAACCTCAAGGCCAGCCTCCGCTTTCTCAATCGAGTCATGAAGCGAAGATCCGTGGTATTCCTACTATCCGATTTCATGACTCCAGAAGAAGAAAACACGGCCGAATCGAGGGAAGACACACTCTTCAAGGAACTATCCACCACCCGTAGGCGCCATGACTTGATATGCGCCCACGTAAGTGATCCGAGGGAAACGGATTTACCTGCCGTTGGCCTCATACTTCTGGAAGACGCGGAAACCGGGGAAACCTTGGAACTGAATACGAATGACGATGCTTTTCGACTTCGCTTCGCCGAACACAACGAAAACCGAATCGACAAATTCAAGCAGCGACTCCTGAGGCGAGGAATCGATCACTTTAGGTTTTCCACTGCGTCCGATTACGTCATGGGTCTGCGGGAATTCTTCAAACTCAGGGAAAAGCGCAGACGAGGAAGATGAAGGTCTTGCCGAAAACTGGTGTCCTGAGCTCATTCGCTCTTACGCAAATCGCGTCATACTCGGTTCAAGCAGAGGACGCCGGGAATGAAAACGAGGGATTTCTCGACTCGATCAGGCAAGGAGACCAACCAATACCCATTCGAAAAAGCTTCTGGGAACTGCTCTCGGAAAACTGGTGGGTAGCAGCCCTTGTCGTCGCAGGCATCATGAGTTGCATCCTGGCGTGGTGGCTTCGAAAGCGTTTTGCCAAAAAACGAATGCAAGACGAGAAGGAGAAGGAGACAGATCCTTACGAAGAGGCAATGAGCCACCTGCAGTCTCTGGAAGGCAAGCACCGCTCAATGGAACCGAAACCTTTCACTTTTCGGCTTTCTGAAGTTCTGCGAGTCTACGTGCAAAGACGATTTGAGCTCCCCGCCATGGAACTAACTGGAGAAGAGTTTCTTCGCGAGGCATCGCAACACCAGTTTATCCACAGCCATTACGAAGACTTGTTGAGAGAGTTCATTGCTCGGGGTGACGTGGTCAAGTACTCCCGTGAGGGAATAGACGACAAAGGCCTTCACATGCTATTCGAGTCGGCTCAGCATTTCGTCAAGGACACCAACCAAAGACTCGAGGAAGAGCGGTTGTCGGACGAGGAAAAGTTAACGAAAGCCACTTCGACGTGAATCCACTGGGCGAGGATTGGCAACACCTGCGGTTGGATGAACCGGCATGGCTCTGGTTGCTTTTTTGCATACCAACGCTGGTTTATTTGAAAATACGCATGCGCAAGAACGTCGCCTCATTGCTTTTTTCATCAGTGGCGACCTTGAAGGATTCGCAACCTCCCAAAACACGGTTCAAGCGATGGGTCCCATTCTCGCTCCGAATGCTTGCCTTATCATGCCTGATTCTCGCTCTCGCTCGGCCCCAGTGGGTGAAATACGAAGAGTCGCCGGTAGAAGCGAGTGGCATAGACATCGTCATAGCCGTGGACTTGTCCGGCTCCATGCTTGCCTTGGACATGAGCGAACCTTCCGGTCCCTTGGTAACCCGCCTCGACGTGGTGAAGGAAGTAATCGAGGAATTCATCGCCAAACGCAAAGACGACCGCATTGGTTTGGTAGGGTTTGCTTCCAAACCTTATTTGATAAGTCCCCTGACACGGAACAAGGACTACCTTACCAATAGAGTGAAGACTCTTTCGGTTGGGCAAACCGAACAAACGGGTACGAACATTGGTGGAGCTCTAGCAGAAAGCATCAACAGAGTCCTGCCGAAGCAAAAGGTCGCTCCTCATGAATTCAATCTATCGGCAAACACCTCGCAGAAAGAGGAAGCGGGCACCAACGAACCAGTATCAGTTTCGTTTTTAGTAAGAAAAGCGGCGCACGAGAAGGAGCATTGGACCAAAAATGAACTCTTTTTTGCAGGAGCCAACCCCGGAGAGAGAAAAACGAAGCTTTTTCAAACCGTTTCAAAGCCGAGAAAGCTCAGGTTATCCACGACGAGCAAGGACGACTGGGGCTACGATGAAATTACGGTGGATGAAAAAACGCTTTTCAAGGAAGACAAAGGAAACTGGATAGGAGAGTCGTACGCTACTTACAGCGAACACAATTTCCAAACCCGAATCATCATCTTGCTGACGGATGGAAAGGACGATCCGCCCCCCAGGCACGACCCCAACGACGTCTACGCAGTGGGAGCAAAGGAAGATGGTATAAAGATTTATACCATTGCTGTGGGTCGTAAGACTGAAACTCCTTGCTACGTCCTCGACCCTCAAACCCGAAAGAGGAAACTGCTCCCGGATGGCTCCCCGGTAATCACGAGAGCCGTATTTCCGGTCGACAAGGAAATTCTTCGTGAAATCTCTGAAACCACTGGTGCTCAATCCTATGAAGCGAGCAACGAGAAAGCACTGCGAGACATCTACGAAAAGATTGATGAACTCGAGGCTTACAAGCGCGTTGAAGGAGTCTTCTCCTTTGACCTGACCAAGGAACTATTTCATTGGCCTCTGATCGCTGGTCTGGCAATTCTTTTGGTTGAAATCAGCTTTTTCCGGGCTGTATTTTCAAGGATACCATGATCTCTTTCGCTGATCCGTATTGGCTCTACCTTGGGGGTCCAATCGCGCTTATCGCTACCTGCTTTCTTTTCTGGCATGAAAAGCGAAAGCGTAGGCGATTGGAAAAGTTTGCCTCGACCAAGTTGATCGACGGACTGACGGCCAACCATTCCAATAAGAAGGCATTCTGGAGACAGGTAGTGCTCGGAGTTGCCATCTTCCTTTTGTTCGTCACCCTCGCGGGACCTCAAGCGGGGACTACAACCAGGCAAAAAGCAACCAAGGGAATCGACATAATCATCGCACTGGACATCTCGAGAAGTATGCTGGCTCGCGACGTATCCCCCAATCGCCTAGAGAGAGTCAAAAGAGAAATCGAAAACCAACTGGATAAAATGGACGGTGACAGGATGGGGCTGATCGTCTTTGCAGGTAATGCTTTTCTACATTGCCCGCTGACCTCGGACCATCAGGCATTCCTCCGCACCTTGGACAAAATGGAAGCTGGGACGATCAAAGCCGAAGGCACGGATATGGCAAAGGCCATAGACTTAGCCAATCGTTCCTTCGAAAGCGATGACAAGGATCGCTTTCTGGTTTTGATTTCAGATGGGGACGACGTCGAGAGAGGCGGAGTAAAGGCGAGCGAATCAAACGACGTTAGAATTTTCACGGTTGGTATCGGTTCGGAGGAGGGAGTTCGTATTCCTCTCGACCCCGTTGACAAGCCACCCAGGAACTTCATCACCAATGACAGAGGTGAAGATGTGTTGGCAAAACTAGACGATTCATGGCTACGCGAAATCGCAAGGAAATCGGAAGGAGAATACGAAGCATTCGGACCAATGGGGGAAGGTTTGCAAGCGACTCTCGAGAAATTGCAAGAAATCGGAGAAGAAAAACGCACTGCCCTGCTGAACGAGGAAATTCCAATCCAAAGGTTTCAATTCATTCTCCCTTTGGCCATAGCATTATTGATCGTGGAACTTCTTCTCGGAAATCGGCGCAGGCTGCAAGCCTTAGCGTCCGTCATCGCCATAGTGGGTGCATGGTCGATGATGGGATGCTCGGAGGAGAATATGCTCGGAGAAGCCGAGAAAGCATACGATTCCGAGGAATACGAGAAAGCGGCGGAAATCTATGAGTCCGAAATCGCAACCAAAGAGGAAAATGAGGAACCCGTTGACCCAAGACTACTGATCAACGCCGGTCTGGCTCACTTTGAAGCCGGTAACCTGTCGGTCGCGGAAAGCTTCCTGAAAAAGGCGCAGAACGAAACCTTGGACGAACCGACTCTGCAATCAACTATCTACAACGCCTTGGGAAACTTGTATTATAGTAAGGCAAAAGCAGGCTTGGACGACCTGGACTTAAGCAGTGCTCAGCAAGCTTGGGAGCAAGCGAGAAACGCCTACGAGGATGCCGTGGCCATCGACGGCAATCAGAAAGCGAAGCAAAACCTGAAGGACCTGGAGGAGCAACTGAAGGCTCGCGTCCTGCCCAAGATCACAACGCTGCATGGGGTAGTCTGGAGAGACTTCGATGGCGATGGTCGACCTAAAGGCAAGGAGCCTAGGCTTCCCGCAATCATATATTGGGACAAAAACGCCGACGAAGAACACAACGCGTCCAACGAACCTTTCGTTCGAACAAACAAACGAGGCCTTTATCAAATACAGTGGATTTCAAAGTCATATCCCACCTCCATTCGATTAGGCTGCTTACTGACCGAAGACAACGCTTCCAAGAGTATTCCCTTGTTGCCTGTATTTGTCTTCTCGGAGGAAAACCCGGTGCCATCCAACGTGAGGCTTGCAACCCTGGAAAAAGCGGGTCGAAAGGAAATCTCCTTTCCCTACAGGAGACTCCCTGTCCTCGAAGGCTACCTCTGGAACGATACCAACGAAAACGGCGAACGAGACGACAACGAAACAGGTCTCGAAGGGGTGAATCTATTTCTGGACAAAAACGGCGATAACGAACCGACCGACGATGAATTCTCTTTTCAAACATCCTCCGACGGCTCCTTTTCCCAAGCAATCCCGCCTGGCCCCTATCAACTGCGCGTTCAACTCAAGAGTCCACAATCAAAAATTACCTTCCCAAAGGGAGAGGACCCTTCTCATTCGGGATTGGGTAATTTTGAACAAACCATCAAAGGCCTTCGTTTTGGGGTGTACGATCCAAATCAGCAGGAAAACCAGAACGAAGATCAAAACGAGGACTCGGACGAAAGCCAGTCACAGGAAGAAAATCAAGAGCAAGAAGTTGTGGAGAGAAGCAACAACGCTCTCTACAAGAGCCTGCTGGAAGCATCCGAGTCAAAGAGCAAGCCACTGCCCATAAAAGTGGAGCATGATCCAAATGGAACGGAAGGAGGGGCGCCGAGACCATGAAGTTTGGATTCGCCGAGCAAGTCGCCATTGTCCTTTTATTTTGGCTGGTTGCGTTTATGCCGTTGAACGGTCAAGGAAATGCGATCCGCGCACAGGCAGTCTTCGATCCTCCAGTGATAACTACACACCGCGAATCAAGCTACGTAATCACGGTTTCAGGAACGCAACAAATTGCTCAACCAGTCCTTCCTAAAGTACCGGGATTGACCTTTTCCGAAGCGCCCAACGTGTCCCAAGCCTTTCGAAGCATCAATGGGGTTTCCTCCATAAGCATCTCCTTGAGCTACCGTGTCAGACCCACGCGTCAGGGAACCTTCCCAATGCCTGCCTTCAGCATAAAAGCTCAAGGAAAGGATCAGGTAATACCAACCAGTTCCCTTCAGGTCCTGCCCCCCTCGCAAGAAGACTTGCGCCGAGCCAAGCTGAAGCGTCAGCAAGAAGAAAACTTCCGGCAGGCGCTTTTTCTAGAAACTTCTTTCGACCGATCCTTTCTCTACGAAGGTGAAACCATGCCGGGAAAGATCGATTTATACATCCAGAATCACCTACCAGCCGTTCGCGTGCTGAAATATCCACACATGACAACCGGAACTTTTTCGCAAAGCAGGATAGACGGAGAATCCAAGAATCAGGTTCAAAGAACCGTAACTCGAAACGGTAAACAATACACCAAGTACTCTTGGCCCATTACGATCACCTCGTTGAAACAAGGCATGCAAGAGATCCAGTACGCCATAGTCGTGTCCGTTCGCCTAAGAAACCGGAACCCCAACACCGATCCCTTTCTGCTTGATCCTTTATTGGGACTCGGTCGAGAACATGCCATACAAGCCTTCTCCGAAAAGATTGCCATGGAGGTAAAGGCACTTCCCATGGAAGGTCAGCCCGCTTCCTTTGAAGGAGCAATCGGATCATTCGAAACGGAAGCCAAGCTAAAGCCACAGAGCGTATCGATGGGAAATCGCGTGGACCTGTTCCTAGAAATAACCGGCACAGGCAATTTCGAGGCCATCAGGGCCCCTAGTTTGAATTCAAGCGATCAACTCCGGATAACTTGGAAGAATTCCACGTTCGAGGGAGATGAAAACTTGAAGCAAGATGGAACCAAGAGGTTTGAATACATCCTCTATCCCAAAGAGCCTGGCTTGGTTGAAGTACCAGCCACACCTTTCACTTATTTCGATCCCGTGGCGGGTCGATACTTCGACAAGTCAATACCTGTGCGGAAATTAAAGGTTTTATCGGAACAAACTGCAGCTAACGGAACGCAGCTGGGCTCTCAAGCGAACTCAGAAAACGCGGCGACGTCAAACAATGAAAAGCAGTATGAAGTCAAACCGAATTCGGGTAATTGGCATCTTGCTCTAATCCCCTCCATGTCTTCCGCTCCCCCCGCATTTTGGTATTATCAACTGATCCCCCTAGGTGGCTTCGTTTCGATGCTAGGATGTCTTTGGTTCAAGAATCAGAAAACGCGGGGAAACAAGAGCAATCGATTAGCCAAAACGAAAAGGCAATTGAAGCAAGCAGCTCGCGACAAGGACGCCCCTGGATTTTTCCAAGCCGCTCGTCAAGTCATACAATTACAGGTTGGTTCGATTGTTGGTCACGCCAACCCGGAAACATTGACCAGTGATGAAATCCTTGGCGTTCTCAAAGGCAAGGAGCTGTCGCCTGCGGACTGCCAAGAGGCTCAGGAGGCGCTAGCCATCGCCGACACTTTGGAATTTTCCGGCAAATGCGATGAGGAGCTCTCGCTGCGCGAATGGCTTAGTCGAATGGACAAACTGCTGAAAAAGATTCGTTCCTTGGCATGAAGCGCTCGACATGGATTTTGGGAGCCATTCTTTTGGCATTATCCTTGGTGATGGAAGCCAGGGAAAGGAAGGAAGCGGATGGTTTGTTCGAGGAAGGAATCAACGCCTTTCAAGAAGGTAACCTGAAGATGGCTATTGAACGATTCGAAGAGATCGCCCAGTTCTCTCATTCAGTAAACCTGTATGGAAACTTGGGTAATCTCTATCATCAGATAACCCGCTACGACAAAGCAGTCCTGAATTATCGAAGAGCCTTGATAATGAAGGCATCGAGTGAAGACCGCGAAGCAATCGAAGCAAGCCTTCAATCCGTACGAAAGGACGCCCAACTGGATACTCCGGATATAGAATCCGGTTTCAGTTACCAGCATGCGGATATTTGGACTTGGGCCAGCGCTGCGTTCTTTTGGCTGGGATTGTTCAGCTTGGTATACCTTATTCGAAGCAAACTCTCCACGCTGACCAAGGGAAGCCTTGCGGCAAGCTGGTTTGCTTTGTTGGTGGGTGGAGTAGTCGCATCTTGCAAATCACATCAAAATCTCAAGCTATTGGAACGCGAAGCAGTTATCGTTGCTCCTGCAAACGAACAAGGAAAGGAGAGCGTCGAATTCTTGAACCTGTCAGGTAAGGTATTGTTCACAATCCGACCCGGATCAATCATCCGCATCGATTTGGATGACAAAGGAGCCTTCAAGAAAAGACGGATAGGCGAACAAAAAGCTTCTTCTCCAGCCACCCAAGCGACCACGCAAGAATGTTACTTTGCTCATTCGCTTGCCGATGACAGGAAAGGATGGGTACGCAAAGAGAATCTTGAATGGATTTGGGTATCCAATCGCTTTGACCGATGACCGAAAAACAAGCAACGTTCCTGAGCGAGCTTCAAAGCATAAGCTCACTTAGGCAAATATCATCCCTTCTAGGGTGGGATCAACAAGTGAACCTACCTCCAGGTAATTCGCCTTCCAAGCAAAGAGCCTCTCAAAGGGCGGTTCTCGCTACCCTGATCCATCGAGAGTTCACGAGCGTGGAGTTCCAAGACAAATTACGAGAACTGGAACAAATGGAAATAGATTCAAACGAAGACTGGGGGGTGATCCTTCGGGAAGTCCGGCGAAAACTGGATAGAGCAATAAAGATTCCATCGGAATTCGTCGCCCGCAAAGCAGCCCACCAAAGCAGGGCATATCACGCATGGCGAAAGGCTCGACAAAACGATGATTTCGCCAGCTACGCCCCAATTCTCGAAGTAACCTTGCAACTTGCTAGGGAAGAAGCCGCCTTTGCCGGTTATGCCGACAATCCGTACGACTATCACTTGGACTTGCATGATCCGGGAATGGAAACCTTGTCCGTGGCCAAGCTCTTTGATGCCCTGCAAGTCGAATTGGTCCCATTATCACAACGAATCCTTGGTTTGGCCGGAACGTGCAAATTGCCCGCACTGAAGAATTTCCCGGTGACTCAGCAAGAAGTCTTCCTGCGTGAAGTGGTGGAAAGCCTAGGCTTTGACTTTTCCAGAGGGCGCATGGACGTAGCGATTCACCCTTTCTGTTCAGGTAATGGAAACGATACTCGTCTCACCACGCGTTATGACGCCGACAACCCCCTCGACTCTCTCTTTTCTTCCATTCACGAAGCGGGCCACGGACTCTACGAACAAGGTTTGCCTGCAAAGTGGATTGGCACTCCACTGGGTGAAGCCGCCGGCATGGCGGTACATGAATCCCAAAGCCGAATATGGGAGAACCAAGTAGGTCGCTCACGACAATTCTGGAATCTCTGGGAACCTCGTTTTCGTGAACTTTTCCCCGAGGCTTTGTCCGATATTTCTTCCGAAGATCTGTTCAAGACAATCAACTTGGTCACTCCAAACCCAATTCGAGTGGATGCTGATGAAGTAACCTACAACCTGCACGTCATCTTGCGCTTCGAGCTGGAACAAGCACTATTCTCGGGTGAACTGGAAGTCAGTGAACTTCCCGATGCCTGGAGTGAAAAAGCCGAACGCCTTCTAAACCTACAGCCTAAAAACGACGCCGAAGGCGTCTTGCAAGACGTTCATTGGTCAAGTGGCTCCTTCGGCTACTTCCCGAGTTATTGCATCGGCAACCTGCTTGCCGCCCAACTTTGGGAAACCGCGAAAGAAGATATCCCTGAGCTCGAATCGTTGATTGAAGCAGGCGAAAACGAGCGGTTCCTAGCTTGGCTCGACGAGAAAATCCATCGCCACGGGAGTAGGATGAACCTTCTAGAGCTCACCGAGCATGCAACCGGCAAGCCTCTTGGGCACGCTCCTCTCTTGAGATACCTCGAGGAACGATACCTAGTCCTGTATGAACAAAATTGACTCAGACCAACTTGTCTTCGTCGATCTTTTCGACTCCGAGAAAAGTCGCTTGGTAATCATCCTGCAGCATTTCACGAGTTGAAGCTGGCAACTCGTCCACTTTTCTTTGCAATTCAGCGGCTTCTTCGCCAACCGATGATTCCACAATCTCATCTGATTCGTTTTCGGGCTCCGTTGCAGAAGGCGCTGTTTCTTGAGCAGGATCATCCTGAATTGCCTCATCCACTGGATCCACGTCGTCGTCGGATTCGGGCGAGGGCTCACTCTCCGAAGGCTCAATTGCGAGGACCTCTTCTTCCCGTGGGGCAGTGGACGGAGGGACGACTGGTTCTTTCACTACGGGCGCATCAGCGCCAGCCGCCTTGGCAAGAGATCCTATTTCACGAATCAAGCCATCAATGGCTCGGCTACGACCCGCCTCCGCGGCCTTGAAGAGAGTGGTTTCGAAATTCACCTTCTCGGACAAGCCTTTCTGAACGCGTTCTTCACCAGCTCGAAGAGCATCTAAAATTCGCGCTTGGGCTTCCACGGTCAAAGGAACTCCCAAGCCATCGCCTTCTCCACCCCGAATGGTTGCAACCAAACTCTCGCGGGCAAGCTCCTGAAGGTCGATCAACGCGCGATGTAAATCAAGTCCTGCTTGGCTCAATTCAGAGCTCACGTTCAACAAGTTCGAATAATCCGCAGTGGCAACACCCATGCCAAGGGCAGACACTTGCTCGGGAGAAGCGAGGCCGTAGACCTCCAAAACGTCGGATTGAAGTACTTTTTTACCACAAAAGGATATCATCTGGTCCAAACTGGACTGCGCGTCTCGCATACCTCCGGCAGCCAGGCGAGCGATGGAATCCAGCGCCTCGGGTTCCGCCTCAATACCCTCGCTTTTGCAGATGTCATATAGCTTGGCGGCGATTTGCTTCGAGGAAATGGGGCGAAACTCGAAACGCTGGCACCGAGAAGTAATCGTAGGAAGAACCTTGCGCGACTCCGTGGTCGCAAAAATAAATTTAACGTGGGGGGGTGGTTCCTCCAGAGTTTTAAGCAATGCATTGAATGCCGCTTGGCTAAGCATGTGAACCTCGTCGATGACATAGATCTTGAATCGGCATTGGGCGGGAGCGTACTGGCATTCGTCACGAAGCTCGCGAACTTGTTCCACGCCATTGTTGGATGCAGCGTCAATCTCGATGACGTCGAGACAGCGTCCTTCCATGATCGCTTGTCCAATTTCGGAATCTTCTTCCGTTAGCAAGGAAGGTCCATTCTCCCAGTTCAGGGACTTGGCGAACAAACGAGCGGAAGTCGTCTTTCCAGTACCACGTGGTCCAACAAAGAGATAAGCGTGGCCAATTCGACCCATTTCAATGGCATTGCCCAAAGCTCGGGTAACGTGATCTTGACCTACCAGTTGGTCGAACTGCTTGGGTCGCCACCTGCGGGCAATGACTTGGTATCCTGATTCCGCCATGAATATGTTCCTAGAAATTGACTGATGACGACGCACACGCAAGCGAAAGCGACAAACTATTCAGCGATGAATGGCAAAATGGCAAAAAAAAAGGCCAGGCACCCTACGGCGCACGCAAAGATTGGTTACCGTTGCTCCCTTCCGGGCCTGGCGGGGTTCACCACTTCGTCGTCGCATAGGACCCGACCTTTGTTGCGTATCCTACGAATCCATGGATAGGTCGCAATCTTTTTCGCATCGCGGCCCTACTCGTCGGGCAGATGAGAATCTTTTCCTCGTTGCCATTGGTGATGCTTTTCATTTGGCTGTTTCGCATGGGAAACAGTTTCGGAACCATGTTTCGGATATCCACTTGGGGGGAAAGCCACGGTGGCGGTATTGGCGTGACCGTAGATGGATGCCCACCCAATCTGCCGATTTCGGAAGAGGAAATACAAGACGAGCTCGATCGTAGGCGTCCAGGTCAAAGTAAAATCACCACAGGAAGAAAGGAAGAGGATCGCGTTGAAATCCTATCGGGAACGCAAGAGGGTCGAACGCTGGGGACTCCAATCGGCATGTTGGTACGCAACAAGGACGCTCGACCGAGGGATTACGAGGAGATGGAAACGAAATATCGTCCCTCCCACGCCGACTTCACTTACCAAGAGAAATTCGGGATTAGAAACCATGAAGGAGGAGGCAGGTCTTCCGCTCGAGAAACAATAGGTCGCGTAGCCGCAGGAGCCATAGCCAACAAAATTCTATCACTGCAACAAGTCCAAGCCCGTGCCTACGTCCAAAGGGTGGCCGACCTGGAAATGCCCGATCTCGATGAATTGCCTTCGCTCGAACAAGTGGAAGCCAACCCTATCCGCTGTCCTCATGAAGAAACTGCAAACAAGATGATCGATCTGATCATGGCCACTCGCAAGGAAGGCGATTCCTTGGGTGGGATAATTGAATGCAGAGTCGCCGGATTGCCAAGCGGACTGGGTTGTCCCGTTTTTGACAGGCTGGAAGCCGATCTTGCAAAAGCCATGCTATCGCTACCCGCCACCAAGGGCTTCGAAATCGGGAGTGGGTTCAAAGGAACCTATATGAAAGGTTCGGAGCACAATGATCCCTTCGAGAGCATCGAAGGTTCCATTCGAACGACGACCAATCGTTCGGGTGGCGTGCAAGGAGGCATTTCCAATGGCGAAGAACTGTTGTTCCGAGTAGCCTTCAAGCCCACTGCCACCATTTTACGCCCGCAAAAAACAGTGGACCGTGATGGAGCGGAAACCGAATTGATCGGTCGTGGTCGCCACGATCCATGTGTGTTGCCAAGAGCGGTTCCCATCGTGGAAGCCATGACGGCCTTGGTATTGGTCGACCATTGGTTGAGGCAAGCTGCCCAATGCGACACCTTCGACTTCGATTAAATTGAAAAAACTGCTCTACCTCCTTTTCGGGCTCCCTGATTCGGGACGCCGCGAAATACTAATGGACTTCACGTCCGAATCCTCGGCAACCGTTTTGTTGCCCGAAGCGGAAGGGCCCCACCCGCTCGATTCCGAATTAGTCGGAATCACCAAAACATTCCCATGGCAATGGAAAGATCGTTCCATCTCCCTGAACGAAGATTTACCACCCGAAGTGGAAACTGTTTTCTTGCTCGCTGACTCCAGCGTGGACCCCGCCGATCAAATCGAGGCAACGAAAAGTTTTCTGGATTTGCGCGATTTGACCTTGGGACGAATTTTAACTTTGGTTCACTGTGGTTTGGCTGAAGCAAAACCAGAACTAATCCCTTGGTATCAAGGATGCATTCACTTTTCCGACGTCGTCTTGCTCAACCGTAGGGAAAACGTTTCCCAAAAATGGATTCGGGAATTCCAAGATGGGTTTCGACAGGAATATTTCCCCTGTTTCTTCGAACTAGTCAAGAAAGGCTGCGTGGCCAATACAATGCACGTCCTCGACCCGACGCCCAGGCGTATTTCCTTGTTCTTCGAGGAAGACGGTGGAGATGAGTCTTTTGTCGACGAGGACGCGGAAAGCCTCGACCTCCCTGCCGAAGACCCATACCTCGCGAGATACCCAAGCGGCCTGCGATGTAAACCACTGCCTGATGCCCCATCGATTCTAGGCAGCAACACAAATACGCCCTCCACCTGAAGAGAAACAACGAAATTTCCTCGACCATCCAACACTCTTGTTCACAATGTCAGCCCCTTTGATTAAGCCGGGGTGGCGGAATTGGTAGACGCGCTAGATTCAGGTTCTAGTGTCCGCAAGGACGTGGGGGTTCAAATCCCCCCCTCGGCACCAACCCTGCAATGGATTCGTGCTTGCTCAGGAACATCATTTCATCGAAAGGTATGGCATGGTCTTTAGATGCCTGATCGCGACGCTTGCTCTCGCCACCGTTGTACAATCCAAGGAAATCGGTTGGGATATCGGCGAGCTGAAGACACTTGGCTTGAAAGGTGAACGTTCGGCCCAGTTACGTCTCGGTCTCGCTTATTCCTCAGGCATAGGAGTTGAAAAGAACGTCAGGGAAGCCTTTTATTGGTATGAAAAAGCAGCCAAACTGGGGGACCCCGTGGCTTCACATTATCTCGCCAGAGCCTATGCAAAAGGCACAGGAACGCACCGTGATCCGAAAAAGGTCGTACATTGGTATCGCGAGGCTGCGTTGGGATCCAATGCCTCCGCCAGACAACAACTTGTGGGGCTGCTTCGAGCAAAGCCGAGTGGTTCTCCGGAAAGAGCCGAGTCCTACGCATGGTGCTTAATTGGAACCGAAGCTGGAGACAAGAAGCTCAAGGTGATACGCGATCTGATGATGAAGCAAGAAAGCGCCGTCACCTTGTCCGCTGGAAAAGCCAAGGCAATCGAACTCCAAGACTCGATTACAAGTCGAATGGAGAACCTTCTCCCAATACCTAGAACCCCCAACCGAGGCAACTACCGCTACCCTTCCGGCGAACGATACTTCGGACAAGTACAAGCTGGCAGGCCACATGGCCACGGTATCGTGGTCACTCCCCAAGGCGATCGTTTTTACGGCGAATTCCGAGATGGCCGGGCCAATGGCCATGGCATGCTCTTCGACAAATCGGGCCGCGTTTTGTTCTCAGGGCTTTGGCAAAACGACAAACCTATCTCAGACGATGGAATGCCCTTGCCGCTGGCCTTTATAGGGTCAAATCCGTAAGGAACCCGAGAGAAGCAAAAACTTGATGCAGTCAAAGACTGGAATGCGCTCCATCGCAAACCGGACCTTGGGAAGAATGCTTGCAGTTGCACAAGGCGACTTTGCGAGTCTCCTTGATCTCGACCTTCTCAGGTGAAAACCCAGTACCTTTATGGGCACCATCGCAAAAAGGTTGGTCCGCCGAACGACCGCAGGAACACCACCAATATTCACCTGAGTCCAACTGCATTACAGATGGAAACTTTGATGCAACAACAGGTTCTTCGTACACAGATCTCTCCTCTACTCAACTACCCAAGAATCAGAACCGACAAGAAGTTCCTCCAAATCGCCCTCCCCCTTGGATTGAGCCGATTCCAGTTGCGCGGAAACCGCATCCTCGTACGGTTCTTTTCCCTCGATCTTACGAAGCACTCCCAGTGGCGTTGGAAAATCTGGATGCTGCATTTCAGCCAACATGGTGGCATAGGCTGGATTCACTCTTTTAGGGTCATGAACCAACAATTCCTCTTCAGAAACATCATCCGCCTCTAAAGAGACTACTTCCGGATCCAGCCCATTGAGACGTATGCCTTTGTTCCGTTCAGCACCAAAGATAAGAGGTTTGCCCTCTTCCAAAAGCAACACTTGATCGGGCCGATTCTCACGCCCAGTCACGGGGTCGTGAGTCTTGTGATTAAAGATGACGCAATTCTGAAAGATCTCGATGAACGACGTTCCTTTGTGCTCAAATCCCGCTTTGAAGATTTCCAACATATGCTTTTGGTCAGTATCCGTCGTACGCGCCGCAAAGGTAGCCTCACAACCAAGAGCAAAATGAAGAGGGTTAACGGGATGATCGATCGAACCCATGGGGGTACTCTTGGTCTTCATGCCGATTTCGGAAGTAGGGCTGTACTGCCCCTTGGTCAAACCGTAAACTCTGTTGTTGAAGAGCAATACGTTGATGTCGGGATTGCGGCGTATGAGATGCAGGAGATGATTGCCTCCTATAGACAAGCCATCACCATCTCCTGTGATCATCCAAACGGAAAGGTCGGGATTGGCGACCTTAACCCCCAAGGCAACGGATGGCGCTCGCCCATGTATGGTATGAAAACCATAGGTGTTCATGTAATAGGGAAATCGGCTCGAACAACCGATTCCACTGACGACAACGAAATCTTTTCTGGCTACACCGAGCTCGGGGAACGTTCTCTGAACGGCATTCAGGATCGCGTAATCTCCACACCCCGGACACCACTTGACTTCGTTAGGCGGAGTAAAATCCTTCTTGGTGAGGGTTTCTGGTCCTTCTGCTGTGGCGATAGTCATTGTTTTCGCTCCTTTATTGAAGATGCTCCAAAAATCTTTTTGTCAGTTCGGAAACGTGAAAGGGCTGCCCTTGGATTTTAGAGTAAGAAATCGCGTCGATCAAATACTTGGAGCGGATGAGCATACTCAATTGACCCATATTCAATTCCGCAACGAGCACTTTCTTGAAACGCCCCAAAATTTCACCCAGGTCATTTGGAAATGGACTAAGGTGACGCAAATGCACACTGCTCACGGAATAGCCTTCCGCTTGCAAATTGCCAACAGCTGAGCAAATCGCTCCGTAAGTTCCACCCCATCCCAGCACGAGAAGATCGCCTTCCGGTTCCCCGAGAACTTCCAGAGGAGGAATGCTCTTCGCTATGGCAGCAACCTTGTCGGCTCGCAAATGAGTCATTTTCTCATGGTTTTCAGGATCGTAACTCACGTCACCCGCTTCATTCTTTTCAAGGCCTCCCACCCTGTGCTCCAAGCCCGCTTGACCGGGGATTGCCTGTTCTCGAGCCAAGGTTTCAGGATCACGCCTGTACACGACATACTCGTCTTCGGGATTGGCAAAAGGGATTTCCAGTTCCGGAATGGTGGAAAGATCGGGAATAGCCCAAGGTTCGGATCCATTGGCTATGTAAAGATCGCTTAGAAGAATCACCGGGGTCATATAGGTCAGGGCAATGCGAGCAGCCTCCAAGGCGGTATCAAAGCAATCCGAAGCAGAGTGAGCAGCAATGATGGGAATTGGGCTGTCACCATTTCGGCAAAACATGCCTTGAAGCAAATCACTTTGCTCCACTTTAGTAGGTAGCCCTGTACTCGGTCCGCCGCGTTGGATATTACAGATAATGAGAGGCAATTCAGTTATGCTGGCCAACCCCATGAACTCGCTCTTCAAGCACATTCCCGGTCCGCTGGTTGCGCAAACAGCCAAGTTACCAGTAAAACTTGCCCCGAGAGCAATTCCCATGGCTGCAATTTCATCCTCTGCTTGAACGGTCTTAACCCCGAAGCGCTTAAGCGCGGAAAGGCCTTCTAGAACTGGAGAAGCTGGGGTAATGGGATACCCTGCATAGAGCAGATCTCGCTTTGACTTCTTGCCTGCCACGGTCAATCCGTAGACCAAGGCCTCGTTACCAGAGATTTTACGATATCGACCAGCATCAGCAGGCGCCTTGGCAATCTGGTAACGATTCCGAGCCACTTCCATGGTCTCGCCCAAGTTATACCCTGCCTTAAGGGCAAGAGAGTTAGCCTCTGCCACTACAGGCAAGCGCTTTCCCCACTTGTCTTGGAAAAACTTAAGGGTGGTCTCCAAGGTGCGGTCATAGACGAAATACATGAAACCCAAAGCGAGAAAGTTCTTGCATCGAGTTTTGTCCGATGGCTTCAAATCACACTCTGCCAAGGCTTCCTTGGTCAAGTTGGTCAAATCGATCTCGATAAGATTGTATTTGCTCCGTAAATCCTCGTCCTCCAGAGGGTTTTGTTCGTAACCAGCTTTGGCCAAATTGGCTCTTTTGAACGCATCACTGTTGACGACGAGCATACCACCAGGAACCAAATCAGCCAAATTGGACTTCAAGGCGGCCGGATTCATGGCGACCAAGGCATCCGGAGCATCTCCGGGGGTCAGGATTTGACGACTGCCAAATTGAATTTGAAAACCTGAGACACCGGCAAGGGTTCCTGCAGGCGCACGGATTTCAGCAGGGAAATCAGGAAGCGTTGCGATATCATTCCCAGCAAAAGCAGTGGTGTCGGTGAAACGCTCCCCAACCGTTTGCATGCCATCACCAGAATCTCCTGCAAATCGAACCACTGCAGACTCGATTTCCTTGAAACTGCCCTTTGCATCAATCATTAGGCTAATCCACCTGGCAAATACTAATTAAATAATAAAGTCGGAACTTCATTTAGGATTAGAGAGCGCTTTTTCTACGTAAGTCCTTCGAAGGCAACCCAAAACTACACAAAACCGCACATTTCCAAATAACTTCAAATCGTCCTGGGGGCAGGAGCAACCTGATCAACAAAAAACAAATTTAACAAATGCCGGACAGCGGGAGGCTGAAGGTGTTGAATGCCAATGATATACGAACCCCACTAGAAAGGTTTTCCGCAACGCCGTGCTTTAAATCAGAGCGAAAGAGGACAATCTTTCCTTGAATCGGCTCCAAAACAAAATCTTCTTCGCCGTCCGCGCGAAAAAAAAGATTTCCACAATTCGCTGGAGCCTTGAGATAAAAAACGCCGGAGACGAAAGCCTCTTTTGAGTGATCGTGAACACCGGTGATCGCGCCTGGTCCAGCAAGGTTGAACCAAAAAGGAGGATTAGGGGAACTTCCGACCGGTTCATAAAGAGCAAGCAAGGGTTGCTTGTAAATCCGAACAGCCGCATCCCGGGCAAAGCCTATGACTTCCCTGGCGGCAGGAATCTTTTCGATAGGTAGGTAAGTATTCTCCCAGCGGTCGTTGATGCGATGGGAAAAAGTGAAATCGTCTTCCCTTTTTTCCAATGATTTCATCAAACGAAGGCTCAAGGCCTCCGCGTGCGGATACTGTATACGGTGTATCCTACTACCGTTGAAGGTGAACGTTTCTTCGCTGGGCATAGCAAAATATTCGTTGCTCGCCATTAAAAGCAAACAAGGAAGGGAATAAGCAATCTGGCAACGAAGACAAAACAAGGGACGATTATTCGTCGCCCCCATCTATATCGATTTTCATCAGTTGCTCGCCAACCTTCTTGGTGGCACCGAGAACCTCTTTTCCCCATGATTTCTCACGGATACGCTTTTCTTCATCAAGGATATCCTCAAAGGCATCCTGAAACCTGTCCTCGTAATCATCCTCTAGCACATCTTTCAAGTCCCTGAGTTCGCTTTTGCTCATCTCATCAAGCAGGTCGTCCCGCTCCTTTCTGAGTTCCTTTATGTTATCGGCGATGGCCTCGATGTCTTCAATGGAATCCTCCGCGGAATCACGGTCTTCAATATTGTCAAGGATTTCAGCCAAGTTTTCCAACTCCTCCACAATGTCCTCGGTATTGGATTCAATCGAAGCTCCACAACCAGACAAAAGCAAACAAGCGAGCAGTGGGGCAAGAAACAGGTAGAGGGAGTGTAGGTTTTTCATAATTTAATCGTTATAGGATGAACAATGAAGACAATTATTGGCAAAAGAAATCAAGACGATTAATTGCTTGAGGTCTTGGCCCTATGAAAAGTTTATCTAGAGTGAACGCAAATCCTGAGAAAAAGACGAATTTTCAGTAAATTTCCTCTTATTTCTTATCGAGTTTGATACCTTGCAGAGCTTTCGCAATCTCCGCTCCATATGGAGACGTAGCCATTCTGAACATGTGGCCAAAGGTGTCACGAAAAGCTTCACGGGCATCATCTCGATATTTTTCCTCGATTTCATTTTTCTCTTCTTTGGACATGTCCTTCTCTAGTTCCTCATATTCTTCAGCCAACTCATTCAATTCGTTTGCGATCGACTCGATCTCGGCCTTGTGGGCTTCCGCTGATTCCTTGTCGTCTACTTTTTCAAGAACATCGTTCAACTCCTTAATTTTGTCGATCATCTCCCCCATGACAGAATCCGGAGAAGAGCCGCAACCCGTCAACAAAATGGGTAGCAAGAGAGCGAAAGTCGTCAGCACGGAAGTTTGATAAAGTTTCATGAATGCGTTCGTTTAGGATTAAAGAATTAAGTCGGGGCACTTCAAAACAGTTGCAATCAGCGGTCAAGGTGAAACCCCATAAAAGGTTGCATCCAGATTGAGCTTAGCGAAACAAGTGGGAGATCCAGTCTTGCTGTTCAGGAAAACGCTGCATGATTTCATTTCCATTGATCAATTCGAAATCGGCAAAGTCAAAACCAGGGCAAACGGAGCATCCGATCAAACACCAATCGTTCTCGACCAGCAATTCCGCCCCGAAGACAGTTCCTGCGGGGATCGTCAATTGAGGCGTTTCCCCCTCGGACATACGATTACCCAAAGATCTTTTCTCGTATCCAGACTCGGTGAAGAGGTGAACCTTCAATCCACACCCCGCGTGGTAGTACCAAGTCTCGTCGCTCCTCAAGCGGTGCAGCGCGGAACGTTCATGCGGTGCGAGGAGGTAATAGATACTAGTGGAAGCAAATCGTTCACCGCGTGTCAGACGCACCTTATCCTCTGACTGATAAGTGCGGCGGTACCAACCACCCTCGGGATGCTTTTCCAAGCGGAGGTTTTGAATAATTTCCTCGGCGGTCACGAAAAAGAGTCGGGACGGTGAGATTCGAACTCACGACTTCCTGCTCCCAAAGCAGGCGCGCTAACCAGGCTGCGCCACGTCCCGTAAGATAAAGCGAGATACACTATGCGCCGAAGGAAGAGTGGCAAGTAAAAGGCGAAAGGAAGAATTGTTTAGCAGGTTGCTTGACCATAACCGCAGTTTATTGCTTGATGGAAGGCAAAATGAGCGAGACCAATGAGCAAGAGGAGATGAAAACCAACGAGTTGGCGGGTATGCAATTCGCGAACGTCGAATTGACTCTTTCGGAAATGCAAACCGGGCCCATCACTCATCTTGCCGATGAAAGTGGATCAAACAGCGGTCTCGGGCAATTGGCGAAGTTGGGAGCGGAAGGTTTTTCATTGGTCGCAGTCACGCCAAAGGAAAACGGTCGCGCCTTGGCTTTCTTGCAAAGACCCGTTCAAACCGAACGAGAGTTGAACTTCATACGCAACGCCTTCCTCCTAGAGGATATTTTGCAAATCGAAGTCGAAGATTTTCCGAAAGTGATCGATGCCATCGACGTCGATGACTTGATCGTTGCGCTCAAACCCGCAAGCGATGCCCTCCGTAAGCTCTTTTTCGATGCCTTACCGGAGAAAGCATCGCTTTCCTTGCAAGAACAGATCGAGTTCCTCATGCCCAAAAGCCTGCGAGCTGCGGAAGCTGCTCAGGAACGTGTCCTCCGAGCAGTCAAGTCGCTGATTCGCTCCAAAGAGGTCAGTCTGCAATCAAACGATTGACTGCAAGATTTTCTTCTACCGATCAAAAGATTTCGCCTCTCTTTGTGTTTACAAAAACGTATCAACGTATCATGATATGTTGATATATTAATGAACACGAAAGATAGAGCACGAGCGGCGCAGAAGAATTTGGAAGCGCTTGCGCGTGAAAGAATCGCGTTTCTAGATGGTGCGATGGGTACCATGATTCAGCGTCATGAGTTGGAGGAAGAAGACTTTCAAGGTGACTTGTTCAAGGGGCATGCAAAGGAATTGAAAGGCAACAACGATTTATTGAGTCTGACCAGACCGGAGCTGATTAAGGATATCCATCGTTCGTATTTCGCGGCAGGTAGCGACATCGTTGAGACGAACACCTTCAACAGCACCACGATCGCAATGGCTGACTACGATCTGGAAGACGCGGTGCCGGATATCAACCTGTCGGCAGCTCGTTTGGCGCGAGAAGCAGCTGACGAGGCCATGGCCAAGAATCCAGGACGACCTCTCTTCGTGGCAGGAGCGATGGGCCCGACCAATCGAACCGCCTCGCTGTCACCCGAGGTCAATGATCCGGCTAAGAGAAACGTCACCTTCGACGAACTCGTCGCAGCTTACCTGCAACAAGGCAGATCCTTGGTGGAAGGTGGTGTAGACCTGCTCCTGCCGGAAACGACCTTCGACACGCTGAACCTAAAGGCTGCCCTCTTTGCGATCGAGGAATTGTTCGACGACCTCGGTTATCGACTACCCGTCATGATTTCGGTAACGATCACCGATGCATCGGGTCGCACGCTGTCAGGGCAAACCACCGAGGCTTGCTGGAATTCGATTCTACACGCCAAGCCTTTGGCCGTGGGGCTGAATTGCGCTCTGGGAGCCGACGCGATGCGTCCCTACGTTCAGACCCTCTCCAGAATCGCCGATTGCCCCGTCCATTGCTACCCTAATGCCGGACTCCCGAACCCGTTGGCTCCGACTGGTTACGATGAAACCCCAGAGGACACTGCGAAAGCCTTGGAAGGATTCGCAAGCGAAGGCTTGCTTAACCTGGCAGGAGGTTGCTGCGGGACCACTCCCGAGCACATTGCCGCCATTGTTGAAACTTTAGCCGCGTACCCGCCACGGCAAATTCCTGAAATCGAGCCGGCTCTTCGACTCAGCGGGTTGGAGGCGTTCGAACTCAAGGGACAGGAAGCGCCTTTCTTGATGGTAGGTGAACGCACCAACGTAACCGGATCTCCAAGGTTTCGCAAACTGATCGAGAAAGACGATTTCGAAACCGCGCTCAGCGTGGCCAAGCAACAAGTTGAAAACGGAGCAAACGTAATAGACGTAAATTTCGACGCTGCCCTTCTGGACGGCGAAGCCTGCATGTCGAGATTCCTGAACCTAGTGGCGAGTGAACCGGACATTGCTCGGGTCCCCATAATGATCGACAGCTCGAAATGGTCCGTGATCGAGGCGGGACTGAAGGTGGCTCAAGGCAAATGCATCATCAATTCCATAAGCCTCAAGGAAGGTGAAGATACGTTCAAGAAGCAGGCTCGCATGGCGCAGCGCTACGGCGCCGCGGTCGTGGTGATGGCCTTCGACGAGAATGGTCAAGCAGCTACCTTGGAGGATAAAGTGAGTATTTGCGAGCGAGCCTACTTGATCCTCGTGAACGAGGTAGGTTTCCCTCCAGAGGACGTCATATTCGACCCAAACGTCCTCACCATCGCTACGGGCATTTCCGAACATGACGCTTACGGAAAAGATTTCATCGAGGCCATTCGTGAAATCAAGAAGCGTTGCCCTCATGCCAGAACAAGCGGAGGCATAAGCAACGTATCCTTTTCATTTAGAGGAAACAACGTGGTGCGCGAGGCAATGCACGCATCTTTCCTGTATCATGCCGTGAAAGCGGGACTGGACATGGGGATCGTCAATGCAGGAATGCTTGCAGTTTACGAGGAAGTCGAACCCGAGCTCAAGAAATGCGTGGAGGAAGTCGTGCTGAATCACGATTCAGATGCAGCCGAACGACTTCTCGAATTCGCCGAAAAGGTGAAGGGGCAAGCGACCGACAAAAAAGCAACTGGTCCCGATTTATCTTGGCGAAAAGCCACGGTGGCCGAAAGGTTGTCCCATGCATTGGTGAAGGGAATCGGAGATTTCGCCGAAGAAGACGCAGAGGAAGCTCGCCAATTGCTGGGGCGCCCCTTGGACGTCATAGAGGGCCCCTTGATGGACGGCATGAAGATTGTCGGGAAACTGTTCGGCGATGGAAAGATGTTCCTGCCTCAAGTCGTCAAAAGCGCCCGCGTGATGAAAAGGGCCGTGGCTTACCTGGAACCCTTCATGGAAGCGGAAAAAGAAGCCTCTGCCAGCAGCAAGCAAGGCACGATGGTAATCGCAACCGTAAAGGGAGACGTGCACGACATTGGAAAGAACATCGTCGGCGTGGTGCTCGCTTGCAACAATTGGGAAGTCGTCGACTTGGGAGTAATGGTTTCGTGCGAGGAAATACTGGAAGCCGCCCGCAAGAACAACGCGGACGTCATAGGATTAAGCGGTCTCATTACCCCATCCCTCGACGAAATGACGCGAAATGCCGCCGAAATGAAACGACAAGGCTTCGAGTTGCCTCTTCTCATTGGTGGAGCCACCACGAACAAAGCCCATACGGCCATCAAAATAGCCCCCGAATACGATCATGCAGTGGTTCACGTGACCGATGCATCGCTCGTGGTCAACGTCTGCAACGATCTTACTCATCCAGAGAAGAAAGAGGCCTACGTGGCCAAGATTCAAAAGCAGCAAGAGCAGAGAAGAAAAAAACACGCGGAGCAGAACCCACCTAAGCTCCTGAGTCTCGCAAACGCTCGCAGCCTATCATGGCAACCGGATTGGACAAGACATACACCTCCAGCACCGAATCCCGAGAAACTAGGAGTCACCGTGTTCGATGAAGTGCCTTTGGATGAGGTCGTCGAGTATTTCGACTGGTCCCCTTTCTTCTGGTCGTGGGAACTCAAGGGAAAGTATCCGCAAATCCTGGAACGAGAAGGCGTTGGAGAGCAAGCAACGGCTCTTTTTGAAGACACAGCCCCCATACTGGAGAAAATCATTGAAGAGAAACTGTTTCGGTGCCGTGCCGCGATCGGCCTTTGGCCTGCCCACTCAGTTGGTGACGACGTCGTGATTTATGCGGACGAAAACCGTGACTCGCCAGTCGCAACCTTTCATTTCTTGAGACGCCAGCAGGAAATCCTTTCAGAGAAGGTACAGTACTGCCTTGCGGATTACGTGGCGGCAAAGGATTCGGGAGTTGCGGATTATCTCGGCGCTTTCGCCGTGACCACTGGGTTCGAGGTCGATGCATACGCCAAGACCTTGGAGGAAGCCGGCGACGACTACACGAGCATCATCGTGAAGGCTCTAGGTGACCGTTTCGCCGAAGCCATGGCCGAGTATATGCATAGCAAGATAAGGGAATGGTGGGGGTTTGGCGAAAACGAAGCCCTCTCCAACGAGGACTTGATCGACGAAAAATACCAAGGCATTCGTCCCGCCTCAGGTTACCCGTCCCAACCCGACCACACGGAAAAAGACGAAATTTGGAAAGCATTGGACGTAGAAGCGAACACAGGTATTCAATTGACCGAATCTAGAGCCATGAATCCGGCTGCCTCCGTATCCGGATTATACTTCTCTCATCCCGAATCGAAGTATTTCAATTTAGGCCGCATCGGTCCCGATCAAGTCGAGGATTACGCAAGGCGCAAAGGTTGGTCGATCGAAGAGGCCGAAAAATGGCTGAGCCCCAACTTGGGGTAAATAAACCCAGCGCAGGAGCCAGAGTCAGCGCTGCGTCAACGCGACCCGCAAACCAACCATGTCTTTCTCCGAGGGGTCGCCCTTGTAGCGCTTGGCTGATCGACAATCAAGGCGTGGGTTGAGAATGCACCCTCCACGAGCCACCCGCTTCTCGCCCACGGATGCTCCCGCGGGATTCGTGGTTTTGCCCTTGGGATATTTCCCGTAATAATCACGGCACCATTCCAAGACGTTGCCATGCATGTCGTATAGTCCCCAACGATTCGGGCGCAAAGCAGCGACTGGATGAGTTTTGCCGAGGGCGTTTTCGCGAGTCCATCCATAATTCTCCAAGCTGCCTTTCTCGTTTCCATGCCCGAAGGCGGCAACCGCGCCGGCTCGACATGCGTATTCCCACTGCGCTTCGCTAGGCAGGGTGTAAACGTAACCATCCGGCAAGGAGCCCTCGGCTCTGGCCCGGAGAGTCATTTTCTTGCAAAAGGCAGTCGCTTCATCCCAGGACACTCGGTCGACCGGAAGTTCCGGCCCGACGAACCGACTAGGCGCATTCATCATGAGTAAGGACCATTGCGCTTGGGTAACCTCGCTCTTGCTTAGCCAAAACCCTCGACTCAAGACGACCTCACGTTGAGATTCATCGGCACCCCTGCCCTCTTCGAGAACACTGCTTCCCTGGAGAAAGCTTCCCGGTGGAACCCAAGCAAATTCCATTCTCATGAAGGCAACGCGCCAAGGTTGACCGAAAGCCAAGTCCCTTTTGACTTGCCGGGGTCTCCAAGCAAACGCGGCCCGTCGATCGGCGGGAGCCAACTCGTTCAAGGGTATCACAAGGGAACTGCCATCCGACAAACGTAGAGTTATGGAATCATCGTCACGCCCCGTGATCTCTCCCACCACCTTGTTTCCGGAACGGTCATGCCATGCGCGCTCCTGCCCCAAAACTGATGCAGGCAAACATGCAACCAAAACAAGGATCAGCCAAGGCGAGAGTCGACGCATTTACTCATGCTAGACGACCTTGGCCGCCGAGCAACTGGAAAATCCGATTCGCTAAAGGATTGAAAACAAACACGAACGAGGATATTGCCTTTACGCTTCCAAGCATTGGAAATCCAAAATCCTTAGAATATGAAGGAAATGTCACCACTGGAGGAGTTGCGTCATTCTGCCTCGCACGTCTTGGCCACCGCCGTGCTCAGGCTATTTCCTGACGCAAAGCTCGATATCGGCCCGCCCACGGATTCCGGTTTCTACTACGACTTCGACCTCGAACACAAGTTCACTGCCGAAGACTTGGAATCCATTGAAGCCGAGATGAGGAAGGTCTCCAAGGAGAACCAAAAATTCGAGCGGTTGGAAGTGGACCGCGAAGAAGCCATGAAGTTGATCGCGGAGATTGGACAAGAAGAATACAAACTGGGTCGCTTGGAAGACATTCCGGAAGGGGAAGCCATCTCTTTCTATCGCAACGGAGAATTCATCGACCTCTGCGCAGGGACCCACGTCGGGTACACAAAGAAAGTCAAGGCGGTCAAGTTGCTCAGCGTGGCCGGAGCCTACCACCGTGGGGACGAAAAGAACAAGCAACTGCAACGCATTTACGGCACCGCTTTCCCCACCAAGGATGAACTCAAGGAGTATTTGGAACGTTTGGAAGAAGCCAAAAAGCGCGACCATCGTAACTTGGGCCGCGACCTAGGCCTCTTTCATATTGACGAAATGGTGGGACAAGGCCTCGTTTTATGGAAGCCAAACGGAGCCATCATTCGCCAAGAACTGGAAAACTTCATTTCAGAGGAACTTACCAAGCAAGGCTACTCGCAGGTTTATACTCCACACGTCGGCAAACTCGATCTCTTCCGTGCCTCGGGCCATTTTCCTTATTATCAAGAATCGCAATATCCTCCGATCATTCGGCGGGAATGCCTCGAGGAATTAGCTGACGAAGGATGTTCATGCTCCGAGCTTGCCAACAAGGTCGATGAAGGAGAAATCGAAGGGTATCTCCTCAAGCCGATGAATTGCCCGATGCATATCCGCATCTACAAGTCGGAGCAACGTTCCTACCGCGATCTGCCGATTCGACTAGCCGAGTTCGGCACCGTTTATCGTTGGGAGCAATCGGGTGAACTGAGCGGCATGACGAGAGTCAGAGGATTCACGCAGGACGATGCCCATCTTTTCATACGCGAGGATCAACTTCAGGAGGAGATACAAGGATGCCTGGGACTCGTGAAACTCGTTTTCTCCATACTCGGCATGGCGGATTACCGCGTACGCGTTAGCTTGCGCGACCCTGAATCGGACAAATACGTCGGCGATCACGCTGCATGGGACAAGGCGGAAGAAGCCCTCAGGCAAGCAGTCAAAACTCTCGGCGTAGACTACGTCGAAGAGATCGGTGAAGCGGCTTTCTACGGTCCGAAAATAGATTTCGTCGTGAAGGACGTCATCGGAAGGGAGTGGCAACTTGGCACCGTACAGGTGGACTACAACCTGCCGGAGCGCTTCGATCTGGGCTACGTCGGGTCAGACAACAAGGATCATCGCCCCGTCATGATCCATCGAGCTCCCTTTGGCTCAATGGAACGTTTCGTTGGTGTGCTGACCGAACACTTCGCTGGCAATTTCCCTACCTGGCTGGCCCCTGAACAAGTTCGGATACTTCCCATGAACGACGACTTGCTTCCTCATGCGGAAGAGATCCTCGGCCAGTTGCAAGCCGCTGATCTCCGGGTCAGCATCGATCGTCATTCAGGCAAGCTCGGAGCCAAGATACGCAATGCCGAGACCGACAAGGTGCCACACATGCTCGTTCTCGGGCAACGAGAAGTGGATGAAGGCAAAGTTTCCATTCGCTCTCGCGTAAACCCCGATTTGGACGGACCCATGACCTTCGACGAGTGCCTCGCCAAGTTAAGAGAGGAAGTCGACCTCAAGTCATTGCCCAGGGAACGGTCCGCGAAACAGGATGGCTGAAGGTCTCCGCGCCATGGCAGACAAGCTTCTGCGCGGTCTGAACTGGGTAATTGCCCTGCCTTTCATCATCCTCATTTACCTTTATCGCATCATTTCGCCTTTGAAGAAGTACGTCTTCGGCCCTTATGCGGGATGCCGTTTTCACCCCACCTGTTCCGCTTATGCCATCGAGTGTCTGCGCCGCTTCTCCTTGCCTGTGGCCATTTGGAAAAGTTTTCGCCGGATCGCTCGATGCAACCCGATGCATCCCGGTGGTTACGACCCAGTCGTACCGGAAGACGAGGCTCCTGAAACGGAAACCAAAACTTGCTGAGCAAAGCCGGCTTTCAGTAAACCGGACGGTGCAAGACGACTTTCACCTTCGGGTTCAGTTGCCGAAGGACTTGTGCAAACTGCGGCCCCACTCGTGAGTGTACGATCTGTACCTCCGTCAAAGCAGGAAGCTTGCCGAGAACCTTGGCGGACTCCGCAGTGACCGCGGTACGGCCGAGATCGATTTTCTGCAAACGAAGTAGTTTCGAAAAATGAGCAATGCCGGCGTCGCTGACCTTCACGCTGCCGTTGAGATTGATTGAACGGAGTTTGGAAAGCTCAGCCAAGAATGCTAGGCCTGCATCCGTAATTTGGGTGTAACCAATCGTCCTGAATTCAAGTTTCTCCAAGTTCTTCAGGTTGGCCAAAGGAGCCAAGTGCTCATTGGCAATTCGGTTGCCACCAATCTCCAACTCCTTGAGAGCGGGGAATCCTTTGCCCAAAGGAGCAAGATCCAGATCCGTCTTATCGGCCGTATTGCGATTGGGATTGAGCGTAAGCGACGCGAGCTTGGGCAAAGCCGCCAAGGATGTGAAACCTGTGCCTTTCACCTTTGTGAACTTGAGGTTGAGTGATTGGAGATTCTTGGCATTCGCAAGAACAATCAGGCCGGCATCGTCTACTTGAGTGGAAACCAAATTGACGCTCCGAATGTTCTTCAGTTTAGCCACTTCCACCAAACCTCGATTTGTGACGCTTCGGCAATTGTCCAAACTCAAGTTCTCCAAGGTCGGAATGCCGGAAAGGAGAGCCAGTGATTCATCCGTCACGCCTCGGACCATGGTTAAATCAAGTCGCCTCAATCCCTTGGCTTCGGCTAGAACGCCCAAAAGGTCCGCAATGGAAGCCTTGAGAGGCGCTCCGCGGAGCGAAAGAGCGTTGAGTTTTGGTAATTTCGCCACCTCGGCCAAATGTTGAACTGTGATTGGAGGAGGAGGCTTGAAATTCGGGTCGAAGACCGGTTGCCCAAAGGGTCCACGGGGAGGTTTCGGCACCTCGAAGTGAACCGAGATGGAACCATCCTTCTCCACCGTCGCCCTGGCCCCGACTTGGCGAAGCGACTCTGAAAGTTCGACCGAAAGGAGCGCCGCGGGGAAAGCGCAGCTAAACAAAAGGATAGTCGTCAGACGATTCATGGCGTTGCCCTAAATCCACTTAGTTGCCGCTCGCTGGTTCCGCATAGCGACCAAGGAACAAAATGCTGCCGGTCGCCTTGTCGCGAATGAGGAAGAGAAAAGGATGATCGGCCCGAAAGCGCGGCCCCATGGGACGGGCGGAGCGCGTCCTAACTACAACGGCGGTCGCCGCTGCGGCCTCGGTGCCTTCCTCGTTCACCTCCACGAAGGCCTTGTGCAACACGGCGGACAAGTAGAGTTTCTTGCTCCCATCCATGCCGGAGAAGTCGGCATCGCCAAAAGCTTTCTTCATGCCCAAAGCCTGCAACTGCTGGGACAAACTGAACTCAGAGGTCATCTTGAACTTGGGAAACCAAGTATCGACCTTGGTTCGGCGCACCTTGCCAATCCATTCGGAGAGCTTGGCGGGGCTAAGAATCTTCTCCAGATCGGCGATGGTTTTCTTTTTCGCCGGTGGGTTGGTCGGCCGGCGAAAGGGTTGGCCACCGCCTTGGTTGGGCAACAACACGAACATGGACACCTTGTCTCCCTTGTAGGGCATCTCCAAGACCTGAACGTCGGCATCTTGATAATAACCAAAATTGCCCTTTTGATACATCATCGGCGTGTTCACGGTCTTTTCGAGCGAGACCTTGAAGGGCATTTCGCGGGTGGATTTCTCCTTGAACTGCACGTCCCAGTTCCCCTTGAAGTAGATGGCATTGGTCAAAACCATGCGGGTGAGTGAATCGAGAACGCCGGAAGGAATGAGATCCTTTATCTTGTCCTTGGTCTCCTGCTCGACCCACCGATTGATGATTCCACGCGCCTTTTCCGCATTCGAGTAGTCGAGAGCTCGGCCGACCGAGTCGTAATCGCGCTCGATCAGGCCGAGATAATCCTGCTTGAAGGCGTAGTTCTTTTGAGGCCACAAGGCATTGGCGACGGATAATTCCACCCCACCCTTCTCGCGAGCCTCACGCAAACCGAGCTTGAGATCGGAAAACCCCGCATGCAGTCGTTTCTGCGGCAAGTGAAACTCGAGAGCCCTGGACATTTCGGCCTCGGTGTCCCCTCGGGCTCCGGCATAGGTCATGGCGAGAGCGGTGGAGATACTGTAAGGAGAGAGGAAGAGATTTCCTTTCTCGTCGTTCAGTTGGTCGTACAACTTGAGGGCGAACTTGGTGTTCCCACTCGAGAGGGTTTCCACGTCGGGATTGGGCTTGCCGAAAGCGGCAATCGCAACGGACAGGAAAGCGGGCAGGAGGATGCTGGAGGTTTTCATGGGTGGCAGGGTTTGGTGTCTATTGATTGAAGTCAATAAGAGCGTTTATTGCTTGGGAGGCTTGGACTCCCGAATGAGAGCGCCATGACGATCATGGAGAACGAGGATCGAAAACTTGTTCGCCTCGTCCAAGTCTCCCGTGTTGAGGGAAGCGTAATCGAAGCGGCCTCGCAGGTCGGTGTACCCGTCCTTGTAGAACCGGGTGCGACCGTCGTTGAGCTTGGCGTAAACCTTGACGTAGGTTTTCGGGAGCGGCTTGCCCGTTTCCGAGTGAGCCACTCGAACTTGGCCATAGTTCTCGATCAACTGGACTCGAAGGTCGTTGGCGTAATAAGCCTTGGCGACCCGCAAGCCGGCTCCGAGAACCTCAACCATAACGTTTCGGTCCTGAAACTCGTCCGGCAAGGCGAAGGAGTGCTTGTCCTTGTTTTTGGGCAACTTCACTTCGCGACTAAGGTTTGGCACTATGCTGGTGAAATGATCCGTGTCGTCTTTCACGAAAGGTTTGCGTGAGAAGAGCAACTCGACGTCCATCGGGTAGTAGTTGACCGTGCAGGTTTCCAGGTTGGCAACGTGCAGAGAGACTTCTCCCTTTTCCACTTCCAGTTCCAGACTGGGCTCGGTGGAGGCGAGGGCGTTTTGGGCCTGTCCGCGATCCTCCTCGTCCACGGGATCGACCAGCTTGCCGGCGGCCTCGTCCAACTGGGCGATGGCCTCGCGAAAAAGGTTCTTCCAGCGATCGACGGGATAATCCTTGTACTTGGTCGCCCGTTGGCGGGCAGAAGCAACCTCGCCTTTGTAAAAGTCGACGTAAGTGGAGAGGTAATCCAATTGCATTTTCTCAACCACCTGCTGGGGGCGAATGCGAGAGAATGCCAACAAGCCTTCTCCAACGCGATCTTGGAGGAAAAGGTAATAGGTGGCGGCAAGCAGGTCCTCGTCGGACAGGCTCGGAACGTATTTCAGCACGTGCATGAGCTGGTGGTACTGGCCATACAGGCGATTATTGAGGATTTGCCTGTCCTTGCCAAGCTGATGCGCCCGGGCATTGACCAAAGGTTTGTACTCCAAATGCTGGTGAAAACCACGCTCGACGGGATCAACGGCGAGCAACGGGCTGCGGAGATAGAGCCCGCAACGGTTGGCCATCGAGGAACGCGACAAGAATTCCTTCATGCGGACTTCGTCCTTGTGGTACAAGGCATAAGACCAAAGCGTGGGATGGAAAGCGAAACGATCCGAGAGTAGCTTGAGGGCTTTGTCGAAGAAGGCTTTGCCTCCCCCGCCCTCGCCCTTGTTCCGCATCCGGTAGGCAATTTGGTCCAGGTCGATGCGGTTCATGTTGTGGTTCGCCAAATACTGCAAGACCTCCTTCTCGGTGCCGTTTTGTGAAATCCATGCCCAAGAGGTCACGTCTCTTTTGCTCAGCTTGTCCACCACCTTGAAGGAAAAGGCTCCAGCCCCTGCCACACGGCCTTTGTCATTCGCCACCTGAATGGGATAAACAGGATATTCTCCGGTGGCGGGGAAATAGAAGTAGAAGTCCACCGTCTTGGTCGAATAAGGTTCCAGGCGGAAGGGACGTCCATCCGAGTAGAAGCCGTTGTTCAAGGGCATCGCCCCTACGGGGATTTGGGCCAAGTAACGCAGCTTGCGAACCGAAGAAGTCGGGTTGGTGATGACGATTTGGCAACCATAGGCGATTTGCTTGAGAAACTCATCCTTTACGAAGTTGTCGAAACGCTCGCTCCCTTCGTGCCTGAAACGGGAGTCGGCCCGGAAGAAATTTTGGCTAAGCAGGATATCCCGAGCCTTCTTGTCGTCCTCGGTTTCACGTATTTCCTCATGGAAAACGACCAAGGGTTTGTCGGACTTGAGAGAGAAGGAGCGCTCCTCGTTGTCCACCTCGTGCTCGGCCGCCTCGAAGGGAAGATCGAGCACCGCCAAGGCGAGCATCATCTCGGTGAAGTTGCGGGTGGCGTAAATGAAGTTGCCGGAAACGAAGGGCTTGCCCTCGAGGTGAGCAGCGTAATCGTTCCAAAAGGCGTTGATCAGTACGAGGTCGGCGTTTTGGCGCTCGATGGGCAACTTGTAGTAGTTGTTTTCCGCCCATTCCTCGGTCGGAGGCAACTTGCGGTAAAACTGGCGTGTTTCGACGCGTTTCCTTTCTCGTACCAATAAATACCCGCTTAACTCCTTGTCCGATTTGAACCAAGCCTGTGATTTCTTCTTTTCTTCCTTGGCCTTACGCAGACTTTTTTCAGTCGAAGCAAGAGCAAAATCCGCTGCTGGCTCAGGTATAGTAAGCGACAGCTCGGCATTGGCTTCCAATTCAATTCTTCCGTCCTGTGGACTGGCGTCTTTTTTGGGCGCGTTTAGCCTTAGCGCCCTACCGCCAGAGCCTCCCCCCGCTAAAAAGCCAATGCTTGCCCTTTCCCCCCCATTTCTTGTATCGGCCATTTTCAAGAGGTCACGACGGCTTTGGTTGGCTTGCTGCTCGCGCAATCCCAATTGATCGTCAGTGTCGAGCGCAGCGCTGACGATGGCAGTGTCGAAGAGCCTGTTGAACTCCTCTGGATCGGGAGGTATCATCTCCTGTAATTCACGAACGTAGCGAGCCATTGCCTCGGCGCCTGCGGGTCCTTTCCGAGCCAAAAGGATTCTCTCCACCGCGTTGAGCTTGGAGAAGGCATATGGTTCGAGATAGGACTCGAGGTCCGCTCCCAGCAACCAGTGATCCATGAACGTCTTGTCCTTCTTGTTGGCGAGGTAGGGCTTGATCACCTTCTTGAAGAAATCCGGATCCTTCTTGAAGATAAAGAAATTCAGTTCATGGCAAGCGTACTTGGAATACTTTGCCCGCTTCTCCTCGGCCTTCAAGCCGGGCCATTCAAGAAGGAAAGCGAATTCGGCAAGGTTTGAATTCGAGGTAAGGGTAGACAACAAGCCATGGACGCTGGCCAAGTTATCGTATAGCTGCACCTTGGAGGTCGTGACGTCAGCCAGCTTGAATTCATCTCCTTTGGCTAAGGTTGATATGAGCTTCTGCTCGGAAAAAGGCTTCTTGGAATCCAAGGTACGGGCCATGCGTAATTCCTTGCGCTCCAACTTGGTCGCGGGCAGGGCAACGGGGCGGTAGGCAACGTTCCATGGGTCGAGCGCGTAAACGTGCAGGCGTTGGTGACTCGACAGGTCTTTCAAGTCGATAACCGCAACCCCTTTGTCGTCGGGCTTCAAGTTGGACCAAAGCAAGGAATTGGATCCCAGGAAGTCGAGGTTGGCGTAGTCAACCATGGCGCCGCCACTGGAACCCCTTCCCTTGCCTGCTCTTTTGCTATCAAACATATCATCGCTGGCGCGGTCATATTCACCGCCTTGGGCGGCGTTTTGCCGTGCGGTATCGGTTTTGCGAACGGACCAGGGGTTAAGGATCAAGCCGGGTCGGGCAAGCATGTTGCCTGCATATTTCGCGGCGTACCTGCGATCCAGAACGTAACGATATTCTTCACCAATCTCGCGTTCCTCCACGTACAAGGAGCGTTTTTTGGATAATCGCATGGTGTAAGGAGATGGAACGCCTCCAACGTCCAAGGCGGCAAAACCGTCCCAGTGTGGAACGAAACGGGTGGCGTAGACATGCAACCGCGTCATCTTCGAGACATTGCCCAAACGGATGGTCGCTTTCCCATCGGCCACGTTCACGGATCGGATTTGAACGGGGTCTAGGCGGTTGTCCTCGAGAACGCGATTGTCGGACAGGATGAATCCACTGTTTCGTTTGCCTGCGGTGACTCGGATACTGATGGATTGCCGTGTTTGCTTAAGGAACAATTCGTAATCACCCGGCGCCAGCCCTTCAATGTGTAGGTAGCCTGCCCGCAAAGCGCCCGCTGCGGAATGGTCGGCATCGTAGAAGGAGCCATGTTTGGAAAGCAGTGAATAGACCGACGGCTTGGCGGCATCGTCGCGAACGCCCGGCAAAGCCACTTCAATGACCTCTCCAGCGGAAGCATGGATGACGCTGGGCTGGGCATTCCGACCTTTCCTGTCACGATCGATCGACCAATGATAATTGGACCCATCGGAGTGGATGGCGCGAATCCAATCGATGCGATCCAGCTTGCCAAGCATGATTCTACCATTTTGATCGGTCTTGAGGTTGACGTTGTAGGTTTGAGCGAAATCGAGATGCTTGACCTGAAGTACCAAGGCCCGGTCCAAGATGGCTTCGCCGTTTCGACCCAGAGCATCGAGAAAATAAGCTGCTCCCGATTGCCCGAGATGAACGGACTCGAACTTGAGACTGCGATCCATTTGGTTGACCGTGAAGGAACGACTGCTGGACAGGTTGTCTTTCGTCGCCCGGCTGATGTTTTGCACCTTGGCCGAGAAACTCAGTAAAAGTTGGGACAATTTTTCCGGTACGAGAAATTCATGTATAAAGTCCTCGCCCTCGTTCAAGGCGGGCAACTCGACCTCCGTCATACTGGGGGAACCGTCGTGATCGACGGAACGCACGACCAACTTGGCATCCTCCAGCAAGGAAGATGAAACGGGGTAACCATTTAAGCGTAGCAAAGGCCTGATCACGGCTTTTGCGGTCTGCCCCTTGACCAAAGACTCGCGATCCAAGTGAATGGCAGCATCGATTTGATAGTTTTCACCGACGTGATCGAGAACACCCAAGGAGCAAAAGCCTTGATCCCTCAGAATGATCGGTCGCCGTCCCGGTCGATTGCTGAAAGGAATCGTCAAGATACCGTCCTTGTCCGGAGAATATTCAGTACCATCCAACCACACGGTGGCTTTGGGGCGAATCTTGTTGTTTCCGTCCAATACCTTGAACTCATGGCCAGCGGGCCCCAGTTTCTCGATAAACCTCAAATTGCCTTTATGAACCAGGGCGCGGCTGCTTTTTCCATTGCCGATGAATTCCACAACGAAGACTCCTCGCTTGTTCAGTTCGGGGAAAGCAAACTCCCGCTCCGTCCGTTTCATGGGAGCATCCTTGTAATTCAGCACGCGCTCCCAAGTGGCGGCCAATCCGTCCAAGTTGATGGCGGTGTCGACTGGTTGCAGGTTGCGGCTGTAGAAATTGAAGGTGTTGATCTCGAATACCTTGACCAGCAAGGTCTCGACGTTCTTGACCGACAGCTTCAGCTTGACCGCCTCGTTTGCCTTGAAAAAGCGTTTATTGTAGGGAGGAAAGTCAAGATCGACCCGATTTTTAAGGGCTTCCACTGCCCCGGAAGAAAGCATGGAATACCATTTTTCGGGATCCCCTACCCCGGCGAGTAGCTTGGCTTCCGCGAACAACGGCTTGAGGTAGTCGTCACGGACAAGCTTCACGAAACCATCAAAGTCCTTGTCCTTGGCAAAGTAATGAAGAAAGAAGGAACGGACCAACTCCGAGTCGCTCCCTATTCTCTCGATCTTGGCATAGGATCGATAGTCGGCATTGGGATTTACGGCTATGCGATGGTCACGGCCCACGGCGCTTTCCAACCGCTGACGAGTAACGTATTGGGCCCGATGAGGCAGTGAAAGGTACTCGAGAAACAATTGCCGGTTCCACTCTCCCTGCGATCGCTGAAAAGCAAGTATGCGGTAGATAACGTTCGCCTTGAGCGAATTGTGCGCGGGAGCGAGCCCCTTGACGAAAACGTAGAGACGGTTGAGGTGCTTTTTCTTCTCCTCCAAATCAAAGGTCACGTCGACGTCGTCGGAAGGCGCGAGCTTGAGGAGATAAACGTTGATGAAATTGGCATTGTCGATCAAGTCGGGCTTCAATTGCAGCAACTCGTCAAGTTGGGCTTTCGTCATGTTGCGATGGATGCCATGGGAGCCAAAGCCGCGACTGTGCTTGGCCTTCAAGTCCTTGACCACAAGGGCAGGCAATCCGGGAACGTCGGGTCGTTGGAGGCGACTCAGGAAATGTCGCAACCGCGTCTCGTTCAACTGCACTCCATTCAAATTGAGCAAACCTCGGTCAGTTACTCCTTGCAGGTTGCCGTACTGGCGAAAGGCTCGTTGCAGGAAAGCGTCGAAGCTGACGAGGTCGGCATTGAGAGTGGTAGGATGCTTGGGTTTTTGCCCTTCGATGACACGGCTGTGGTTAAAGCCTAACCCGAGTTCCCGCTTGAGATAGTTGATCGTCTCGTCGGGCTTCTCGTCGTAATTCAGCAACGCCTGGCGGTTGAGCACCTCCTTGACTCGACCGGTGTGCCCGTAACGCTTGATCCACAAACCGATGATACGTCCCACCTCCTGGAAATCACCTTTGTTTTGGGCATGCAGAGCATGGTAATAATAATAATCCCGGGAGCCTGGCACCAACAATGCCAGGGCCTCCTCGCGATCTTCCGCCAAAGAGAATTTCTCGACGTAACCGATGTTCTTGGCAGCGAGACCGTTGACGAGAGCCAATCCTGTTAAAAACGTGAGCGCGAATGGAGACAATCTGTTTTTCATGATGAGCACCAATGAAGATTTGGGAGATGAAAATGAGTCAAGGGGTGTTTTCTTCAATAAAGTCACCCCAAGCCAAGTCAAAGCTTATTCAGTTAGAGGACACGCCTGGAGCGAGGTCCTTAGAATTTCTTCAGGAACGAGGCGCGCGTTGGATGGATGGACACCAACAAGTGGTGCGTCCGGCAATCTCCGCGCGCTTCAAGGAGTGGCCCGTGGAAGGACATTTCCCACCATCTTTCCAACGAGCGTGAAAGAGCCAACCCTCGGGAGGATCGCCTCCACGTCTTCCAACCGTTGCCAAGGCGCCTTCGGCTACGAAACGAGTTTCTCGCCAAAGCGCCTTCTGTTTGACCGGCGATAGCTTGCCCGCCAAATGAGCGGGATGAATGCGAGCCCGCCACAAGATCTCGTCCACCATCCAGTTACCGATACCGGGAAAAAAGTCCTGCATCAACAAGACCGCCTTGACCGGAGCTCGCCCTCGACGCTTGAGGATGGCTTTGACCAGTTCGAAAGTAAAAGCGTCGGAAGTCACTTCAGGGGGCAAGTCGCTCCACCAATCAGGGTTTTCCTTGCCGCGATGAAAGAGAACGCGTCCGAACTGTCTAGGGTCGCGAAAGACGAGGCTTCGCCCTACCTGTCTGAGCACGAGGGCATCGTGCTTGGCCTTGGGGCAATCTTCCGCCTCGACGCGTAAACTTCCCGTCATTCCCAAGTGAATACCCAACCAGCGATCACCCGAAAATCGGAACAAAGTCTTTTTGCCGTGCGTCGCTGAGCTATCCAAGGTCGCTCCCTTCAATCCACGAACGACGGAAGCAGGATCAAGGTCGCGGTAGACTCTCGACGCAGCTTTCGACTCCACTCGCTCAACAACCGACCCCAAGCCGGGATTCCATGATTTACGAGCGAATTCAACTTCGGCCAATTCGGGCATTCTTTCTGTGAAATCGAAAACTACTCCCTTGCCAAGCCCTTCTTCCAACAATAGCGCGGTACGACATGGCGAAGAAAACAAGTGGCGGCTTACTTTTATACGACCGTAAAGGCGATACCCCTCGCCTTCTCGTCGCGCATCCGGGGGGACCTTTCTTCAGCAAAAGGGACGAAGGTTGGTGGAGCATACCAAAGGGTGAACCGGAAGAAGGAGAAGAAATCTTCGATGCCGCCATCCGCGAATTCGAGGAAGAAACCGGACTTCGCCCCAAAGGGCCTTACGTCGAATTGGGCGACGTCGTGCAAAGAAACGGCAAGCGCGTATTTGCGTGGGGTTTCGAGGGAGAATGGGAGGACGGACGCATTCCTGAATGCAATGAAATCACCTTGGAGTTTCCCAAGGGGTCCGGAAAACTTTGGACTTTCCCGGAGATCGACCAAGCCAAGCTGTTGTCGCCGGAGAACGCCAAGAGAAAACTTCGCGAGGAGCAGCGCCCCTTCATCGATCGCTTGTTGGCGATCCTGCAAGAGGAGGGCGGTCTTAGGTAGACCTCTGGCGAACCGCCTCGAAAAGACAGACCCCGGCAGCCACGGAAACATTGAGGCAATCCACCGCGCCCTTCATGGGAATGCTCACCAATTCGTCGCAACGATCGGCGGTCAAACGACGCAACCCACTCCCCTCCGCGCCCACGACCAGTCCACAGGACCCCGTGAAATCGACCTCGTAAAGTGATTTTTTCGCCCGATCGGAAGTACCCACCAAGCGAACCAGGCCTTCTTCCTTTAATCGCAGCAAACAGTTCGATAAATTGCCCACTCGAGCAATCCGGAGAGATTCCGCCGCGCCAGAGGCCACTTTTCGCACCACGTCCGTAACACTCGCCGCGCGGTCCCCGGGAACGACCACGAAATCGACACCTGCCGCATCCGCCGATCGCAAACAAGCCCCATAGTTGCGTGGATCCTGTACTTGATCCAAAATCAATAGAAAGGGGTTATCCTCGTTTGCCAATTGCTCGAACAATTCGTCTTCACCAAACAAAGTGACCGAGGCATGAAGATTGGCGTGCGTGGAACGCTGTCGTTTTCCTCGTCTCCCCTTGCTCACCTGTTCGTCGCTTTCCGGAAATCGTAACTAATCGTGGAAATCCATTCCTTGAAGGGTCGCCTTGACGTAACCCGCCCGGATGCAGAAATCACCGAATGCCTCTCCACTTTCACGCTCCTTGGCATATCGTTGCAAAACGGGTTTTAGTTCAACGAGAAGCTCATCGTGGGTGAGCGCTTCCTTGTAGAGTTTATTGAGACGGGTTCCATCGAAACCAGCTCCTAGGTAAAGGTTGTATTTGCCGGGCGCCTTGCCCACTAGTCCGATTTCCCCGAGATAAGGTCTTCCACAGCCATTGGGACAACCCGTCATGCGGATAACGATTTCGTCGCTCCACACCCCACATTTTTCAGTCAAGGCCTCCAAGTCGGTCACAAGCTCGGGCAAGTAGCGTTCAGCTTCCGCCAAGGCCAAACCGCAAGTAGGCATGGCCGTGCAGGCAATCGAGTTGAGCCGCAAACCCGAGCCAAGGTGAGAATCTTCCACGCCGTGCTGCGACAAAATCTCCGAAACCTTGTCCTTCGCGTCCTCGGGAACTCGACCGATGACAAGGTTCTGGTTGGAAGTGAGCCGAAAGTCTCCTGTATGGCTGGCCGCGATTTCCCTGAGGGCGGACTTCAAGTTTTTGCCCGCGTGATCGCGCACCCGGCCTCCTTCCACGAAGAGCGTGTAATACCAACTCCCGTCGAGGCCTTCCACCCAACCGAAAGGATCGGACATGGATTCGAAAGAGGCGCCTCTCGAGGCATCGAGAGTCCAGCCGAGTCGTTTGTGTAACTCATCCTTGAACCAATCGATGCCGTGGTCGTCGATGGTGTACTTCAAGCGGGCATGACGGCGGTCCGAACGATCCCCATGGTCACGCTGCACGAGCACCACCTTCTCCGCCACCTCGACCACTTGATCGGGACGACAGAAACCGATTACTTCAGCCAACCTGGGATAAGTGGCAGTCTTGCCATGAGTCATGCCCAAACCACCGCCCACCGCGACGTCGAAGCCCGCTAGTTCCCCGTCTTTCTCAATAGCGATGAAACCGAGGTCGTTGGAGAAGACGTCAACGTCGTTGCGAGGGGGTACGGCAACTGCGATCTTGAATTTTCTGGGCAAGTAAGTCTCGCCGTATATAGGTTCCTCGTCCTGACGCCCTGCCACTTTTTCACCATCCAGCCAAATTTCATGGTAAGCCTGGGTACGCGGCTTGAGATGTGAGGATATCGATTTCGCCACTTCCCAGGACTGCTCATGCAAGGAAGACTCATGAGGATTGGCAGCAGCCATGACGTTGCGGTTCACGTCCCCGCACGCGGACAAAGTGGTCAGCAGGGATTCGTTGATTTCACGAATCGTTTGCTTGAGGTTCCCTTTGATCACCCCATGCAATTGAAAAGCCTGACGAGTGGTGATCTTGAGGGTTGAATCGGCGGTGTCGTCGGCAATCCGATCCATAGCTAGCCATTGCTCCGGGGTGACTACCCCGCCCGGGGCAGCCACTCGGCACATGAAAATAAACGCCTTCCCCAGCTTCTCGCGCATGCGCTCCTTACGAAGGTCGCGGTCATCTTGTTGATAAATGCCATGAAACTTCGACAACTGCGTGTCATCCGCCGCAATGGCTCCAGTGGAGGTATCGGCCAAACCCTCCAGAATCGTGCCACGCAGGAAATCGCTGGACGCTTTAATACCCTCTACCTTGGAGGGTTTGGGTGCACTGTCATCTACTGAGCCCATAAATCAAAAGTAAAAAAGGACAGGGTAAACAAGGGCGGGCTCATGGCAAGAACGAGCGGTAGGAAATCTTCTCAGGCGACGTCGACCAGCTTCAAGGAGGGCGAAAACTCCAGGTCGTCCGCGCAATCGGATAATCCAGTTGGGTCGACCTGAGCCAAAAAGGCAATCATAGCCGCGTTATCACCGGTATGACGGGGTTCCGCAACTAAGCATGGCAGACCGTGAAGTTCCCCCAATTCATCAAATCGAGAACGCAGAACAAGGTTGTTCGAAACTCCTCCGGAAAGCCCCAAGCTACGGTATTCATCCGCGTCCAGGGCATGGGCTGTCTTCGTGCAAAGTTGATCGAAGGCAGCTTGCTGATAACTTGCGCACACATCATTTCGGTGCTTCAAAACCTCGGTCTCGGACATTTTGTCCAGGCGGTATCGCAAACTGGTCTTAAGCCCGGAAAAACTGAAGCTCATCTTGCTGCGTTCGGGAAACGCCCGGGGGAATTCATGACTCGAGGGATTGCCTTCCTTGGCCAGTTTTTCCAGTTCGGCTCCTCCGGGATAAGAAATACCGAAAAGCTTTGCCCCTTTGTCCAAGGCTTCGCCGACCGCATCATCGAGGGTTTCGGCGACAATGGATATTCGCCCATCCTCTCCAAGACGGAAAAGCAAGGTGTTCCCCCCTGAGACAATCAGCCCGAGATGAGGCAATAATTCGGACATCCGATCCTTGAACACTCCGGGATTTGCACTATGCAAACCGATGAAGGGAGAAAACGCATGACCTCGCAAGTGATTGGCTCCAAGGACTGGAACGTCCCAAAGCAAACCGAGGCTTTTGGCCAAACCGATCCCAACCGCTAGGCAACCCGCCAAACCCGGGCCGGCGGTCACGGCGATTCGCTCAATAGCGGGATTGCCGTGAAGGGCTTGCTCGAGCAAAGGGAAAAAATTCTCCACGTGCTCGCGAACCGCTATCTCGGGCACCACTCCGCCATACTCAAGGTGAGCGGGAATTTGACTGGCCACCCATTCTCCTCGAATACCAACTTTAGGATCGAAAAGGGCGAGTGCCGATTCGTCGCAGGAACTTTCAACGCCGAGAATCATGGCTCGGCGGATTCGACCTTCTGCTTTTCCACCTCCTCGATCGGCTCGCCTCGCACCACGCGCAGCGCTGCCTGCAGTTGAGGATCCTTCACACGAGCAAACCCGAAACGTTTCTCGAACGCCTCATCGGACAGGTCGAGGGACTGCCCTCTTTGAAAAGCCAAGTTATCTCGGGTTTCCTTGTCGCAGGAAACCTCGAAATCGGGGACAAGGCCATCCTCGCCGATAGGTTCTCGACCCGGCAGAAAATAACGAGCAATGGTCAATTTCATACCGGTATCATCCTTGAAATCGAAAACGCTTTGCACCGTGGTTTTGCCAAAGGATGATTCTCCAATCAATTTCGCTTTGCCCGTAACCTGCAAGGCGCCAGCAACGATTTCCGAGGAGGAGGCGCTGTATTCATTGATCAACACCACTACGGGACATGACACTTTGGTTTTGCCTGCGGAATAATGGACCTGCTCGCCTTCTCGCCCTTTGACGTAGACCAAAGGTGCATCCTTCTCGAAAAAGTGGCTCAATACGTCTATTGCAGCGGGAAGCAAACCTCCCAGGTTGTCTCGTAAATCAAGGACCAAAAAACTCATTTTGCCTCGTGTAAGCAATTTAAGGGCGGTGGCAAACTCTTCGCCGGTA
>PBLJ01000047.1 GCA_002721705.1 Opitutia bacterium
AGCCGGGCCATCATACGCTACGAGTTCATCGAGAAAGGGGCAGGGTACACCGCCAGTGTGCTGCCTCCGCTCATCTCCTCCCGTCACCCGAACTTTCGCCCCGTAGACTGCAAGATCGGTCCCGACGGCGCCCTCTACGTAGCCGACTGGTACAACCCCATAATCAACCACGCCAAGCACAACTTCCGCGACCCGCGCCGCGACAAAGACCATGGGCGCGTCTGGCGCATCACCGCCAAGGACCGGCCCCTCGTCAAGAAGCCCCAATTGGTCGATGCCACCATCCCCGCCTTGGTCGACCAGCTCAAGAGCCCCGAGCAATGGACCCGCCATCAGGCACGCAACGTACTGGCCGAGCGCGACCCCGATGCCGTGGCCAAGGAACTTGCCACCTGGGTGACCAAGCTCGACCCCAAGGACCCGGACCACGACCACCACCTCGTCGAAGCGATGTGGGCCTGCCAAAACGTCGAGCGCCCTAGCGAAGACATCTTGAAACGCGTTCTCTCGGCCAAGGACGGCCATGCCCGCTCCGCCGGTGCCCGCGTCCTGCGCTACTGGCACGAGGACCTCGCCGACCCCGTGGCCCTGCTCGCCAAGGCCGCGGCCGACCCCTTTCCCCGCACCCGCATGGAAGCCATCCTCTCGGCCGGCTACGTCCCGAAGGCGGAAGCCTTCAGCGCAGCCCTCGTAGCCCTCGACCATCCGCGCGACGTCGCCATCGACCTCGCCCTCCCGCAAACCGTCACCGCCCTCGAGCGCTACTGGCGTCCCGCCCTCGAGACCAATGAGTTGAAATTTAAGAAGGATTCGCACCGTGACTTCGCCGAGCGCGAGGCAGGTATCGGGTTCGAGAAGCGTCTCGGGACCTATCTCAAAAAGAAATCCCCGGGGCTCGACGAGACACGCGCCATCATCGATCGCCTCGTCTCCGACGCCAACGTCAAGCAGGCCCGTATGACGGTCGACGCCGTGGCTCGCAAAAAGCCCGACGCCGATCCCCGCGTCATGGTCGTCATGCTGGAAGGCCTCGCCAAGATCGGACGCAAGGGCGACTTCTCCCTCGACCAGCGCATCAACCCACTGAAGAGACTGCTCAACCACCCGAACGACGCCGTGGCCGCCGCCGCCGCGACCAACCTCGGGGCCTGGCAACTCAAAGGCGCCGATCCCGACCTCCTCAAAATACTTGGTGACTCCAAACGGGCCACATCCGTCCGCCGGGCCGCTTCCATCTCCTTGGGCCAACTACGCTCCTCCGATGCCTCCGACACTCTTAGGAAACTCGCCTTCGAGGGCGAACCCGCCGACCGCTACTTCGCCATCTTCGGGCTCGCCGAGGACAATGCCGCGGATGCCGCCAAGGCAGCCGCTGAACTCCTTGTGCTCGACCCCGGCAAGTCCGACCCCGTGGCCCTCGTGCAAGCTTTCACCCGCCGCAACAAAGGAGCCGACTTCCTCATCGATGCCCTCGAGAACAAGAAGCCGCATGCCGATGCGCTGAACCGCCTCTCCGACTACCATCGACGCACCGGCCAATTGCCTCGTCGCCTCGCTCAAATCTTCCAGGCCCCCGTTCCTCGCTCCCTCGCCGCCCTCCTGATCAAGGAAAACAGAAAAGCCCTCACTGCCGCAGTGGACACGGAAGGCGACCCCGTCCGCGGCGAAACCATTTTTCGACGCAAGGCACTTGCCTGCTTCAGTTGCCACGCCATCGGGCCCGTCGGATCGCGCATTGGCCCCAACTTGGTGGCGGTGGGAGCTGCCGCCCAAACGGATTACATGATAGAAGCCATTTTGGAGCCCAACAAAGCGATTGCCCAGCACTACGAAAACAAATTGATTCAGCTGGCCGACGGCACCATCCACATGGGAGCCATCACCTACAAAAGCGAAAAGGAAGTCGTCATTCGGGACTCGGCCCAAGGCGGCAAGGAAGTGAAGCTTCCCATGACCGACGTCCGCAAGATAAGGCCCATGCCGTCCCTCATGCCGGCCGGCTTGGCCGACCAGTTGAATACCCGCCAGGAATTCCTGGACCTCACCAAGTTCATTTCCCTGCTCGGCCGCCCGGGTCCCTACGCGAATGACGAGAGCCCCGTGATTCGCAAATGGAAGATTGCTCCCGGCAGCGCCGACAAACCACCTGCCTCCGACGCCCCTTGGCTAACCGTTTACAGCAAAGTCGAAGGCGTATTGCCCGACGCAGAACTGGGCCCCGGCGAAATCATCTACGCCCAAGGGGCAGTCGACGTTCAAGTGGCCGGCCCCGTGAAATTGCTTCTGAACAGCCCCAAAGGCCTCAAATTGTGGATCGACGACCGCCCAGTGAACAACCTAGCCGCACCCCTCGACCTGACAGCCGGCAAACATGTTCTCACCTTCGCCATCCAACGTTCCCAACGAGGCCCAACCGGCCTCCGCGCCGAACTCACCACACCAACCGGCTCCCCCGCCAAGTTCACCCCCGAAGGCGGATTGTGAGGGTGGAGCACCGGCTTAGCATATATAACAAAAGAAGACTTTCAAAGTTGCCTAGAGTTCAGTGAGCTGAACCCCGGCGCCGAACATCGAAGATGCACTGGCTACAGTTATGCGGTCTGAAGTAACTAGTAGCCACTATCAATCACTCGCCAAGAGGCGACTTTCTCATGGCACCCACGTGCTTGACCGTGTTGTCATCTATTCTTACTTTTGAACGGCATGGCTTTGGATGAAGAACCCTCTCAAGGCCCTCTCGAGGGCGACCAGGCGGCGCCACCATCGACGGAGCAACGTTGGTTGATTGAGGACGGGCAACTCGTGCTCGAGGACGAATCCGAGCTTGAGCGCAAAGCAAGTGAAGCCCAGGAGATAAGCGATTGGAAGCAATCTACACTGATTGATGCCATGGCGGAGGCAGTGGACTATGATTCACTCGAGCAAATTTCTTCCGAACCTTTTCATGTTCTATACGGGAACTTCCAAGGCAGTGGCGGAACCTACACCGGTTGGGTTTTAAAAAGAGATAATGGCGTTACTGAAGTTTTTTGGCTATTGGACGGTAAGCGCGACGGCATTGGAGGAGTAATCCACTTTGATGAAGCGGAGAATGGCCCAACCCAAGTTTCGCCCAAGAATTGGCGCTCTGGTTTCCAAATGTTCACCATCTCAATGGATTTCAACTTTGAGGACGTGTATTCAATCCTTAGTGAAGCCGTGGACATCGCACAGCTTGATTTCTCCAAGATCGGGTCGAATGTACAGGTTGTCGACGCAGGTGGGGACCCGTTCAACGGATGGATCAAGCATGCTTCTCCGGAGAATGGGTGGAAAGCGTTAGGCCAATATAAGAATGGCCTCAGAGCTGGGCCCTGGGTCACTTGGGATGAGGGTGGGCGCCTTTTGCTCGAAGGATCTTTCAAGGACGGCAAGAAAAATGGTCTGTGGACCGAATGGAGCTACGATGGAGAATTCACTGCCTTCACTTCCTGCGGTCACTACGTAGATGGTCTGAAGGAGGGCTTTTGGCACGAAAGATCACCGGATGAAACCGAATCCGGCCGCTACGTAAAAGGGAGGAGAGAAGGCGAGTGGTCTTGGTCGACGCCGCACTATGTTTTCGAGCATCCCGATGAGTACCACGAGGGGCCTGATTACTATGAAGAGCCACCTGATGATCACTACGATGACCCACCTGATGATTACTACGATGACCCACCTGATGATTACTACGATGATAACTATTACTAATTCCTGTGCATTGGCTTAGGTCAGCATTCTTCCCCAATGGAAAACCTATCTAAAGAACAGCCAAGGATTGTCACCTACCTTAATGGCGAAAAAGTGGAGACAGAAGTCTTTCATCCAATGGACGAATTGGACCCAAGGACTTTCGAAGGTTACTCTCTCGTGCAATCCGACCCTGAGCTACAATTGCCCGACTCTCCCGATTTCGATGATTTTTCCGATTTTTGTGACCTATTTCCGGTTGATGTCCAAAAGATCCCCTGTGGTTGGTTTCTCAATGGGGAAAAAGCGACCGAAGATTGCTATCGAAATGAGATAAGAGACGGTGAATGGATATTATTCTCCATGGGACGTCTCGTTCGGCGCGGGCGCTATGTCCAGGGGGAAAGAGAGGGGTTTTGGGAGTTTTTTAATCCGCAAGATATACGAAGCATTGATAACTCACATTATTTATGTGGCCATTTCAAGAGGGGTAAGAAGGAAGGTTTGTGGAACTATTTCACTGTTAGCAATCGCGGTAGCGTTTTGTTCGGTAAGTGGTCTTCTTGGAATAAGCGTGAAGAGGCTAGTTACAAGGATGGCGAGAAGGATGGCCCCTACATCAAGTGGTTTGAGAACGGTCAGGAGGAATCCAAAGGCAAATATGAAGCAGGTGAGAAGGAAGGCATTTGGACATCTTGGCACGAGGATGGTCAGATGAAGGAGAAGGGAACCTACAAAGGCGGCGAGAAAGAAGGTGTTTGGACTAAATGGCACAAAAATGGGCAGCAGGCAGAGGAATTGCACTATTTAGTAGGAAAGAGGGAGGGCCCGTTTATCAAAATGTTTGAGCAAGAAGGTTTCGATGCTCAGCTCATTAGCTTGAAGGGTCGCCTTGAAACCCACGGCAATTACAAAGCCGATAAGAAAGACGGGGTTTGGGTATTTTGGCATTCAAACGGTCAGAAGAAGGAAAAGGGTCATTACAAAGAGGGTAACAAGGACGGAGTGTGGGTAACATGGTTTTGTGATGGTCAGATGGAGAAGGAAATTGACTATAAGGAAGGCAGCGGTGAGCCCATGTACCAATGTTTTACTGACCATTGGGGACATACTTGGAAAGGGCACTACAAGAACGGAAAGCAGAACGGCCCTTGGTCCAAATGGCACTTCGACGGCAAGAAAATCTGGGACGGTCACTACAAGGATGGCAAGAAGGACGGTGTTTGGATCTTGTGGCATCCGGGAGGTCTTAAATCTGAGGTGTTTGACTATAGGAACGGTCCCCCACCTAGAGATACTTGGCCACACGGCGTGGACTGTCCTTCCCCACCCTGATTCTCCGACGCTCAAGATAACTAAGGCGGCGGTCCCTTATTAATCCCTCCTGATCGTACGCAATATCAGATGAGCTTTTGTTTCAGCCAAGCATCCTGACCACGTTTCCAAACGGAAAACCATCATCATCCAAACCACCCGGAACTACTACCCATAGGACATCCGTGTTGGGGCTTGTATCCGGAAAGTGGCCGTATCCGTCTGTCAGGTAGATCGCGACGAATTCGCCGAATGGATCGCTTTCTTCCTCAATCGCTTTAAAGAATGGGCGGAAGTCGGTACCACCACCGCCTTCTGGGGTCGGCATCTCGTCAGTGACTGAGCTCAGTTTGTGTCGGCAACTCAAGCTGGCGTCGCAAAAGTAAAGAGTCACTTCCACATGAGCGTAACCTGAGAGTATACCCCTCACTTCCGTGAGGAACTTTCCTAGATATTGGTTAGAGATGGACCCGCTTGTATCGATGCAGATGAAGACCCTCAACCTCTCGCCATCGATGCCTTCAAGGTAAAGGCCGCTGTGCATGTGGCGACGGTCGAAATCTCCGTAGTCAGTGGGTGTGCGGACGAGATAGCGCCAGAGCAGGGTTCTCCAGTCGAGCTGGGGTTTATCAAGATCTTTTACTATTCGCGTTATACCTGCAGGTAGATTTCCCTTGTGTTGGGTTTCCTGTATTATTGCTGCTTGCCGCAAGGCATTTTCCCAATGTGTCTTGAGGGTTTCCGGAGATTTATTTTCAGTGACGAGTTGCTGCTTTAGTTTGGAGTTCGCCTCATTCTTCTCAGGGTCATTGTTCCCATCAGTGTCAGGGTTACCATCTTGACCGGTATCGTCACCTCGGTCGTTGTCGTCACCGCCCTGATCCGAGCTTGAAGTACTTGCTTCTTTGTCAAACCTCTCATCGTTTGTTACGTCAATTGGGTTGTCCAGAAGGTCCGACCCAATGCCACCCAGAATTTGTTGCCAATCAACTTCTTCATCTTTGTCTAGCAACTCGTAGACTTCCTCTACGTCACGATTGGCATAGGCAGGGTCGTACAAACTGCCTTTCGGCAAGTCGAGATGCTCCTCTTCCATGATCATTGCATTGACTACGTAATCCGCGGCCAAGTTCCAACGATGAGATTGGCGATGTTTGCGCCTGGCAACATGAAGCAAAGCTGCATGGAGCAACTCATGGACCAGAAGTCCGTCTACCTCCTTTTGGCTTAGTGCTTCGACGAAGTGTGGATTGAAGTACAGCCTTTGGCCGTCAGTTGCTGCGGTGGGAACAGCTTCGGTTATTCTCCGTTCTGCAAACAAGGCCAAGGTAGCCCAGAAGGGGGAGTGCGTTTGCAAGCGCAGAACGGCGGCGGATAAGGCGTCGCTTGCGTTCATTGTTTTTTTAGCAAAGATGAGATAATCAGAATGCGCCACGGCCCTCATATTCGTCATCCTCTACGAAGTCACCATCGTCAGTTGGTAGATTTTGGGGATTAAACCTGTTTAGAAACTCTGACATTTTGGGGTTTTCTTCCAACATCACCGCCATACTCCCAGCAGTTCCCATCTCTTCGGCCTTTTCCATGACGAGTTGCAAAAAGAGTTGGCACCATTCTGGAGCGGATTGATCAACCAACCAACTGAAACTGTGCAAGATATGAGCTTTCTTCTTAGCTCTAGCACCAAGACCATAAGTTACGGCGTAGCGCCTGGAAGGTTCGCTTGGGAAATCGAGGGCTTCTCCTTGGCCATTCAAAATAAGGTCTATGTTGGGAAGTTGATCAAAGATTTCGAGATAAGCCCGAAATTCAGAGGCCGCTGCATTTCCCACTGCTGGAGATATATCCAAGTCAGCTTTTAATAAAACGTCGGCTTTTGCCCATGTGCGGGGAGACGGCCAGTTAGGCGAGTTGGAATCCATCTTATGCAGTAGTGCAACCCGCAAGGCTAGGAACGAGAGGATTCTGTCATCGACACCTTCGTGTATTCCCCAATCGCGGAAACTGTCGAAATCGGGGTCGATCTCCAGATGCAGGAATCGGTTTGCGAGGGCGGATGAAAAGTCAAACACAGCCGCCCGATCTTCTTTGCGGTTGCCTGCCGCCCAAACATGCCAACCAGTGGGAAGCTCGTAATTGCCCACTTTCCTATCCAATACAAGTTGTTGTGCAATACCCTGCACTACAGGAGGGGCCATGTTGATCTCGTCGAGGAATAATATTCCACTGCCTTCCCTTGGCAGGAAATCGGGCGGATACCAGTTTGCCGTTCGCGTTTCTTTTTCCGGAACAGGCAATCCACGAAGATCACTTGGAGCCAACTGGCTTAACCTAAGATCCACTCTATCAATTTTCTGATCTTCGGCCACGGTGGCCACGATAGTCGATTTCCCGATGCCCGGCGCCCCCCAGATCATTACTGGCTCGAACACGTCTTTGGTCACCAATGTTTGCAGAAAGGTTTCTAAATCGCTCGGGGTCATGGATCGCGCAGATGTTTAACGTTGATCGATTGGCATAGAACAAGGTGTGAGCGCTCTGGAAGTTTCGTCAACCGATTTGGTGCAATTTCCCTTACTGATGTCCGATACTTAATTGCTGAAAACCCCCAGAGTGGACAAATGAAGTAAAGGCCAAATATGGCAAACCTTGACCGCAACCCTGTACAGTGACCGAACTTTAAAGCGACTACAGGTTGAGAGATTCACTCACCGCGCCGAACTGACTACCCCAACCGGCTCCCCCGCCAAATACAACCCCGAAGGCGGACTGTGAGGGGTGGTGGACTTTAAATCAAAACTAAGCAATACACAATTTCGCCAATGTTATTTCAATAGTTTTGGGAACACAAAAAGTGAATCAGTTTACACTTAAGATTGCTATCTAACAACATCACATTTTCTATATGTGCCGATGGAAGCCATATCACTTTTTTCTGGTGCGGGAGGCTTGGATTTAGGGGCGCACCATGCAGGTGCCAGGGTTCGATGCTGTGTTGAGTGGGATGAGGACTCAGTGGACACTTTGAAATCTAATCTAAAAGAGCACCCTTGTGCAGTATTGAAGCACGACATTTCACAACTATCAGGGGACCAACTCTTGTCAGATTCTGACGTTAGGAAATCCGAGGTTGCGATCATGCTAGCTGGACCACCATGCCAGTCTTTTTCTAAAAACAACTACTGGACAAAAAATGGCGATGAATCACTTCGTCGAAGGCAGAGAGCCAAAAGGTTGGCTGACAAAAAAGGGGAGCAATATATTGGGAGCACAAAGTCAAGAAGCCAAGTTCATCGTGTAGATGTGGATAATGATATCAGAACATCTATGGTGATGGAATATGCCCGCCTAATAAAAGAAATTCAGCCCGAGAGCTATGTTTTCGAAAATGTGTCGAGTATTCTCCACCCGAAAAACAAAAGGTACTTGGATGCGTTTATCAGTTACACTGAAGAGATAGGTTATTCAACCACTCAATTTGTGGCGTCCAGTGAAGAATATGGAGTTCCTCAAAAGAGAAAAAGAGTTTTTGTTTTGGGTATGCTTGGTAAAACAAAACCCAAGACTCCAGAAATCACACACTCAGATAATGAGCCACTCTTCTTGTTGCCGGTAGTTCCCGTCAAGGACTATATCCACCAATTCCGTTTTAAAAAATACCACGAACCAGAAGAAATATTCACAGGACGTTGGGCAGATTATATTCCAGAGATTCCTCCAGGTATGAATTATAAGGCATTAACTGCTTGGGCTGGACATAAAAACCCCATCTTCGAAGCTGAAACTAGATTCTGGAACTTCCTTTTGAAACTTTCTCCAGATAAGCCATCTTGGACTATCTCAGCAAATCCAGGACCTTGGACGGGGCCGTTCCATTGGGACAATCGTAGATTGAGAACTACTGAAATGGCGGCAATTCAAACCTTTCCTGCTGAATATATTTTCAAGGGGAGCCGCAGGAGCAAGGTCAGACAGATCGGAAATGCTGTGCCGGTGCTACTCGGAAGAGCAGTCGTGAAATCTCTGGTTGATTCACTTAATGGCAGATGACTGATAATTGCTCTCTAGTTAGCTTATATTCTGGCTGTGGTGGATTTGACATTGGCCTTTCAAAAGCTGGATTTGATACCGTCTTTGCAACTGACCTCGAAGAAGACTGCTGCAATTCGTTAGTAGCAAACAGTATTTCTACCAACATTTTCCAATCCCCTATAGAGGACATAACGAAAACTGCGATTATTAAAAAAACTGGATTGAGGGCAGGAGAGTTAGATCTACTTGCGGGTGGTCCTCCGTGCCCTGCTTACTCAAAGTCCAGATTCTATAGGAAAGAAAAACCACATGGCATGGATGACCCTTCTTCCCACACTCTATTTGATTTCTTCAAGTTTGTAGATGTGTTGAAGCCGAAGGTTTTCATAATGGAAAATGTTCCCGGACTAATGTTCAAGCGCCAGAAAGGAGCGTTCGAGGCAGTATTGAAGAGTGCACGGGATTTGAAGTATGATGTGAGTTATGCTGTCCTGAATTCCGTTGAATATGGCGTACCTCAGATTCGAGAAAGATTATTCATCGTTGGCACTCAAAAGAAGTATCAGTTCACGTTTCCTCCTAAAACGCATAAGAAGAATCCTATAAACGAAAACCAGCGCAGCTTGGATTTATTTGAAGACATACTGCTCGATCCAGTCACAGCTGGTGAAGTTATTGGAGACCTCGATACTGAAGAGAATGCTTCTGACCTTGGACATAAAGCAGGTGGCAGACACCACCACCTACTAGAAAAAGTTCCTCCTGGTGATAATTATCTTTTCTTCACAGAAAAAAGGGGTCACCCAAATCCCGAATTCGTTTGGCGTTCTAGATACTGGTCATTTCTACTTAAGTTATCGCCCGCAAAACCTTCATGGACAATCCAGGCAAGAAGATCTAACAATATGGGCCCATTTCACTGGCGAAATAGAATCTTGAGAATTGAAGAGGTTAAGAGACTGCAAACTTTCCCTGATGAATATAAACTGACGGGGAATATTGATTCTCAATGGCGCCAAGTTGGTAATGCAGTGCCTCCAAAGCTTGCCTTAAGGATTGGAGAGCAACTTATAAAATGTCTCAAAAATGGCTAAAAAGAAAAAAGAAAATTTAAAAAGGTTCACTTACGGACACCAGTTCGAGCCAGCAAAAGCAGACCTTCAAGACTACATCAAGCTATGTGAGTGCCATGTTCCCGATAGGGTGGTTCTTCAAGAAGCAATCAGGACTAAATTTTTCTCCTCACACTCCGCTAAGACCGCTGCGAGCTCGACCGACGATAATCAAAGAAAATTAGCAATGAATTGCTTCTTGAGTCTAAGGGCTTATGGACTGGTAGAAGGAAATAGCACTGAATATAATTTAACTGACCTTTCTAGAAAGCTCCTCACATTGAGCAGCACACCGGATTTGATGCTTCGTGAATTTTCCAAGCACATCCTCCAAAACCTATCAGGGACTGACTTATTAAAAGCTATTGAATCTTTAAATAGTAGAGGTGATAACCCGACCCTCCAAAAAATCATCGCCGAATTAAATGAGATGGGTTATTTATTGGCAGCGAATTCCGTATACCCATCAACAATGCGACAATGGCTGAATAAGGGCGGACTTTTTGACAGCAAAAGCATCATTGCTTGGGACGTTTATTATGAGTTAACGGGTATTTCAAAGGATTTCCTAGAAAAAGCCTACACACTGACACCAGGACAAAAATATTTCCTTTTAAGCCTATTAGAATTGGATGTCAGAGACTTCGAGTTTTGGAACCGTATTCTAGAACATACTGCTTCGGTTAGGAAAATCGATTATGACATGAAAATGTTCCCTTCCACAGTGCTGATACCTCTCCAAAGTTTGGGTGTCATCGAACTGGAGAAGTCCACCGAAGGCAGAGGGGCTAAACCAAACAAAGTGAAATTATCCAAAAAAGCTGTAGCTGAATTTCTAATACCCTTCATCCAAAACATCGCCAAACTATGCTCTGTTGAAGAAAGTGAACTTAACAAATCTTTTGAGAATGTTCTTTTGGATGTAGAATCAGAAGATATTCACATTAAAGGGAGAGGCTTAGAGCTACTTGCCATTTGGATGGTAAGGCTATGTTCACTGAGATTTACTGAATGGAGAAAAAGAGATATTGAGACCGGCAAAGGAGAAGTCGATGTTCTGGCAGCCTCTGATACTTTCGTTTATAGCAAGTGGCAAATCCAATGTAAGAACACTAGCAAGGTCGATGTTGATGTTGTCGCTAAAGAAACAGGTATGACGTTTGTCACGAACGCTGACATTATCATGATCGTAACGACTGGTACGTTCACCAATGATGCGAGAATATACGCTGATCGAGTATCAACTGTTTCGAGGTATTACATAATTCTTCTAGATGGCGGTGATATTGCTTCTATCAGGGAAGACAAAACAAGCGTTACTCACATTCTTGACAAACATGCGAAAAGAACATTTGCCAGAAAAGAGTATGGTCTAACAAATATTGAATTCGCCGAATTTTCGGACGACCCAACTTAAAAAAAGGAGTGCACAAAGGGCCAAACATTGAATTTAAAACATCGCGCAAAGTTGCCCGGAGTTCATGTAGCTGAACCCCGGCGATGAGAACCGAAGATGTGCTGTTTCGGCTACTGTATTTCGCGGATCGCATGCAATCTTTTGTCACTAGGTGTGTGGTTTGCCATTAGCTACATTACTCTTGCTGGTGATTGCATACATGTTTTCATCAGGAAATGTTTTGTGGCTATAAGTCCGATTACAAAAGTTTTTCGACCAAACCCGTAGACGATATTGTTCGGGAGCTTAAGTTGTTCATTCCGGATGCTGGTTTGGATCAAGTGCGAGTTTGGCGGCAAACGATACCAACTATGCAAAACCAAGTGACCGCAGATCTGGCGGCCTTGGGCGCAGCCGGAGCAAGCAACTCGGTCATACTGGAATACGAACTTCCCAGGGAAGGTGGTCGCCGCCCGGACCTTGTCTTGCTTCGTGACGGTGCCGTTGTCGTGGTCGAGTACAAATCTGCTTCCACTCCACGACGAGACGACCTTGACCAAGTTATCGCCTATGCTCGGGACCTCGAGCACTACCACTCCGCCACACATGGGCGTACAGTGATTCCCATCCTTGCCCTAGACCAATACAAAAAGGGGGTGCAGAACATCGATGGGGTTTTGGTGACGGATCAACGTGAACTCGCCGATGTCTTGGGTTCTCTTGGTCCTGCCAACCCATCCGACTCCATCGATCTGGAGGTTTGGGTCAAGGCGGAGTACGAGCCTTTGCCTGGTTTGGTCGAAGCAGCGCGTCGTATTTTCAACGACGAACCCTTGCCCCAGATCAAACGTGCTAGAGCAGCCAGAATTCCCGAAACAGTCGATTTGATTATCGATCTCGTCCAAGAGGCCAAGCAAAGTGGTTCTCGAAAACTTATTCTTCTAAGCGGCGTACCTGGGGCAGGTAAGACGCTTGTCGGTCTGCAGGTTGTGCACGACGACCGGATGGAGTCATTCGGTGCCGGCTCGAAAGGGCATGCTGCAGCTACTTTTCTTTCTGGTAACGGACCCCTCGTCCGAGTTTTGCAGGATGCCCTCGGTACAGGCACCTTGGTGGGAGACATGAAGAAATTCGTCACAGAGTATGCTTTTAAAAGACATGACGTTGAACCACCTAATCACGTGGTTGTCTTTGATGAAGCTCAGCGAGCTTGGGATCGTGAGCAAATGGAAAAAAAACATGGCGATTTCATGAGCGAGCCCGAAGCCTTGATGAACGTTATGGAAAGAACTTCCGGTTGGGGAGTTGTTTTGGGTTTGGTCGGTGAAGGGCAGGAGATTCATTCCGGTGAAGAAGGCGGCATCGACAACTGGATCGATGCGGTGATGCATTCGAGCCGCAAAGCCAAATGGGAAGCTCACGGATCCGAAAAGGTTGCCCGGGCATTCGCGAAGCGAGGTGCCTCAGTGACGGGACACGAACTTCTCAACCTTGATTTGTCGTTGCGCTCACACCTCGCCAGTGAATTGCATGAGTGGGTTGCTCAAATTGTAGGCGAAGGTGATGCCGACTCCGACGAATTAGCCGACAGGGTCATATCACTTCGCAAGCAAGGTTTTAGCTTGTACGTCACTCGAGACATTGATCTCGCTCGCGAATATATCCGCAACAGATATTCCGGTATGCAGACTAAGAAATATGGTCTGCTGGCTTCGCGATACACAAAAAATCTCGAACCAATTGGATTGGACAACAAATTCCACTTCGAGAGGGCTAAGCAACTAGACGTTGCGAAATGGTTCAATCTGGAGAATGACGATTCTCTTTCCTCTTGTGCCCTTTCTCGGCCAGCTACCGAATTCGAATGTCAAGGATTGGAGTTGGATCTCCCAGTAGTCTGTTGGGGGACCGATTTCTTTCGTGAAGATGGTTCATGGAAGATCAACCCAAGGCTGGGGCACCGAGTGAAAGACAAGCTACAGGTGAGAACCAATGCCTATCGAGTTCTTTTGTCTAGAGGACGTGATGGGTTAATCATCTTTGTCCCCAAATCCGAGGACCTTAACGAAACCTTCGATTATTTTCTCCAGACTGGCATTCCCAAACTTCATCTCTAGAAAATTGTAGCCAAGAGCACCGCCGCCGCACCACAAGCAAGAGAAGCCTTTCAAAGTAGCCTGGAGTCCTTGTGGCCGGACGCTGGCGCTGGAGATAGAGTAAGCGCAGTTTCAGTTATGCGGTTGGTTGCACTGTAAAAAAATGGCTGATTTAGTGAATTAATTCTAATAGTGCTCTCTAAATGAAATTGTTCCAGACACGTAAGAACGAATTGGTGCCGATTGAAAAAGATTCTTTTCAGTTGGAGAAGGATATTCAGCAACTGGTTGAGGCGAACTTGGAAACCCTCTTCGGGCTACAGCTTGTATCTTCCGAGTTCAGCGTAGGGGGCTTCAGAATTGATACTCTTGCCTACGATGAGCCTGCCAATTCGTTTGTGATCATTGAATACAAGCGCGGGAGCAGTTATTCGGTAGTGGACCAAGGGTATTCCTACCTTTCGGTGATGGTGAATAACAAGGCCGAGTTCATTCTAGAATACAATGAGAGGATGGAACAGTCGCTGAAAAGGGCCGAAGTGGATTGGGCGTCATCTAAAGTTTTGTTCATTGCCCCTTCCTTTAATGCCTATCAGTGCAACAGCATCAATTTCAGCGACGTGCCTTTTGAATTGTGGGAGATCCGGAAATTCGAGAATGGGCTGTTGGCATTGGAACAATTGGAGTCAACCTCCTCCGAGAGCATCGAGAAGCTGGCTTCAAAAGACAGCAAATCGGTTATCAGCAAAGTGAATTCCGAAGTTAAGACCTTAACTATCGAAGAACATGTCCAAATGTTGGATAAGGAGTTTCGTGAGATTTGGGATGGGCTGCAGGAGCGGCTGCAGCAATTGGAAGGCGGCACCTTCTATTCTACGAATAGCTATGTTAGCTTCAAAAGAGATGGGACGTCCGTTTGTGTTATGAAATATAGGAAAAAGGAGATTCAAATTGAACTTTTGCGAGGGAATACCAAGCCCGAGGGCGTGAAATCCAAGGAGTTCTTTACCTTGGATGACCCAAAACAAATAGCCAAAAAAAGATCTTGGAAATGGAAGTCAGGCGTTAGAGGGAACAAGTATTTGATTCCGCTCAAAAAACTCGAACAGCTTGATTACGTAATGTTTCTCATCGACCAGAAATTCAAGGCTCTGGGCTGAACAGTTCCTGTATTATCCCGTGCCTGATTCCTCCGCAGCCGCCCCACCAATCAAAAGAAGCCTTTCTGAGCTGTCTGGAGTTCATTGAGCCGAACCCCGGCGATGAAACACCCAGCTGTCTTGAAGGTCAGTTGTTCCCGACTCTGGTCATGAGCGTTTGCAGGGCGAGGCAGTCCCACTCGTTGTAATCCAGCAAGTCGGTCCAGTGGTTTTGGGCCGTGGGCGTCAGGTCGTTGTAGGTGCCCCTCTTTGCCAGCATATCCCTGACGTATCCCAAACGGTAAGTTGCCTTTTGATGCCCAAAGCGCTCAGGCAGCGGTTGCCTAAGAAATTTCATGAACCCCTTGAGGCCCCAGTTGTCGATGTGTTCGTCGTAATGCTCACTGTTGAACCAACGTTTGGCGATCTTGTGCCCGTCCTTGTACTTGCGCTTGATGGTTGGCCCCGATGAGGTGTATTCCAAGGCGAGGTTCAGTTCGTGCTGGGAGTACGCAAACACCTTCCTTTTTTCGGTTTTGGCAAGCTCTGCGATGTATTGCATGGCGCATGCAAAGCTCTTCACCTGCAGGTTCTTCGCGATGGCGGCTTGTTCCAGGTCGGGGTCCAAAACGATTTGTTCGAAATCGTTTTCCACCAATATTCCGATCAGGCTGGGGACCTTGTCCTTGAAGCCTTCCAAGTCGACGTAGATTCCTCGTTTTGCCTGCGAAGGATACACTCTGGCGTTCCATTTCCTTTTTTCTTTCTCAGTCATTTTCAGCTGCTTTCTCTTTTGTGATTTTCGGTTACTTACGCATATGCGTCATATACGTATATTTTACACTGCCTTGCTCGATTTGCGGTCGGCTGGGAAGGTGGGATCCCCTTGTTTTAGCCGCTCTCCAGAGGCTTGACAGGATTGCTCCGCGCACGGGTATAAGTTGCGGAGGGCGTTTTCTTATGACGTGAAGCGGCGTTGCAGATCTTTCTCCTTCGCTTGCTTAATTAGTGGATGTCATTCGAAATCCTAGATCACGAAAGCAAATGGAAAGAACTGCGCGACCACCTCAGCGAGAATGGGTTTTGCCAGCCAACGGAAAGCAGCAAGATAGGTGTCTTCCTGGCGACGATCGAACGCTGGAAGCCCGGGATGAGCGGTTCCTGTGGTGATTGGTGGGTGTGCCTGCCCAAGTCTGTTTTTCTGAACATCATCGACATGAGGGACGTTGATTGGACGGAGGTCCGTGCCATTTTGGACAAGAACAAGCAACAGAGGCTGGATAACCCAGCAGGTAATCCAACGCGGAGCGCGGACATCGCCCCGACTGCGGTTAAAAAACCTTTCTACGAGGCCTTGCTCGACGAGGCGAGGGAGGGCGAGCACGCCAAAGCCCTCCGCAGCGCCTTTACTTGGCTGCTTGGCAACCGCACGCCTTCCGTGACCGTAGGCATGGTATGGTTCTTTTTTCTCGGTTGCCACAAGCAGGGCCTGCTCGAGGCTCTCGGGGCCGACGGAAAGGGCGCCCTGAACCAAACCGAATGGGACATCGACGCCTTGCTCGGCCTAAAGGGCTAGCTGAACTCCGGGAGCCGAACCTCGAGGGTGCTCGGGTCGGCTATGCGAGATGAAGAATGCCAATGCCTTGCGTTAGCTTGTGAGCAATTCACCCACTAGCCCGCAGAGTAAAGATGCGGAAGCAAACAACGCCAATACCATGCCGGCGCAACCACTGGACGAACTGGGGGCGGAACTTGATTCTTCAGGATCATCAGCCAACTTGAACTTCCGGTTCAAGGGCTCACTCAATCCATCCATGTGGCGAAAGAACGTTTCATCATTGCCGAAAGATCCGTCAATCTGAATATGCGAGAGTCCAGGATCGTTCTCATCTTCAGACACTGTTAAACGGGCTCGATCTGAAGGAGATCCGTATTCTGGGGCTGAATAGGTCAAAGATTTTGTTGCATGATCAACTTCTTCAAAAACGTGCCCAGCCTTCTCTAGAATATTTAATAGCTCCGACCAAATCTCATCGGCGGCGGCTTTGTAAGAAGCACTGGCTTTATGAAAAGTTACTCTGATTTTTCCGTCAGGCGTTTCTCTGATTTCTCCGGAAGGCATAATAAATAGACATTAGCATTAAAAAATCGAGTCCGGGGAAATTATTCATTTTCTCCGGAGATCGGTTGGTGTTATCTTGAAAGAGAAGAGCAGTTTGCCACTCTTGTCATAGTAGTCATAATAGACATACCCTTGTTCGTTGATGAGTTTTAATATGTTTGGGCTCTTCGAACGAACGATTACATCCGCATGAAAGATCTTTTTCAGGTCAGCGATATTGCCTGGAATGAGCACGGTGAATTTCGTAGCGATGGTGCCATTTCTCACATATGCCCTTTCCACTCTGCTCCTGCCACTAGGTAGAGTCTTGGGGTAATGCTTATTCATAATCGCCACACCTCTTCTGAGCTCGGTGTCACTGACTCGAGCACTCGAAACAGAAGCAAAAGAAAGGATCAAGGTTGCGATGAATGGAATAGTTGTTCCAAGTCCTTTTAGTCTCATGATTCCTTTTAGTTATTTAGTTACACTTTACATGGAGCAAGGGCAAAAAACCGGGGGGATGGAGTTGGTTAGTCTTTGAGGCAACCAGTCAGATCAAACCAAATGTCGAGGGTGCTATTTGCTGGTTGATTAGGAAGTGGCGAAGGTCCACTCAACTTTATTCTTATCCGGTACAACTCTTTCCCCCAGTACGATTCCCAAGTCCTAGCGACCTGATGCCAAGCGTTTCCTTCGGGTCCATATCTATCCTCTATCCATTTGTATTCTAGTGACACTGCTTCCAGTGGGTTTGCTCCGCTAATTACAATGGGATTTTTCTTTGATCCGATTGGATGATTGCCTGACAAAAAACCAAACAACCCCTTTTTCTTTGGCCTTGTCGCAGGTGCGGCTCTTCCTTCAACGGGAGCTCCGCAATGCGGGCAAGCCATAGCCTTGGTGCTGACCTTATCGCCGCATTCGGAGCATTTGATCAAAGCCATGTTTGTTTAACGTGCATTTGTGGCTGCCTCTGTCAAGGAACCGGACACGGCAAGCTCAGTTGCCGTTCGTCACGGAGATTCCACGCGAGCTAATGAAGCAGTAACGAAATGAGCAGGACTCGGGAGTCAGAACTCAATTTTGCAGTTCGGCAACTTGTCCCGAAGCATGGACTGCTGGTCGCCGGAGACCGGATTATTGCGTAGAATTAGATCCTCCAACTTGGTCAGGTTCCTGAGCGGGGAGAGGTCGGAAATCTGGTTGCCGCCAAGCTCCAGCCCAACAAGATTAGTCAGGTTGGCTAACGGCGTGAGGTCAGTGATCCGGTTCCCCTCAAGGCCAAGCATGGTCAGGTTGGTTAGTTTGGCCAACGGGGAAAGGTCAGTAACTTGATCCCCAAGACCCAGCGAGGTGAGGTTGGTCGAATTCGCCAACGGCAAGGCATCGGCAACCTTGTTTGCCGAAAGATCCAGATCCGTCAATTTGGTCAGATTGGCCACCGGCGTGACATCGGCAATGTCGTTTTCATGGAGGAGCAGCGTAGTCAGGTTGGTCGCGTATTCGAGGCCCGTCAGGTCAGTGTAGCCATCATGGGGTCGGATGCTGTTGATTTTGGGATACCCAAAAAAACTATCCAGCAAAGCAAGGTCCTTGCGAGTGATGGAGCCTTCGGGTTGTTTGTGGTTCGTCAGGCGGCGCAGAACCTGGGCCGCAATGCGCTGCCCCGCTTCTCCTCCACGCATTCTGGCGGAAATCTTGGTCAACTCCTCGCCTATGTCGGACTCTAGGATGGGGCACTTGAAGCGGACGAGGGAATCGCCTAATTCCTCGCCTCCAGCCGTCACACCCACG
>PBLJ01000048.1 GCA_002721705.1 Opitutia bacterium
CGAATGGGTATTGAGAAGAACCGTTGGGGCGGCGTTCGAACTCAATGCATCGGAATCTCTGTCGATGGTGGTGTTCGCTTCAAAGCTGTTGGTGTCGTTGAACCGCCAGTATAGCGAAGGATCCAAGGCCGACACGGTGTCGGGAAAGCTGGCCCGCACGGTGATCGTGCCTTCCTCGTCCACCACGTAGACGTCATCGGCAGCCACAGGAGCAGCTCCATCTGCAAAGCCCAAGTTGCAAAGGGAGGCAAATGAAACAAGCAGGGCAACGCTTCGCCGCAAGACGTGGACCTTGGGATTCATGGACTGAAGTTAAAATTTGTCATGGGCTGGGCAATTTTCAGCGGGCGGCATCCGTCAAAAAATGGATAAAATTGCCTTTGGGGCTGAAGCTGGAGCCCAAAGGAAAAATCCTCCCTCTCGAAAAAGGTTTCTGGCGGAAATCTGATAGTTTCATGCAACTAATTTAGCCGCAAGCCAAGAAATCCCGCGGGTTTTTTTCGTGTACCGACATCCTCATGCGCGCGTGGTTAGGACAATTAAAAGGTTACAAGGTATTAGCCAAAAAGGGATAAAACGTTACATTTTTTTTAAAAAATCTCATCATGACCTCCCTAAGTCACTGGAATTCAAAATGAAAGGAAGCAAGTTATAGAGATAGATGCAAGCTTCTTCGGACACCTAACTGCAATATGCCGATTCAAGACAAAGAGAGCGAAAATCAGCGTCTGCGAATGAAATGAAAACGCGGCACTGAGGATACCCTTCGAACCGGCTTCACCTTGCGTGGCAACGGTGGCTTCGGCGTTCGCTTGACGAAGGGCACGCGAGAAACTCGCTTGACCAGTTGCGGTCGCTGCACCTTGGGAGCCACGCGTGGCAAAGGGGCTCTCGGAGCTCGCTTCGCAATGGTTGTCCTTGGAACTGAGGGAGCAAATCGCACTCGGTTAGCTGAAGGAGCCCTGGGAGCTCGAGTGACTGACCGCACCTTGGGCACGGAGCGCGCCTTGGGCACGGAGCGCACCTTGGGCACGCTGGGCACGGAACGAGAGCGATAAGTCAAAGCAGCTGAGAGTTCCAAAATCCCCGTCCAGCCGATTGCTGTTGAAAGAATGAAAACAAACAAAGGTCGCAGCTTCATGACACTTATATTTGTTCAGCTCTTCAATGCATTCAACAAAAACTCTGCGGGTTGATAATCATGCAAGACGATTTCACAATCACCATTGCGTCGCATGCGAACCTCAGGCATACCGATGTCGGGAGTTTTTTGAGGCGCGTACAACACGTCGTCATGGGAGGCATTCTGTGTCTTCTTGAACAAGTCCGGCGTGATGTCGCCGCCCAAATGGTCGCTTCTTCCCGTCGCAACGTGACAGGTGCCAAGGATTTTCTCGTCTTGGATGTCTCGGCCTGAAAACGGCAGAACCTGGGTGCCAAAACCAAGTTCACCCAGTATTCCAGTGGCAGGATCTTCACGTAATTTCCGGTTGTGAGCCTCGACCAGCGAAACGTCTCCTGCAAGCAAGCGGCCCTCGCGAATTCGTCCCTCAACGACCTGCAGACAAGCAATCGTGCCGTCGGCGTACTGAAAAGGGAAAGATCCTTCGGCTGAACGAGGCACAAAGTAGACTTCGCCCGCCGGCAAGTTGGCCACGTCCGGTTTGCCCCTGGGGCACAGTCCGTGACTTTTCTGAGCCTCCTGCTGACCGCACTCGATGGTCAAGCTGAAGGTTTCCTCGGCATGAGAGAAATCCAATTCGAAGCGATCGGCATGAGTCATCGCGACCCGCAGTTTTTCGGTATTTTCGCTCACTTGACGATAATCCACCGACAATCCGCTCGCCAAGATGACCTCATTGAGCCCATGCAGAGTCGCTCCACGAAAGCCATGCGCCTTCGCATTGGCCGTCAAGGGAGCGGTCGCCGAATAATTCGTAATCGCCAAAATAAGGTCGAACTGCGGATAGACGTCGCGTTCCAAGCTCACATGCGTCCCGTTGGAATCCCAAGCGTCGTCTTCCATGTCGAGGTTACTTCCCCCGGTTTCGCGAAAGGCGTAGAATCCATTTTCCCGGTAGTTCAACTCGCCGAGAACACCGCCCGCAAGTCCTTGGTGAAAAACGTCATGCGCATATCTCTGCACCGTCACGGAGCCGTCATCCAGGAAGGCCAAGTCTTTCATGCTGGCCTGGGGGTCCGGGAAATCGATGAGGATGCAGATTCGATCGCCTTCACCTTCTCCAGGGCCAAAGCAAGTGCTGAGCAAACGCTTCAAGGAAAAAGGAGGGAAAGAGAAGTCTTCATTCATGAGTAAGATTGATTTGCTGAGAAATGAGCAGGGAAGCCAAATGGTTTTCGTCGCCTTGTAAACGAGGAAATCACGAACTTATTGTTAAGGTCGTAAGATTCTAATAATAAAAGGAGAAATCTCAATGCTGACTCGAAACCTAGACAAGGCAAAAGATGCCTTTCAGCACCGCGATCCGGATGCTTCTCGAGCGGCTCACGATCACGATACGTCGGAAGATCACAGGGATGGCGGTGGACGATACCTTAAAAGTTCGATTTACGGTTGGCCTCGACGGCATCATTACGACTTTCGCGGTAGTGGCCGGTGCGGCCGGAGCTTCCTTGTCTGCCGGGATCGTGCTTATTCTAGGCTCTGCCAACCTGATTGCCGATGGTTTGGCCATGGCTTTTGGCGAATTCCTCAGTGGGAAAGCGGAGCGGGAATTTCATGCCGCCGAAAGAGAGAGGGAAACTTGGGAATTCGAAAATCATCCGGAAGGGAAAAAGAGAGCTGTTGGAACTTTACGTCGCAAAAGGTCTTTCCCAGGAAGATGCCGAGAGAGTCGTCGAGGTATTCGCCAAAAAAAAGACTTTATCGTCGACGTCATGATGGTGGAAGAACTCGGCTTGTTCGAGGCCGATGACTCGCCCCTAGGCAATGCCGTCGCTACTTTCCTTTCCTTCAACACCTTGGCTTCGTCTCCTTGATCAGCTAAGTATCCACCGAATGGCTGGAGTGGAAAGGGAATCAATGGGGAGCCGCTTGCGTCTTGACCGCCCTGCCCCTCTTTGGGCTTGGAGCCTTGAAGGTTCGGTTAACCAACCGATCCTGGCTGAGCTCCGGCATGGAAATGACGTTGGTTGGCGGGATTGCCGCCGTGGCCGCATTCGGCATAGGCCACGGGCTAAGTGGACTGGCTAGGTAACGTTACCTGCGGGATCCTTGCAGACCTCCGCAAACGCCGCAATTACGCCCTTGAGGATTGGGGGTTAATATCCCGTTTCCCTTGGAATAAAAGGCACACCCCGGTCGATGTATCTTCCCTATGAATGATTGCCAATACATGATCCGGGCAGCGGAACCATTTTGGTTGCGGAGCAACGACGGCAAGGACGGCTTGGGAGCTGCATCCGCGGACCCTTCGAAATCATAGGCAAAGGACTGCCCCCAAACGCCAATCCGGTTGCGCTTGGCCCTAATCTGGGCAATTGCGAATCCGCCTAGTCGCTTGGTGACTTTTTCCATATGCCATGCATAGCCGTTGGTAATCATGGCTCGGTTGAAACTGACGGAGTCCCCTTCCGGATAAGCCATGACCTGCTTGTATCCGTCTGGGTCAAACTCACGCTTCACTTCCAGCTTCACCTTCAAGCCAAGTAAATGGTCTTCCGCAAACCGAAGCGCTTCACGATAAATCGGTTGGTCTCTTTTAGGGCAACCAATGCCCCAAGCCTTGAGGCGAACCTCCAAACCACCGGCCTTGACGTGGAAAATGCCCGGCTCGGGAACGCGCACAACTTCATAAAGGGGAGCCGCGGGTTTTTTCTTTTTATCGGTTGCGACTTCCTCGGGAACTGGCTTTGGAGCTTCGACCGGAGTGCCTGGTTGAGCCTGAGCCCAACCCGCTTGCGACCACGAGAATAACAAGAAAGCCGAGGTCAAGAGCTTGGCTTGGTATGAGAAAGAGGGTTTGCTTTCCATGAGAAACACGAATGGAAATGGTAAAATGCTTTCTTGCCTCGGGCAATCGTTTTCTTAGGTTCGCTATCCCTCTGCTTCGATAAGTTGGTGGTTTGCCAACTAGGAACAAGGAAACTCAGTACTTCGAAAGATGAAACTCAGACAGGCAAAGAAAATCCTCCAAGAAGAGGAAAATTATAATACTCATCAAGTGGCCAAGGCGCAAACCGTCATGGGACGCTGGGAACGTAACGAGCAAGCTTCGGCTGCAAAGAAGGAGGCAAAGGCTTCACAGGAGTCGTCAGGAGAGGACACGGAGGAGGAGACCACGGATCCGATTCCCCCTGAAAGCTCGGAGCCAGCGCAAGAAGAAGCGCCCGACGCCGATGAGCCCGAGGCCGTGGAAGAGGCTGCTCCAGAGGGCGACGACTCCGACGAAGAACCCGAAGCCGAGGCCGAGGACGACGAATCCGAAGAACCCGAGGCATCCGAAGAAGCTGCCGAGGAGGACGAGGAAGAGGCTGCTCCAGAGGACGACGACTCCGACGAAGAACCCGAAGCCGAGGCCGAGGACGCCGAGGACGACTCCACCGAAGAACCCGAGGCATCCGAAGAGGCTGCCGAGGAGGACGAGGAGGAGGCTGCTCCAGAGGGCGATGCCTCCGACGAAGAACCCGAAGCCGAGGCCGAGGACGACGAGGACGACTCCACCGAAGAACCCGAGGCATCCGAAGAGGCTGACGAGGGGGACGAGGAAGAGGCTTCCCAAGAGGACGACGACTCCGGAGACGACAATTCTACCGACAAAACCGTTCAGGCTGATTCCTGATCAACCGACTCGCTCAAAAATTGCCTAAGAATAGCAAGGACACCGAACAGCTCTGGTCTCCCTCCCTGCGGCGGGCGCGCCATCGATGGAAGGACAACCGAGACCTCATCGAACAATTTGCAGAGCTAGTCAGGACAAATCCTGCTATTTATTCGGACGAGAACAAAGGGGTTGTTTTCCTGCTCAAAGCAGTGAAGGATTTGCGACGCAATGGTTATGAAAATTCGGAATACACCGAAACCCTCGCTTTTTGGATAAGAGAGGAGCAAGAGAAAGCGGAAGAAGAGGACCCAACTTCCACCTCGGACCTGATGCCAAAGGAGATTCCAGAACAGTTGAAGGAACGTCTCGAATCAATCCGTGAATCCATCGGTTTGAAACCGAGACGGGTGTTCCCTTTCAATGGTGTCATGCGCGAGAAGAACCTCTTGAAGTTCGCCCAGAAAAGAGCCCAGCTTTTGCATGGCACCGATGACCTGTCCATTTACATCGAGAACTTGATCCGCAAAGATCACTCGAGTCTCAACGCTCCCTCCGGACTCATTTTTGATTTACTCGAAAGTTGTGAATACATCGTGCAACGTAATGGGTACCAAGTGTCCAAGAACTTCGAGGTCAACTGTTGCGACCTCTGGATTCCGGAAATCAGTTTGGCCATCGAGCCCCGCAGCGGCTTCGACCCCAAGGAAGAAGGCGACCTCTTTCGTCTCTTGACTCTTAGCGTTCATCACTTTGATGCCAAGCGCATAGCGGTTGTGTTGCCGGATGACTTGGAAATGGCAAACTTCCAAAGTTGCCGATCCCTTCAACACGTCATCGACAACCTGCGAGTCCTGCACATCAGCGAATTGGATGCCTACGTCCGCGAGACAGGCTCCTTGGAGGAGAGCGAGACAGCCAACTGAGTAATCCGGGCCCGGGCAAAGATCGAGACGCCACTAGAAGCTGTCGTCTATTGTTTCCTCGATCAATCGTCCGTCCGGATCCCAACGGCGCAATTCCCGCGGATGTAGATTCCCCTTCACCCAAACGCGTTCTTCCTTTTTCGCTCCATTGGGCCACCAAAAGGTGTGCGTCCCATCGAGATAATCCTCGGAGTAGTTGGCTTCCTGCAGTACGAAACCATTGGAATCGAAAGTGTATTCCGCTCCATCACGCAAACCATTGGCAAAACTGATCAAACGTATGCGTTTGCCGTTGTGAAGCTCTTCCGCGATGCCAGTGAAAGGGGTATCTTCATCGCCGATGTAATGCTTGCCCAACTTCTGAGTGAGTTGCTCGAGAGGCTGCCCCTTGGGTAGCTCGGACTCGTTCGTCCTTTCGTCCTCCGGTTCCTCCGAAGAGTCAACAGCGTCAGCCCTCTTGGAAACAGGTGCATTTGGAACGTCGGCTCGAGGTGGTGACTTGCGAGTCTTGGAATCAGGCTCACGCGTCATATCGTCCTCACCACATCCGCAAAAAAACGTCGCGATCAAAAAGAAAAGCCACCATACCGATCTCATAATGGAAAAAATAAGCGATAAAACACCGATCCCGCAATCTCAAAGCGGAAAGAAACTGGTACTGATCCGCCACGCCAAATCAAGCTGGGGCGATGCCTCGCTCGATGACTTCGACCGCCCACTCAACCCGAGAGGCTTTCGAGATGCTCCCGACATGGGTCAAAGGTTGGCCGAGAAACACCAAGTCCCTGATCATTTTGCTGCCAGCCCTGCCGCACGCGCTTGGGCAACCGCTGAAATAATTGCCCAAGCCTGGAACTTTCCAGTCACGTCATTGCAAGTCGTGAAGGAAGCCTACGAAGCTTCATCCTCCACCTTGATCGAACTCGTCCGGCACTTTCCCGCCGAGGCTCACTCGGCTGCCTTGACCGCCCATAATCCCGGAATCACGAGAACGATCAACCTACTAGCCGGCATACGCATTTTCAACGTCCCGACCTGTGGTGTGGCGGTATTGCAGTTCCCCGTAGATAGGTGGACCTCCATCGAGGTGGGAACGGCGGAACTGATCGAATACGATTTCCCGAAAAACCGTCCGACTGAAGATCCGTAAGCTAGAACCGTTCCCGCAACAGAATATTGCGAGCGACGATTTCCAGCAGGTTGTCGTCCGGATAGTCGGGATCCGCCAAGCGAGCTTCCGCCCTGGCGATTGCACCGGGATCGCGATCATCGAGAGCACCTGCCTTCGCCTGCCTGACCCATTCCTTCATTTGGTCTTCCTGAGACCCTTCGTGAGGCAATGAGTCCGTTGAAAAGTTCTGGCCAAGCGCCCGTTCCCGTAACGGATCAGGAAGATTGTCAGCGGGCTCCATGCTTCACTCCCTTCCGACGTAGGATACTTGCTCGAAAGAAAGCGAGGAGCGGTGATTCCGCTGATTTGGTATCGATTCCTTTACCACTGTATTCGAATGTATGATTAAGTTGATTCAAAGCCACGTCACCTTTCTCTGAAAAGAAAAACGTTTCGTTAACGGCCTTCATTCAACTCCCTTCGAATAAGACCCCCTGATTGGAGGCTGCTTCCTTGCAGCTAGGTAAAGAATCGGTTGCTAATAGCGCGGCTTTAGAAAAAATTCGGCTTTCACGAAAAGCAAACATGGTGCATTTTGTGTTCATGCCAAAAAAACCGCTGAAAGCCTATCGCAACCAAGAGTTCCTGAACAGCCCCGAAGCCCGGGCCATACGCGTGCAATGCGAGCTTGTTGAACCTGAAAAAAGGTTTCGTGAAAAAGACGTCTCACATACCATCGTGTTTTTCGGTTCCGCCCGATGCCCATCCCTGGAAAATGCGACCGACGAATTTTCCAAACGGCGAGCCGACTCTTATGAAGCCGCGAGAGCGCTGTCGCGCAAGCTCACGCAATGGTCCGACGAACTGCCCGACGCTTCCAAACGGCTCGTGGTCTGTTCGGGTGGAGGTCCCGGCATTATGGAAGCGGCCAATCGAGGAGCCCGAGACGCAGATGGGCAATCCGTCGCTCTCGGCATCAGCCTGCCTTTCGAGCAAGGAGTCAACGAGTACGCCTGTCCGGATCTCAGTTTCGAGTTTCACTACTTCTTCGTCCGCAAGTTCTACTTCCTTTACCACGCCAAGGCATTGGTCGTGTTTCCAGGAGGATTCGGCACGATGGACGAGCTCTTCGAGTCGCTCACCCTCATCCAAACGGGCAAACTCGACAAAAAGCTCCCCATCATACTGTATGACAAGGAGTTTTGGAATGATATCATCGATTTTGATCAATTCGCTCGCTGGGGAGTGATCTCGCCGGATGACTTGAACTTGTTTTCATTCGCCGACAACGTCGACGAGGCCTTCTCGCAAGTTGTGGAGGGACTCCAAGCCTACCATCTGTAGAAAAGGCTCAAGCCAAGGTTTCGGGATCGCCCGCGCCGCCGCCACCGGGAGTAAGCAGAACGAGCCGGTCTCCAGGATTCACTTCAACGTGATCCACCGGGGACAAATTTTCACGAGTCCCATCTTTGCGAAGCACGTATTGTTCGCCGGGGCGCCCATCCTCTCCTCCGAGAATTCCAGCAGGTCCGGACAATCGGCGTTGAGTCAACAGCGAGACGGAAAGAGATTCCTCGAAAACGTATTCCCTTTCCACGCCATCGCCCCCTACCCAGCTACCTGCGCCGCCCGAGCCCTCACGCAAAGAGAAGCGCTCGAGGCGAACAGGTTGGCCAAGCTCGAGAATCTCAGGATCGGTGATCGCAGTATTGGTCATGTGGACATGAACCCCGGAAGTACCGTTGAACCCGACTCCGGCTCCAGCTCCTCCAGCCACGGTTTCATAGTGGCTACGCGTAGCGTCGCCGAAAATCACGTTGTTCATGGTGCCTTGGGAGCAAGCCACTTCTCCAAAAGCGAGCAGCAACGTATCAACCAATCGCTGGCTGACCTCGACGTTGCCTCCCGAAACCGCAGGGGCGATTTGCGGATCACTCGGAAAACGAGGCGCCAAAAGAGAATCATCGGGGAGATTGATCTCGACGGGCTCGAGTAAACCTTCGTTGAGCGGCGTTTCCTGTCCTGCAAGCAGGCGAAGAACGTAGACTACTGCGCTCCGCGTGATCGCGGCGGTCGCATTGAGGTTTCCGGGATGACGAGACGCCGTGCCGGTGAAATCGATCCTTGCCCTACCCTCGCGTATTACGATCCGGACGACAATTGGTGATCCATCGTCGAGTAGTTGCTCGGCAAACAGGTCCACCTCTCCCAAGCCAACCAGGAACTCGCGGCATACTCGGGACGAACGTTCCCGAAGTAGCTCCAAATGCTTCATGACAAGATCGGTTCCATATTGGTCGACAAGGGCTTCCATGGCCTCCGCTCCTCGACGAATCGCAGCCACTTGGGCAAGTAGATCCGCTCGGTTTTCATCCGGACGCCGTGAAGGCCATGCGCCCTCGCGAAAGAGAAGCGCCACTTCCTCCACGCGGGATCGCCCGCCTTGAAAAAGATAAGTGGGCTCAATGACTACTCCCTCCTCCGCCAAGACGGAAGCCTCGGGCGACATGGACCCTGGCCGGATCCCTCCGATTTCCGCATGGTGAGCCCGATTGGCAACAAAGGCGAGAAGAACGCCCGTTTCGTCATGAATGGGAGCAAGCACCGTGACGTCTGGAAGATGCGACCCACCGTAGGCGGGATGATTGGACACGACGACGTCTCCGGGTCGCAGGGAAAGCGAAGAGTTGATTTCCCGCGCGCACACGCCCAAAGCGCCGAGGTGAACGGGCACGTGCGGCGCGTTGGCAACCAATTGCGCCTTGGAATCCAACAGGGCGCAGGAAAAATCAAGTCGCTCCTTCACGTTGGTCGAAAGCGCCGTGCGTTCCAGTTGCGCTCCCATTTCCTCGACCAAGTTGCAAAAGCGATTGGCAAACAATTCACGATCCGCTCCTCCCTTTTGAGGAACGCGATCGGCGAGGGACGAAGAACGGTCCAAGAGAAGACTGCCTTGGTCTCCCTTGCACGCTACCCAGCCATCCTCGACGACGAGAGTCCCGAATGCATCGGAAACAACCGCAGGTCCCGTGACGCAGGAACCAGGAAGAATGTCCTCTCGTCTGAAAACGGGGCAAGTCTCAGACGACGAGCTCTTGGCGGGCTTGGTCGAGGAATCCGGGAAAGTTTCTCGCCGAAGAGGCTCGACCTCGGTGGAAGCAATGACCCGCAAGGAGACAACCTCCACGGCGTGATCGGGAGAGCAATAGCCGAAAACAGCTAGGTATCTTTCTTCGAACTGAACCCGGAGATCGGCGTATTCTTGGTATTCGATTTCCAGAGGAGCGTCCTGTCCTTGGTATCTGATAAACGCGGTTTTTCGTCGAATCAACATGTCCGAACGAGCAATCCCCTCCCCTTGCATCGCCTCGATGGCTTGCTGGCAAAGGGAATCATCCATCGACTCCCAATCCTCTTTCAAGTCCGTCAATAGACGCAGTACTTGGGTTTCCGCAAAACGCTCAACGACCGCTTGGGAAAGACCATAGGCGCTGAGAAGGCCTGCGTCTTCAGGCGAGACGACGCGGCGGACCCCAAGTTTCTCCGCCACTCCGCATGCATGTTGGCCACCAGCTCCACCAAAAGCCAATATCGCATATTCCGTGGGATCGTATCCTTCACGAACGGAAACCTTTCGGATGGCTCCCGCCATAACGTCGTTCGCGATTTCAAGGAAATCGTCTAGCGTCTCCTCCCGAGAACGACCGGTCCCATCCAGCATCTCCTTCAGACGACGCTCCGATTCCTCTGGAAAAAGAGGCACTGAAAAACGCTCGGTATCCAAGCGATCATGCAGGAGATTGACGTCGGTCAGGCAAAGAGGCCCACCGTAACCGTAACAAGCTGGCCCAGGACGAGCGCCTGCGCTTTCAGGTCCAACGCGCAAAAGTCCGTCCTCGATCCGGCAAATGGATCCACCACCGGCAGCCACCGTTTCTATACGCAAAGAGGGAACGTTAACGAGCACGTCGGCAACTTCATGCTTGTCGTGATAATCGAAATCGGAGCTAAAGCGAGAAACGTCGGTGCTGGTGCCGCCCATGTCCAAGGCGATGATCTTATCCATGCCAGCCCGTCGCGCTACCGCCGCCGCCCCAACCACGCCTCCTGCGGGACCGCTGAGCAAGCTGTCCACGGCCCGGTAGGCTTTCACGCCCGACAGCCCACCCGCGCTGGTCATGACGCGCAAGTCGCTCTCGGGCAGATCCGCTGAAACGTTTGCAAGGTATTCGCTCAACACTGGAGCAAGACAAGCTTCGACAACGGCTGATTCCGCTCGGGGCAACCACTTGACGAAAGGAGACACGGCGGCGGAAGTGGCCACCACTTCGAATCCGGCCTCCTTCAAGAACAACGCCAAAGCTTCCTCGTGACGAGGGTTGGCATAGGCATGAAGCAAGGAAACCGCAGCCACTTTGCGACCTTCGGCAAGTAAAGCTTGAACCGGCTCATGGAGAGCTTCCAGGTGGAGAGGCTCGAGCACGGAACCTTCGCGATCCATTCTTTCAGGCACTTCGATTACCTCGGCATGGAGAGGCTCGCGCTGGCGAGGCTGCAAGTCGAAAAGACCGAGGCGCCGCTGGTCACCGATGCGCAAAAGGTCAGGAAAACCTCGAGTGACGAAGAAAACCGGTGGCGTTCCCTTCTTTTCAAGCAAGGCATTGGTGCATCGGGTCGTTGCTAGCCGCATTGCGACGAAGGCGGCATCCAAACGCAGCCCCTCCGCGGCCAAGCCAAGTTTGGCAGCGAGAATAGGAGCCTCCCACTTGGAGATGAGTTCGATCGCTTCTCCAAGTTGTGGATCGAAGGGCAAATCGTCGTCCAATTGCAGCAACCCGGAATCGGACTGATAACCGGAAACTCTCCCCTCGCAATCAGGATGGTTGGAAAAGGAAACCTGAAACCCGACCGGAAAATCATCGGGAGCGACCCAAGGAGATCGGATGCGAAAAGATCGGCTGCCAATCAACTCCTGGACGACGCCAGGCAAACTGCCATTGGAAAGAACCTTGGTCCTTCGGGTCTTTCCACCAAGCTCAATAAGGCAATCGGTGAAGGTACCCCCGGTGTCCACGTGAATGCGCCACCTGTCGCCAACTTCCTTCTTCATGGGATCTCAAGACTCGGGCGGACCATCTCTCCATGACTCGATCAAGGAGACGTATTCCTCCGGCAAGCCAACGTCCCGAGCCCCGTCAATCACCGTGTCGGCATATTCGGCGCCGGGAACACCCGGGGCCTCACAGGTAGCTCGATACGCAATGGTGTCCACGATGACCCCGTTGTCCATTCGAACCACTTGACATTTAACTCGCGTGTAAAAACCGGAGGACACGCCCTCATAGCGATCCAGCTCCGCCCAATGCTCATCCGTCAACTCCCAGAGACAACCAAGCACCTCGGCCCCGGGGTCGTCGATCGCAGTGACGAAACCTCGGTCATTGATCATGAAGCGCCATCCGCGCTTGGACACCAAACCCAAGGTACGGGCGCCGGGACACCGGATGGCCATCTGAGCCAGGTGCATGTTCGAACCGTAGGCGAAATAAGGAACCTTCACGAACGGAACCTTGCAGCGAAAAGACTACGGATGGCAAAACGAAAACCAAATGGAGGGTTTGAAAACATGCGATTTTGCTTGCGAACACCTGTCGGAATGGCATTTTCATGCACAGCGTTAGAAGCGAAGTGTCCTCACAGACCTAGTTTCCTCGGTTTCATTCACCCTAGTGAAACGAAACGGCGTTTCCGGCGACGAGCTGAAACGCGACCCTGCCACCGCAAGGTCCCCGCACCGAGAAATTAATATAATCATGTCCGAATACATAGAAAAAGAAGGAATCATATCCGAATACCAAACGCACGATAAAGACACCGGGTCGAGCGAGGTGCAAATCGCCCTCCTGACTGCCCGGATCTCACATCTGACCGAACACTTGCGTACCCATCGCAAGGATTACCACTCCAGGCACGGCCTTATCAAAATGGCCAGCAAACGACGAAAGCTTCTTGATTACTTGAAGCGTCACGACTTGGAGAAATATCAGGAAATCGTCCAAAAGCTGAAGCTGCGCCGTTAGAAGGGGTTTTCCACCCCTGCTAGAACGACCTGCAAGGTGCGCAACCATTGCAGGAAGCCTGAAAAGCAACCCAGCGACGAACTCATCATTCAATCCACTGAGGGAATATAAGATCCGAGACGAACGTCCTGCGTTCGCCGATGCGCGATTTCGATCTCCTCCTCAGCCCACTCCACAAAAAACGAATTTTTGTTAGTAATAGAATAAAAGAAAGAAGAAAGAAGAAGGAAAATGAAGCAGAAGCACTCCGTAACCGCAGAAAAATCAAACATCACGTTCAATTCCGGCGATCTAGCCGGTTTAGCCAGTGGCTCAGTAACGATGGAACTAGGCGAAACAAACGTCTTCGTGTCCGCAACAGCCGCCTCCAAGCTCCGCCCCGACCAAAATTGGTTTCCCCTCACCGTCGACTACCGTGAAAAATTTACCGCCGGAGGACGTTTTCCCGGCGGATTCTTCAAACGCGAAGGTCGACCGAACGAGAAAGAAATACTCACCAGCCGCCTTTGCGACCGACCACTTCGGCCTTTGTTTCCCAAAGGTTTCATGAACGAAGTGCAAATCATTGGCTACCTCCTTTCAACCGACCTCGTGAACGAACCGGACATTCTCATGGTCAATGGAGCCTCCGCAGCTCTCATGATCTCCGATATTCCCTGGAACGGCCCTGTAGGATGCGTACGACTGGGAGAAATCGACGGTGAATTCGTCGTAAACCCCACCAATGAACAAATCTTCGATTCGAGCCTCGACCTCATCTACGTGGGCAGTGAAAGCGAAATGATGATGATCGAGGGCAGCGCCGACCAAATGCCGGAAGCACGCTTCATCGAAGCGTTGGAATTCGCTCATGACGCCATTCAGGATATCATCGCGGCCCAGAAGCAATTGGCCGAAATGTGCGGCAAAGAGAAAAAGGGTTTCGATTTGGTGGTCGCCCCGGACAACGTCATGGAAATATGTCGCGAAATCGTGGGAGATCGCATGAACGAAGCTATTTTCGCCGATTCCAAACAGGAACGCGAAGAAGCCGTTGCAGGAATCAAGGAAGAAGCCGCCGCGGCAGTCGAGGAAAGCTTGGGCGAGGACTATGATCCCAATCACGTCAACATGGCCTTCGAGGTTCTTCAGGAAGCCGTTTATCGCGAAAACATTCTCGAGCGAGGCAAGCGAGCCGATGGACGAGCTCCGGACGACCTGCGCGAGATCACTTGTCAAACCGGCAGCCTGCCTAGGGTACACGGTTCAGCTGTCTTCCAACGAGGCGAAACCCAAACCCTCGTCATGACCACTCTGGGCACGGGACGAGACACCCAAGACCTCGATGGCTTGACCGGTGGAGCTTCCTCCAAGTCCTTTCTTCTTCACTACAACTTCCCTCCCTTTTCGGTCGGCGAGGCCGGTCGATTCGGGTTCACCAGTCGTCGCGAAATCGGACATGGCGCATTGGCTGAACGCTCCCTGCTTCCGGTTTTACCCAGCGAGGACGACTTCCCCTATGCCATCCGGCTTGTTTCCGAGATCATGTCCTCCAACGGCTCCACCTCCATGGCCAGCATATGCGGTGGTTCCTTGGCTCTGATGGACGCCGGAGTTCCCACCTTGGGCTCGGTTGCCGGCATTTCAGCAGGTTTGGTCTCGAACCCCGGCGCCGATGGAGGAATCGAAAAGCACGTCGTGCTGACCGACATCATCGGAGCCGAGGATCATTTCGGCGACATGGACTTCAAGATTGCCGGCACCCGCGAGGGAGTCACCGGCTTTCAGCTCGACCTCAAGATACAAGGTTTGCCTTTCGACATCGCAAAGGAGGCCATTGCCCGAATCACCGAGGCGCGTCACAAGATACTCGACGTCATGGACGGCGTCCAAGGCAGCCCGCGTTCGGAACTTCGCGAACACGCTCCGCGCATTGAAACCGTCATGATCGATCCCGATAAGATCGGGGCCCTCATTGGACCTGGTGGAAAGAACATTCGTCGCATCACCGAGATTACCGGAGCCGACATCAACATCGACGAGGACAACAGCGGAAAAGTACACGTCTACGCCACAAGTGGCGAAGCCATGGAGCGAGCGCTGGAGGAAGTAAACCTCGCCACCGGAGACATCGAGGTAGGTAAAATCTACCGTGGCATCGTGCGCGGCGTTAAGGATTTCGGCGCATTCGTCGAATGCCTTCCGGGCAAGGAAGGCCTCGTTCACATCTCCGAATTGGCCGACTTCCGCGTCAACAAGACGGAAGATATTTGCAAGCTGGGCGACGAAATCGTCGTCAAATGCATCGGCGTCGATGACCGCGGCAAGGTTCGCCTCAGCAGAAAAGCCGCCCTCGCGGAAGCCGAAGGAGGTGAAGGAGCCGGAGACGAACTCCAAACGGAACCCGCTCCCGAAGTTGGTAATATCGAGGTAGGTGAAATTTATCACGGCACTGTCACCGGCGTGAAGGATTTCGGCGCATTCGTCGAATGCCTGCCCGGCAAGGAAGGCCTTGTTCACATCTCCGAATTGGCCGAGGAAAGAGTCGGCAAGACGTCCGACATCTGCAAGATAGGCGATGACATGACCGTGAAGTGCATCGGCGTCGATGATCGTGGCAAAGTTCGCCTCAGCAGAAAAGCCGCCATGCAAGATGCGGAAACGCAAGAGCAGGACGACGATTCCGAAGAAGTCGAAGAAGTCGAGGAAGTTGAGGAAGCCGAGGAAAGCTCCGAAGACGTCGACGCTCAGGTCGACGACGCCAACGAGGAAACCGTTGAGGAAAGCTCCGACGACGATGACTCCGATGACTCCGACGACGACTCCGTTGACTCCGACGACGATTCCGACGATTCCGATGACGATGACTCGGACGAAGACGATGATTCCGACGACGAGAAACCTCGGGAAGAATAAAGCTTTGCGGCTCAGCCTTGGGCTGGAAGAAAACTAGCTCAAGATGGGCCCGGAAGCTACCGTCCTAGTCACCAACGACGACGGCATCGGATCGCGTTTCCTTCTCGAGCTGGCAAAAGCTGTCGGGGAAAGACGCAAAGTATTCGTCTGCGCTCCCGATGGGGAACGCAGTTGGATCGGACACGCAATCACACGGCATGAGCGATTGATTCCCCAAGAAGTGGATGGCTTCGATTGCCCTGCATGGAAAGTCAATGGCACACCCGCGGACTGCGTCAACCTGGCGATTGGGCATTTGCTCCCAAAGAAGCCGGACGTCGTGGTTAGTGGCATCAACCTTGGTTACAACGTCACTTGGCCCATGATCCTCTCCTCGGGCACCGTCGGAGGCGCCTTGGAAGGAGCCCTCGAAGGCTTGCCTTCCATTGCCGCGAGCATGTCGCTGCCAGTGGATTGTTTCGATGAGATACGAGAGAATCATGGAGAAGTGAAAGGTTCACTTTTGGATTCCTTGCTGGTTTCGGCTCGGCGAACTGCCGATTTCGTCGATGAATTGGCAAACGATTCCTGCAACGAGAAGATTCAGGTGCACAACCTGAACTTCCCTGAAAACACCAAGGAAGAAACTCCATTGGCGACCGTTCAGCCGGCTCACCTGAAACTTGGTTCACTTTTCTCGCCGGATGCGGAGGGAGGCTATCGCCTGCTCTATCGACCAGAATGGTTGGATGACGCGGATCCCGCTCCTGACACGGACCTCGCTGCCCTGAGGCAAGGATACGCCAGTCATGCGCTGCTTGACTTCTCCGTCTAGGCAAGAGCCAAAACGCTCAACTTTATTCCAGAGAATCCCCTTTCGCCTCGTCTTTGGGCCGTGAATCCGCAACAAAGAATCCATTGGGGTTCGTTCATGTTTCACAAATTCTTTCAATGGAGACACCGTCGTCGTCGCAAAAACGACAATCCTGCCTTGCGAGGAGTAAGCAAGCGAACCGCTATCAGCGACCTCACGCAATACGTAAAGGAATTCGGGGGAACAAAAACGAAGGCTGCAGGAACGAAGGCCCGCATCCTGAGAAAAATCCTCAGGCTTACCCTATTCGGCGTCCTGCTCGCCTTGACGGTTTGGTTTGTAATCGAAAGCTACAAAGGCCTTCGATTATTTGATTAAATGCAAGGCCAGGCAACCTGCGGACGTAATATTATCTTTACAGATTATCGAAATACTTAATAATCGGACGATTTTCCTCAAGGCATAATGAGTAGCGGCAAGACAAACAAAGGAATCGCAAAGCGTTTCAAAGTCACGTCAACGGGCAAGGTGATGTATCGCAAGCCCGGTCATCGTCATCTTTTGCGTACCAAATCGGTTAAACGCCGACGGGCGTCTCGCCAAGACCAAGGTCTAGCCAAAGGAATGGCCAAACGGATCAAAGCAGCCATCCACTCCTGAACGGACGGCTAATCACGCGTACCCAATAGTTAATAGAGGAATTTTGTCATGCCGCGGACACGCAACGCAGTAGCAACCAAAAAACGCCGCAAGAAGGTGTTGAAGAAAGCCAAAGGTTACTTTGGCAACAAATCGCGCCTTTTCAGGTATGCCAAGGATGCCGTTAATCGAGCCGAAGCTTATGCCTACCGTGACCGGCGCAAAAAGAAAACCGTGTTTCGCCAACTTTGGATCGTTCGTATCAACGCAGCTTGTCGAGCTGAAGGCATACGATACAGCCAGTTCATCAACGGCCTCAACAAGGCCGACGTAAAACTCGACCGGAAAGCTCTGTCCGAACTAGCCATACACGAACCGGACGCTTTCAAGGAATTGGTCGAGAAAGCCAAAGGGGCCTTGGCTGCCTGAGATCGCCCTTGGGGCGACCCCAAGCGGGGAAGAAAAAGCCATGCAGGAAAAACTGCAGGCCATCGTGTCGGAAACCGAATCCGCCCTTGGGTCGGTGGAAGACATGCCTGGACTGGAACAACTGAAGGCTTCCGTTCTAGGCGGCAATGGCTCCCTCACCGTATTGATGAAAAGCATTGCCTCGCTGCCGCCGGAGGAGCGACCAGCCTTTGGACAAGCGGTCAACAAGGTGAAAAACCACTTGGCGGAACTCTTCAAGAATGCGGTCTCCGACTTGAATTCCGCAGCGGACGCAAAAGCTCTCGGTGAAGCCGTCGACGTCACGTTACCGCCTCCCGGTAATTACACGGGAGGTCTGCATCCGCTCACCTTGGCAACACGAGAAGTGGTATCCATCTTCCGGGCAATCGGTTTCACCGTGGCCGAAGCCACCGAGGTGGAGAGTGAATGGTTCTGTTTCGACGCCTTGAATACGCCGGAAGACCACCCCGCCCGAGACGAGCAGGACACCTTGTACTTCCCCGCGGAAACTCGTTTCGGAAACGTTCAAGGAAAGGCGGACGAAGCGTTCGTCATGCGAACGCACACTTCCTCCGTCCAAATTCGAACCATGATGGAGGAGCAGCCTCCCATTCGAGTAATTGCACCGGGCCGCTGCTTTCGTCGCGACACAGTGGATGCCACGCATAGCGCAAATTTCCATCAAACCGAAGGCCTGTTCGTCGATCGCAAGGTCACGATCGAGGACCTCAAGGCCGTGCTCGATCATTTCCTGCGCGAACTGTTCGGGAAACAGGTAAAAACTCGTTTGCGTCCGAGTTTCTTCCCCTTCACCGAACCCAGTTTCGAGGTGGACCTGTTTTCACCCAACCTCGGTCGGCTAAGCAACCAATGGATTGAGATAATGGGATGCGGAATGGTTGATCCAGCGGTATTCGATCAAGTTGGCTTGGATACGGGGGAATGGAGCGGATACGCCTTTGGGCTAGGGATCGAACGGGTTGCCATGATGCTCCACGGCATCGACGACATCCGTCATTTTTATCAGAACGACCAGCGGTTCCTGAAACAGTTTTAGACGAAGACTCCATGAAAGTAAGCATCGAATGGCTCAAGCAGTACGTCGAACTGGATGCTTCGACGGATACTCTGACCGAAGTTTTCCCCATGCTCGGAATGGAAGTGGAGGGCGTGGAGAGCAGCGGCCCTCCAGCACTGGAAAAAGTAGTCGTGGGAGAGATCCTTTCCAGTGAGCAACATCCGGAAGCCGACAGGCTCAGCGTATGCAAGGTAAAGGTGGGGGAAGATTCGCCCGACGCGAACATTGTCTGCGGAGCCACCAATTTCAAACCAGGTGACCGCGTCCCCGTGGCGCTTCCCGGAGCCAAGCTTCCCGGTGGCTTCAAGATCAAGAAATCCAAACTGCGGGGCGTAACCTCCGAGGGCATGATGTGCAGTTGCAAGGAATTGGAACTGGGAGAGGACCACGAAGGGTTGCTGATCCTAGAGGACCGCCCTGAAATCGGTACGCCGATCAACGACTTGTTCGGTGACGCCGACGTTACTTTCGACCTCGAGCTCACCGCCAACCGAGGGGATTGCCTGAGCCACGTGGGAGTTGCCCGCGAACTGGCCGCTCGTTTCGAGCGGGAATTGAAACTGCCCACGGTCGAGAGCGATGCGCCCACCGTGTCCGAACCTTCCTCCGAGAATCCACTGAACAAGGTCTCCGTCACTACGGAGAACTGCAAACTCTACTGCGCCTGGGTAATTCGAGACGTGACGATCGGCCCCAGCCCCGATTGGCTCAAGCAAAGGCTGGAGGCGGTTGGACTGAGGCCCATCAACAACGTGGTCGACGCGACGAATTTCATTCTGATGGAAACCGGTCAACCTTTGCACGCCTTCGATGCGGGCAAGATTGCCGGAAACGAAATCATCGTCCGAAACGCCAAAGCCGGCGAAACCATTACGACGCTCGACGAAGCCGAACGAACCCTGAACGAAAGCATGATGGTCATCGCCGACGCCGAAAAGCCCTTGGTGATAGCCGGAGTCATGGGCAGCGTGGACGCAGAGGTGGACGACTCGACCACCGACCTTGTCTTGGAGGCCGCTTGGTTTCATCCGGGAAACGTTCGCGCCACCTCACGAAAACTAAACTTGAGCACGGACAGTTCATACCGCTTCTCCCGAGACGTGGATCCTCAATTCACGCGGTTCGCGGCGCGACGGGCAATCGACCTGATTCTGGAAACCGCCGGGGGCAAGCTCTTGAATGAGGAAGTCCAAGTCGGAGAACCTCCTCGAGGAGACCGCATGATCGAAGTAACGCCCGCTTTCATTCGAGATACCTGCGGCTATGAGGTGAACGAAGAGGAAATCGCCGGAGCCTGGAAGCGCTTGGGGTTCCAAGTCGAGACGGGAGAAACCTGGAAGGTCGAGGTACCTAGTTACCGATCCGAGGTAGACCGACCGATCGACTTGGTCGAGGAATTCGCCCGCATCCATGGCACGCAGTCCATCCCCGAGGCTCGCGTCCAGTTCGAGGCGGTTTCACGAAACGACTCCCCTGTCTTCACTTTCATGGAACGCGCCGCGGATTCACTGGTAGGACAAGGATTCCAGGAATGCTGCTCCTACAGCTTGCGCGATGGCAAGGAAATCGAAGCCTGGCATGGCAAGGAGGTTTCAGCAGCTCTCGCCTTGTCCAATCCATTGACGGCGGAGCACACGCATTTGAGAGCCTCTCTCTTACCTGGATTGCTCGATACGCTCGCCCACAATTATCGCAACGGGAACGATCTTCGTCGTGTTTTCGAGACGGGGCGAGTCCTGCGTCCGGGATCCCAAGGCGTGATGGAATTTGCGAGCGTCGCGTTTTCCATCTTGACCAAGCCTGCAAGCAGGGAATGGAAAGCCGAAGCGACTCCTGACTTTCACGACGCCTCCCGCTGCGCCCAACGCCTGCTTCATGCAGTAGGCGTCAAGCTCCCGAAGGACGGCTTGAATCCATTGGCCGAATCTTCCGCTTGGCAAGGAGGTCAAGTTGCGAGGGCCGGAGAAATTGCGAAGAACCGCGTGCAGCTCACGGTGGGATACTGCAACCTTTCCCTTTCCAGACAAAAGGACTTGGATGGTCCGGTCCTTTGTGGAGAGCTCTTGGTGGATCCCGTTGTTCTACGCAAGAAGCCAAAGCCAGCGAGGTTTGAAAGTTTCGGCACCTTCCCACATGCCTTGAAGGATTTGGCCTTGGTCGTAAGCAAGAATGTTTCCGCCGAAGAGGTACGAGCCGCGGTGGAGAAAGCCGCAGAGAAAGCAGCGGGCGATCGGTTTACGGTCGATTCGGTTCGCGTGTTCGACGTCTTCACGGGCAAAGGTGTCGAGAGCGGCATGAAAAGCGTGGCCTGCGCCATACGCTTTCGCTCGGACGAACGCACCTTGAAAGACAAGGAAGTGAATGCCGCTTTCGACGAAATCCAAGTCATTTTAGCCGATACCACCGATTATACACTACGAGCCTGAAAATATTTCCGCGCCGCTATGAAAGAACCTCAAACCATGGACGTCGAATACGCCGCGAACCTTGCTCGAATCGATTTGACCGTTGAGGAAAAAAAGAAGTTCAACGGCCAGCTCGGGGACATCCTGCAATATTTCGAGAAGTTGAAGGCAGTGGACGTCGAAGGCGTGGAACCGATGGCTCACGCTTTTCCTCGCCATAACGTTTGGGACGAGGATGAATCGAGAGCTGGGTTTTCCGCTGAGGAAGCACTCTCCAACGCACCGGCTAAACGCAAGGACCAAGTCGTGGTCCCCAAGGTCATCGAGGAATAAGGACCCGCCTCAACATGCCTGACTCCTTGCACGAAAAGACGGCCGCTGAACTGGGTGAATGCCTGGCTCAAGGCGAAGCGTCGGCCGTTGAAATCGCCGACGCCTTCGTTGCGCGGGCCACCGCGGTGGATGAAAAGGTCCACGCCTTCCTCCACCGGGATGACGAGGATTTTCTGGCGCAGGCCAAGCGTTCCGACGAACGCAGGGCGAACGGTCAATCTCGGGGAGCCCTCGATGGCGTGCCGGTTGCATTGAAGGACGTCATCTCCATGAAGGGACAACCCCTGACCGCGGCCAGTCGAATCCTAGAAAATTACGTTTCGCCCTATGACGCCACCGCCGTGGTCAAGCTGAAGGAAGCGGGCGCCTTGGTCTGGGGCAGACTCAACCTCGATGAGTTCGCCATGGGCTCCTCCACTGAAAATTCAGCTTTCGGAGCCACCCACAACCCATGGGACCTCTCCCGCGTTCCTGGCGGTAGCAGTGGCGGCAGCGCCGCCGCCGTGGCCGCGAGGCAGGCCCCGTTGACCTTGGGGTCCGACACCGGTGGTTCCATTCGTCAACCGGCATCCCTTTGTGGAGTAGTTGGAATGAAGCCCACTTACGGCATGGTGTCGAGGTACGGCCTAGCCGCCTTCGCTTCGTCGTTGGATCAAATTGGCCCCTTCTCCCAAACGGTGGAAGACACGGCAATTTTACTGGGAGCCATCTCGGGGCACGATCCTCTCGATTCCACCAGTTATCCCACCGAGGTTCCCGACTACCGCAAGGGACTCACCGAAAACCAAGGCCCATGGAAGCTAGGTTTGCCCAAGGAATTCTTCGGGGAAGGCATCGACGACGAAGTTCGACGACTGGTGGACGAAGCCATCGCGTTCTATCAGGCCGAAGGCCATGAGCTCGTGGAGGTCTCACTCCCGCAAACCGAACTCGCCGTGCCCGTATACTACGTCATCGCAACCGCCGAGGCGTCCTCCAACCTGGCTCGTTACGACGGCATTCGATACACCCACCGGAGCGAACGAGCCGAAAACGCCATAGACGTCTATTCCAAAAGCCGTGGAGAAGGCTTTGGCGAAGAAGTCAAGAGGCGCTGCATACTAGGGGCTTATGGACTCAGCAGTGGGTATTACGACGCGTATTACCTGAGAGCCCAAAAGACTCGTACGCTCATCCGCAAGGATTTCGAGGCTGCCTTCGAGCAAGTGGACGCAATCCTCACGCCGACTTCGCCGACAGCCGCGTTCAAACAGGGTGAACGCAGCGATGATCCCATTTCAATGTACTTGAGCGACGTCTTTACGATTTCAGTGAACTTGGCCGGCATTCCCGGCATTTCCGTACCTTGCGGATTCACGAAAGACGGCCTGCCGGTTGGGCTGCAAGTGATCGGTCAAGCCTTCAAGGAATCCGAAATGCTGGCCGTGGCCCACGCCTACGACAAAACTCATCAATTCGGTCGCCGCTACCCCGAATTATAACCTCTGGATCAATGTCCGAAATACAATACGAAGCGGTCATTGGCCTGGAAGTGCACGTGCAGGCGGAAACTCGATCCAAGATGTTCACGAGAGTAGCTCGCGGATTCGGCGAACCTCCCAACACCTTGACCGATCCAGTCGTGCTTGGTCTTCCCGGAGCCCTCCCGGTCATGAACCTCGAAGCCATCGAGAAATCCATCAAGGTAGGGCTTCTACTCGGTTGCGAAATTGCCCGAGTCTGCAAATGGGACAGAAAAAACTATTTCTATCCCGACATGCCGAAAAACTACCAAATTTCCCAATACGACCAACCTATCTGCCTAGGCGGCGAAGTGGAAATCGAACTGGAAGGTGAAACCCGAGCCGTGATGGGACCACATCGCAAGGTGAAACTCACTCGCATACATCTCGAGGAAGACGTCGGCAAACTCACGCACTATGAAAACGACAGCCTCGTCGATTACAATCGAGCAGGATCGCCCTTGCTGGAAATTGTCTCCGAGCCCGACCTGTTTTCACCCGATGAAGTTTTCGCCTACCTGACTTCCCTGCGCAACAGCTTGGTATACGCCGGCATCTCCGATTGCGACATGGAGAAGGGGCAAATGCGATGCGATGCGAACGTCAGCGTGCGGCCTGTCGGACAGAAGGAATTGGGAACCAAGGTGGAACTGAAGAACCTCAACACCATATCAGGGGTTCGCAACGGCGTGGAGTATGAGATACAACGCCAAACGTCGGTCTTGCGAGAGGGTGGATCTTTAACTCAGGAAACCCGTCGATGGAACCCGGACCAGCGATACACCACTGCCATGCGTTCCAAGGAAATGGCGCACGACTACAGGTATTTCCCCGATCCCGACCTCATGCCGGTCAAAATTGACGACGCATGGATCGAACGCATACGAGAGGAAATTCCGGAAATGCCTTTCGACAAGCAACGTCGCTTCATCGAACAATACGGCTTGCCTTACTCGTCGACCTCTCCCCTTTGCCCGGATAAGGAACTCTGCGATTTCTTCGAGGCCACCGTGGCGCGATGCAAAGATCCAAAGAAAGCCGCCAACTGGATCGTAAACGATCTCTTGAGGGAACTTTCCTCGGCTGGCGACGAAGAAGGCCCCATGCCCTTGGGCAATGCAAAGATGACACCCGCCCACGTCGCCGAGCTAGTCAACTTGGTCGAAGAAGGCTCCATTTCAAGCAACATCGCCAAGGAGATCTTTCCGGAAACCTTTGCCACGGGGAAGATGCCTGCGCAGATCGTCGATGAAAAAGGCTTGAAGCAAACTTCCGACACCGGCGAACTGGAAACAATCTGCTCGCAAGTCATCACCGACCAACCCAAGGCGGTGGAGGAGTTCAAGGGAGGCAAGGAAAACGCGATCAACGCGCTGAAAGGACAGGTCATGAAAGCAACACGAGGCCAAGCTAATCCAAAGCTGGTCGATGAAATCCTTCGTGAACTGCTTTCTCAATAACCCGAAATTTGAGGTTTTGCCAAACGAAGCCTTCCCGCGTTTATTGAGACTGTTTCTCAAAAAAGGTTTGACCGAAGGTCAGTTATCACGAAAAATCACTTCACCACCAAACGCGATCGGATAGCGCAGGTCATGAAAATAATGCATAGGATTCTTATTACAGCGTTAGGCTTGATCCTGCCTTGGTTGATGGCTTCCGGGCAAGTGAAGGAAACGCGTCAATTAATCCAGGAATGGGTGGAGACGGAACGTATTCTGTCAGAGGAGAAATCCAAATGGGATTCGGATCGCGCGGTGCTCTTGGAACTATTGGCCTCTCTCAAGGCCGAAAGCAAAACGCTGGACGAACAACTCGAAAAGTCGGATGCCGAGATGGCCGCGGTTTCCAAAGAGCGAGCCGACTTGAACGAACGCAAGGAGCAAGCCAAGCGTACGGTGAAGGTGATGAAAGAGAAAATTGAAGAGCTGGAGGAAACTGCGAAATCTCTTTTGACGGCATTCCCGAGCCCCTTGAAGGATCGAGTTAGTCAGTTCTCGGACGCCCTGCAGGATCAGGAGAGATTGGCTGACCTATCCCTGCTGAAACGACTGGAGAATGCCGTGACCATCCTGCAAGAGGCCAACCGATTTCATCATTCGATAAACCTCGAAAGGCAAAGGTTGAAGATTGATGGAAAAACACGGGAGTTCCATGTCTTGTACTACGGTTTCGCAGCTGCCTATTTCGTCAACGAATCAGCCACCAAGGCAGGGTTCGGCAAGCCGGGGTTCGAAGGCTGGCAATGGCAGTTGGACAATGACTTGGCCGACGAAATCAGAAAAGCGGTGGCCATTCGCAACAAAAAGGCAATCGCGTCCTTCGTGGAACTTCCGCTTCCCCGAAAAAAGGCCAACTCCAAGGAGGGGAAGGAATGAGGCTGGCCCTTGGCATCTTGAGTCTGTGGCTTGCTTCCCATGCGACGGCGGCAAACTTGATCGAAGTCGGTGCCAGCGCAAAGAACGACTTGCGGGATGCTCTTGATCGCCTGGCCCGGCAGCGTTCAACGCAACAATCCCAAAAGGCTCCAATAGTCCGTGAAGTCAATGCGCTGGAGGGAAAGGTAATAGCCAAGAGAAAGGAATTCGACAGAAGGCGTCGTCTCAATGACAACCAAGAGTCTTCACTTTCCGAGCTCACGGAGGAAGTCGAGGAAATTGAAAGCGACCTCGAAGCCGTTCTCGCCCTGCTGCATGATTATAACCAGAGCTGGTTAAATGGCATCAGCGCTCCGGAACACGAATTTCGCAAGGGATTCGTCCAACAGGCACTTGCCTCCAGATCCGAAGGAACCACGAAAGCCGATCCGTGGAAGGACGTCAGTCCGGGAATCGCCCTCGCCAAACTCTCCGTGGAACGCCTGCAGGAGAGTTTCGGAGGACTTCGTTTCAAAGGAAAAGCGGCTACGGCCGAGGACAACGTCGAGGAAGAGGGATCTTTCTTGGTGGTGGGACCCGCCGTATATTTCGCTAGCTCGGAAACCGATTCCGCCGGGATAGTGGAACACACTCCCCCCCTTGAGCCTTCCGACTCGAGCCGAAATGCGGGGTGGAGCGTGAACCGTACGCGCTCGTGCCGAGTATTGGCCACACCCTCGGACCTGGCGGAAACCATTCGGGTCGCGGTCACGGCTTCCCCTGATGACTCCATCGTGCTTCCTTTCGATCCCACCTTGGGCAAAGCGCTAGTACTGGCAAACAGCGATCCGAGCTTTTGGGAAGAGTTAAGAAAAGGCGGATTTTGGATATTTCCCATACTAGGATTCGCATTGATTTCGATTGTCATCGTCTCCTACAAGGCAACGCAAATCCTCTCCATCAAGATCCCGACGGGTCAAACCTCCTGGGAAGGAGATTACACCAAGGACTTCGCCGACTTGCGAAACGCCGCTCAGGCCAACCAAGGAAAATCGGCCGAGATTCTCGAAGAGGTCCTTTACGAGCAGATCATTCAAACCCAGTCTCGCTTGGAGAAATGGCTGCCCGTAGTCGCCGTGACCGCCGCCGCCGCCCCCCTCCTCGGCTTGCTCGGAACAGTGACTGGCATGATCAACGTTTTTCAGCAACTTACGCACTTCGCCAACCCTGAAAACAGTTCGCTCTCTCGTGGTATCTCGGAAGCGCTGGTGACCACGAAATTCGGTCTCGCAACGGCCATTCCCGCCCTCGTCGCTCATGCCTTGCTTTCACGCAGAATACAGGCCATCGTCACCAAGATGGAGAGCATAGCGTCCGGATTCGTGAGCTTGGCCTCCGAACAGACCGCCAACTCCTCGAGCTCACAGGAAGACGATGGTCATGAGTAGCTCCTGGGATCAGTTCCGGGATCAGGCATGGACCACTTGGCAAAATGGTGGAACACTCATGCTGCCACTTTTCTTCCTTTCGTTGTATGCCTATTACGTGGCTTTCGAACTCTTTTTTCGGATACGACGCATGATGCCGGCTGAAGCACGGGTTCACTCGCCTTCCGACTTGTTGGCCCAGCCGGAATCGGTCGGGGGCTACTTGGGTAAAATGATTTCCCATTGCCTGGCAAAGGGAAATGACCGGGAAGAAGCGAGAAGGCGTTTCAAACAAGTGCGTAGCGAAAGCGCCAAGGCCCTGAACCGAAGACTTCGCTTCCTGCTGGCCCTCGTCACGGCAGCGCCCCTGCTCGGACTCTTGGGGACGGTGGAAGGCATGCTAACCACCTTTCGAGGCCTCAGCGTCGAGGTAGGGCGCAAGATGGACTTGGTCTCGGGAGGGATTTCCGAGGCCTTGATAACTACTCAGGCAGGTCTGCTGATCGCGATTCCCGCTTACGTCATGCTTCACTTTCTTTCACGCCGCCGAGCTGAATGGATACGTTTCCTTCGTCTTCTCGAAAGCCACGTAGCCCGCAAATCCGACCATGCTGAATTTGCAACACAATGAAATTACGCAGAAGAATCTTGAAGCGAGAGGAACTCGAGTCGATCAACGTCTCTCCGTTGATCGACGTGGTGTTCATTTTGCTCATTTTCTTCATTGTCTCGGCCTCCTTCGTCAAAATACCCGGGGTGGAGATAAACAGACCCATGGCATACATCGCCGAAGACCTGCAGAAAAACACAATCCTTTTCGCCTTGGACTCGGACGGGGTCATTCATTACGGAGGGGAAGAAATTCCCCTGTCTCAAGTAGGCCCCATGATCGAGGAGCTTCGTCGCGAGGTCGATCTTCCAGTGACCATACAAGTCGACCTCGAAGCCGACGGGGCGCAACTCGCCAAAATCGTCCGCGAAGCCACCTTGACGGGAGCGCCAGTCAGCGTGGCGACTCGCAAGCCCTAGCAATCCATCGATGAAGCGACGCCTCTCCATACACCAAGCGGAAAACGTTGAAATCAACGTTTCGCCCCTCATCGACATGGTGTTCATCCTCTTGATCTTCTTCCTCGTGGCTACCTCGTTCGTCAACGAGATAGGCCTCACCTCGCGGCATCAAGACACCGCCGACCCCAAGCGCAAGCTCGACGAACCTCTTGTCTTCGAAGTCACTGCCAGGGGCCAAGTACTCGGGGACGGACTAGAACTTGGAATAAGCGGTGTAGGGAGCAGGGTGCGCACCGCTTCCGCCCGCAAACCGATGCCTGTTATTCTCAAGATAGAGGAAGGAGCTCGTGCAGACTTGGCTGTGCTAGTCATGGATGCCGCCTTGGGAGCGGGAGCAAAGGCCGTGAAATTATCCGCCGTCGAATAAGAGCATGAAATTCATTGGTCAAGCAAAGCGCCTTTGGAAAAACAAACGATTATCGGGCTTTTCCGGTTATGGCATGTTGGCTTCCCTGGTCGTGACTTGCCTCACGTTCCTCTTACTTCCCCTGTCTCAATACGCGGCCAAGGAGTTGATGCATGTCCGACCGGTATTTTCGCACGAGCTCCCTACTCCACCGCAGCCCAAGCCGAAACTGGAAAAGCAAGTCGACGCGGAAAATCGGGATGCTCCCGTACAACCGAAAATGGAGAAAGCGCCTCCCAAGTTAAGCCTCGAGGCCTTGGAAACTGCCCTTGACGTTGGCCCTGGAGATTTTCTTTCCGAATTCGCCTTGTCGGATTTTCAGACTGCGCCTGGAGCGGATGAAGAATTTGTCTTCAAGCTGCATGAGCTCGATCGCAAACCAACGTCAATCAAGCAAGGCATCGTACGTTATCCCGCTCATCTGAAGAAAAAAGGATTGCAAGGCGTGGTGAAGCTGGAGGTCCAAATCGACGAAAAGGGAGTCGTTCGGGTACAAGGCGTGATTTCCTCCACTCACGACGATTTCATTCCGCCCTCGGTGAAGGCAGCGGAAAACTCTTTGTACACGCCTCCTACTCGCAATGGGAAAGCAGTGAAGACAAAGTTCGTGTTGCCTGTGAACTTCACCCTCACCGATTGATGAAAAACACCTACAAGTTGCTGAAGACGCTCCCGTTTCTCCTGGTCATGGTGGTAGCCGGCCAGTCTCTTCTCGCTCAGGATGAACCCATGGAAGCTTTACCTTTGAAAACAGCCTTGGGAAATGATTTTTGGTCGCATCCACTATTCCTGAAAAGCTTCTTGGGCGACTATGGATTCCGCACCGAGGTAGAGCCGAGCGTTGATCAAAAGGAACGGGAAATCCTCCGGGACGTGGTCAGGCAAGCACCCAACGACCTGCGCTTAGCCATAACCACCTTGGAAGGAAAAACGAAGAAAGACTCCAGCGCAGCCCTTGATTTCACGCTGGCCACGCTCCGTTTTCAAAACGGGCAGCTTACCGGCGCCGCGGAAGCCTACCGAGCCGCCATCAAGAAATTTTCCAATTTCTTGAGAGCCCACAAGAACCTCGGTCTGGTCCTTATCCAGCAAGGCCACCATGAAGAAGCGTCCAAGGCTTTGCTCAAAGCAATTTCCTTGGGTGAAAACGGAGGCATTGCTTTCGTTGCCTTGGGATACAGTTACTTCAACTTGGAACAATATGCTTCCGCGGAAAATGCCTACCGGGCCGCCATACTAAGAAACCCAAAGGGGGTAGAAGCCCACAATGGATTGGTGAATTGCCTCCTCGAGACCGAACGGCATGCCGAAGCCGTCTCCATGCTTGATGAACTGATACGGAAAAACCCGGAGGAACGCTTCTATTGGCTCGCCCAAACGAATGCTTACGTGATGCTCGAGAAACCGCTGCAGGCTGCAGTCAACCTAGAGACGCTACGTCGCAAGGGAGAGCTAGACGGAAGGGGTCACCTGCTGCTCGGCGACCTCTATTACAACCTCGAGTTGGCGCACTTGGCGCTGTCTACCTATAAAGATGCCTTGAAAGCAAAAGGAAGTCTAGACCCGGGACGATATATTCGGGTGGCTCAAATTCTCATCGAACGCCAGTCCCTGCAAGCGGGCTTCGACTACTTGGAAATCATAAAGGTGAAATTCGAAGGCGCATTGAGCGAAAACGAACGCTTGGCCTTTCTTTCCGTGAGCGCCCAAGCCGCTTTAGCCCGAAACGACGCCGAGGCGGCGGACTCCTTTCTCGCCACCATCCTGGAAACGAATCCAAGGGACGGGCAAGCTCTCCTTCTAAGAGGCCGCTATTTCTGGAAACATAAAAACGACCCGGTCGAGGCCGCCTTTTACTTCGAGCGAGCCGCCAAGGTCGATCAGACTCAAGTCGACGCCCTGATCGAGCACGCTCAAATGGTGGCCGAAAACAAAAAATACGCCGAGGCCGTCAAATTGCTGGAAAGAGCTCAACTCCTGGAGCCGCAGGAAAACGTGGGCCGATACCTGAAGTCGGTGCGTAACCTCTTGCGAGCCCAAGGAGGTTAGGGATTTACACTAGTTTCGCTCCCTACCGGGACGAGCTTCAATCATTGGACACCAAGAGGACTCTTGCGTCTACGCGCTTGCCTCCCCGAATCAAGGTGAGCGGAAGCCTTTGGCCTACCTTGTAGTTCACGCCCAGGTCCGCATTCAAGCCTCTCATATCCGTGGTGATAGGTTTGCCGCCATATCCCAGGAGGACGTCGTTTTGCTTGATTCCAGCGTTGAGCAACTCGCGTCCGGCGGGCAATTTATCATTGTTAGTATAAAAAAACAACGGACGCCGGATAAGCAATCTGACGATTTTTTCTCACTTTCCACTTTCCATTTCCCCGTTTCCATTGTTCAGTTTCCTCCCACGCCACTTTCCCGACAACCAAACAACACCATGAGCAACACCAAGAAAAACTTGTCGCGCCGCCATTTCATCCAGTCAGCCGGGTTAGTGTCTGCCCCCTTTATCTTGCCGTCTCATATTTGGGCTGCGAAAGGAAACGACGCTCCCAACAACCGAGTGAACGTCGCAGTCATCGGACCAGGCAAACAGGGCAAGAGCCACGTGCACCGCCTGCTTCGCAACTCGGAAACGCAAGTGGTCGGGTTTGCGGAAGTAGCCAAGGTACGCAGCGACCACACCAAGCAGCTCGTCGAGGGGCATTACGGGAAGAACACGCCCGCCGGCAACTGGAAAGGACTGACGGTCACGAAAGACTATCGTGAACTGCTGGCCCTGGAACACGTCGACGCCGTCCTCATCGCCACCCCTGACCACTGGCACGGCGAACCCACCATCCTGTCCGCTCGGGCGGGAAAGCATATTTATTGCGAAAAGCCCATCTCGCTCACCATCAAGGAAGGCCGAGCGATGTCCGACGCGGTAAAGAAGCACAAGGTGATTTTTCAAACCGGCAGCCAACAACGCACGGAGTTTGGCGGCAAGTTTCGCCGCACCGTGGAAATGATCCGCAGCGGAGCCATTGGCAACTTGAAGAAAATCCAAGTCTGCGTGGGCGGTCCGCCCAAACCCTGCGACCTGCCTACGCAACCCGTTCCCGCAGGCATCGACTGGGATGCCTGGCAAGGCCCTGCCCCCGTGCGCGGCTACAACAAGGAGCTCTGTCCGGACAACGTCCACAATCACTTCCCTCGATGGCGAGCCTATCGCGAGTACTGCAACGGCTACTTGGCCGACATGGGAGCGCACCATTTCGACATCGGCCAATGGGGCATGGACGCCGACCATACCGGCCCGGTCAAGGTCATTCCCCCGAAGTCCGGAGACAAAGGAGTCAAGCTCATCTATGAAAACGGCATCGAGGTGACGCACGGCAGCCTCCCCGACTGGCGGGGTGGTACCGTCTTCTATGGCGACGAAGGTACCATCTGGGTGGATCGCGGTCCTTGGAAATCCGATCCCGCCAACCTCATCAAGGACTACAAGGCAACCGTCGAAATCCGCCGACCTAAAAACCACCATTCCGACTGGATCGACTGCATTCGTTCAGGTGAACAACCTTTGGCTCACGTCGAGGCCGGTCATCGCACCGCCACACTTTGCCAACTGTGCAACATCGGTTATGAACTGCGCCGCGAACTGGACTGGGATCCCAAGAGCGAAACCTTCAAGGGGGACGACGAAGCAAACAAGCTGATCGACCGCAAGCGACGCAAGCAATGGTATCGCGTCTAACGCAAGACGTTTCCCGCGCTGCAAGATCGACTTCACCGAAACGACAAAACCTTTACGCGTTGGTCAGGTGAGTTTCAACAAAAGCAACGCCAACAAGCTCTGCCCTCGGAATCGCATCGCTACCACCGCCATCGCATGCCTTCTCGTGTTATTTTGCGCCATGCCAAACGAAAACGACGCCAAGCCCAAGCCCGACGAGGTGAAAGACAAGGAAAAGCCATCGGAGGAAAAGAGACACGCCCGCAAACCTCTCCCCTCCCCTGAGGAAATCGCCAAGCTCCCGCCCGACGGTGGCCCGAAGTACAACCGCTTGGTCTTCGAGCAAAGCCCTTACCTGCTGCAACACGCGGCCAATCCGATCGATTGGTACCCATGGGGAAAGGAGGCCTTTGAGAAAGCGCGCAAGGAGGACAAGCCCGTCTTTCTCTCCGTGGGATACACGACTTGCCACTGGTGTCACGTCATGGAACACGAGTCCTTCGAGGACGAGGAAGTGGCTGCCCTGATGAACAAATGGTTCGTTTGCGTGAAGGTCGACCGTGAGGAACGTCCCGACATCGACAATGTCTACATGACGGTCACCCAGATGATGACTGGCCGGGGTGGTTGGCCCATGACCGTGGTCATGACGCCCGATAAAAAACCGTTTTTCGCGGGCACCTACTTTCCGAAGGTCAGTCGCTTCAATTCCACTGGCATGATGGATCTTTTGCCGCAACTCCACGATGCATGGGTCAACCAAAGGCCGAAAATCGGGGAAATCACCGAGGTCATCGTCAAGGATCTCGCCCAAGCTTCCGGCGTGCACCCAGGAGAAAGCCTCGATGAATCAGCTTTTCGGGCGGCCTTCACTGGTTTTCGACGAAGTTACGACTCGGTTAACGGAGGATTTGGCAACCGTCCCAAGTTTCCCACCGCCCACAACCTGAGTTTTCTGCTCCGCCACCACCAGCGCTTCAAGGAACCCGTGGCCCTTGCCATGGTGGAAAACACCTTGACGAAAATCAGGCTCGGCGGCGTGTACGACCACATAGGATTGGGCATTCATCGTTACTCGACCGACGAACGCTGGTTCCTCCCTCACTTCGAGAAAATGCTCTACGACCAAGCGCTGTTCGTCATCGCCAATCTCGAATGTCACCAAATCACCAAAGGAGAAAGCTATGCCCGGAACGCGCGGGAAACCTTGGCTTACGTGCTCCGCGACATGACCGATGGAGCGGGAGGGTTCTATTCCGCGGAAGACGCGGACAGCGAGGGAGAAGAAGGTAAATTCTACGTTTGGACGAGAGAGGAAGTCGTTGAAATTCTGGGCGAAGAGGCCAGCGATCTCTTTTTCAAAGTGTACAACTTCACCCATGAAGGCACTTTCATCGAGGAAGCCACTAGGGAACGCACCGGAACCAACGTCCCGTTTCTCAACGACCCCTTGGACGTACTGGCTCGACAAATGGGAAAATCGGAGAAGGAGTTGAGCGAAGCACTGGATGCAAGTCGTGAAAAACTTTTCAAGGTGCGTGAAAAGCGGATTCATCCGCAAAAGGACGACAAGATACTGACCGACTGGAACGGCTTGATGATCTCCGCCTTCGCCCAAGCCGCCCAAACCTTCGACGACCCCGCCTACCTGAAGGCCGCCGTCGACGCGGCCGACTTCTGCCTGAGCACCCTGCGTCGGAAGGACGGTCGCCTGCTCAAGCGATCACGCCTGGGCGTTGCCGGGTTGCCGGCCCATTTGGAAGATTATGCGTTCCTCATCCATGGGTTGGTGGATCTCTACCAAGCGAGCTTTGACGAAAGATACCTACGAGAAGCCCTTTCGCTGACCGACCTCACCTTGAAACATTTCTGGGATCATGACGGCGCCGGTTTTTTCCTCACTGCGGATGATGGCGAAAAACTCCTTGTTCGAGCTATGGAAAGCTATGACGGCGCCTTGCCCTCGGGTAATTCCATCATGGCCCTCAACCTCGTTCGCCTCTCTCGGGCCACGGGTCGAACCGCTTATGAGGAAAAAGCCCAAGCGCTGGTACAAGCTTTCGCGGGAGCCATCGCGAGAAGCGGCCAAGGACATACCCAATGGCTATGCGCCCTCGACTTCGCAATCGGCCCGTCATTGGAAATCGTGATTGCAGGAGACCCCAAGGACAAGGAAGTCCAAGCCATGCTAAAGACGGTTCGGGAACGTTTCCTGCCCAACAAGGTACTGCTCTTTCGCCCCATGGAAGAAAATCCCCCGATCGTGAAGCTGGCTCCCTTTCTCGAGAACCAAGTCGCTGCGGATGGCAAACCCACCGCCTACGTCTGCCGCGAACAGGTATGCGAGAAGCCCGTGCACACGGCCAAGGAGCTTGCAGCGTTACTGGACGAGGGGACAAAGAAGCCTTAAGCCTCTTTCACGCCGTGGTGTATCGCCACGATGGACCCGGTGAGCGACGACGCGGTCACCAAGTCGAAACCAGCCGCCTCCAGCTCGGCTTTCAGCTCACTCTGGTCGGGAAATTTGGAAATCGTTGCTCCAAGGTATTGATAGGCGCTGCGATCTCTGGTGATCACCCAGGCAAAGAGAGGCAGGATCGCTTTCAGGTAAAGGTAATAGAAGGGACGCAACCAGCACGCGGGCTGGCTGAACTCCAGAACGAAGAGACTGCCTCCCGGTCGGAGAACGCGCCTCATTTCGGCGAGCCCGAGGGCACGATCCTCGAGGTTGCGCAAGCCGAATGCAATGGTAAGGGCATCGACTGAAGCCTCCTCGAAAGGCAAGTCCAGGCAGTCGCCTCGGACAAAACGCAAACGAGACGCATCCGTTTCTCCCGCCAGGCGAGCTTTCCGAACCGCTTCATCGAGCATGGGTTGGCAAAAGTCCAGCCCGATGACCTCGGTATCGGCGGGCAGAGCGTCCCTGAGAGAAAGGGCGACGTCTCCACTGCCGGTGGCTAGATCAAGCGCGTTTTTTGGCTCGGCCGACGCCACCATGCGGACAAGGCGCCGACGCCAGATACAATCCATACCGAAACTAAGCAGACGATTGGCAAGGTCATACCTGAGGGCAATCCCCGCGAAGGTCCGCTCGACGGCTTCCGCCTCGGGTTCGGTCATGACAGAAGTCCGCAAAAGACGGAACTCAGCTGTCTTCCTCTTCCCCGCGGAAGCTTGTCACCACCCATTTCGACAATTCCTTATCCGGATCGGAAGCGGTTTTCTTGTCGATCGGAAACGAATCTTGGCCGGTGCGTTGATGAATAATCTTCAAGCCATGTTCGAAGTCTTGAAACTTGCGTTCGCAAATCGAGTAAACGGAGCGTTCGTTCTTTTTGGCCAATTCGACGAGGGCACGCTTGGCAGGCTTATGAAAGCGAAGTTCGAACCCGTATTCCTGCTTGAAGTCGGCTGCGAAACGATCCACGTCGTCGAGCATGGCGACGTCCATGAGGTCCTTGTTGCCTTCCAGCAGGCTCGATAGTCCGGCAGCTGGATCCTCGATTACTTCGGGCGTGACCGAAAACTCCGTTAAGGCGGTGGAAGGCAACTCGAACTTGAAATCGCGGAATACACGCTCCAGCACGGTAACGAGGCCACGGGCTCCGGTGTTTTCCTTGTGGGCCAACTCCGCCACTTTGTCGATGGCGCCATCGCTTATCTTGAAATGAATCCCGTATCCCTTGAAATCGCTCCGGAACTGTTCGAGGACGTTACCCTCGGATGAACGCAGGATTTCCGCGAGATCCGCAGGCATCAATTCCTCGCAAGCGACGCGAACCGGCAAACGCCCGACAAATTCGGGTTCGAACCCGTAATTCATGAAGTCCCGGGTTTCCGCCATGGCGAGGTAACGGGACATGTTCTCGCCCTTTCCCTCGGACGGCCCGAACCCAATCTTGTTTTTGTCCAGTCGCCGTTTCACGTCCTCGGCCAACTGGTCGAATGCCCCGCTCACTATGAACAGTACGTTGCGGGTACTGATGCTTCGCTTGCCGCCCTTCTCCCCACGCTGCATGTCCATGATGGATTGCATCTGCCCCATCATGTCGTGAGCGGAGTGGAGGTTGACCTCGGTTTCCTCCATCAACTTGAGGAGGTTGATCTGCACCCCACGCCCGGAAACGTCGCGCCCTCCTTGGGACGAAGCGGAAGCGATCTTGTCTATTTCGTCTACGTACACGATGCCGTGCTCGGCCAACTCGACGTCGCCGTCGGCCACCTTGACGAGATCACGGACAATATCCTCGACGTCGTACCCGACGTAACCGGTCTCCGAAAATTTCGTGGCATCCGCCTTGACGAAGGGCACGCCGATCAATTTAGCCACGTTTCGCATCAAGTAAGTCTTTCCTACGCCAGTCGGGCCAAGCAGGAGAACGTTTGGTTTGACGTATTCGCGCTCGGCAAGTTCAGGCGATTCCATGCAGCGGCGGACGTGATTGTAATGGTCGCAGACTGCGACTGAAAGCACGCGCTTGGCTTGCTCCTGCTGGATTACGAAACGATCCAGGTAGTCGCGAATTTCCTTGGGCTTGCGGTCGAATCCCCGGAAGGACTCCTTCGGCTCCTCTGGGACGTCTTCATCCGAAACCTCTTCATTTTCTTCCTCCTCAGCCTGAGCCGCAGCAGCTTTCATGAAAGGAGCGAACGCCACTTGCACATTCTGCCCCTTCAGCAATTGCTGAAGTTGCTTTTGGATCTCTTCCAAAGGATTATTTCCATCCTTTTTACTCATTTCAAAGTTACAAATAAAGGGTTGACAGTTTGTCGGTTACGAAAAAACCTCAGTGTGAAACTACCTCAAAAAATCAGCGAAACCCTAAATTTTCAAACGGAAAGTTCTCATGGAGGCAAATCTCACTAGACGCCAACAAGGCAACCTCACCAAAAGGAAGATTGTTCTGAAGATTTACGAGGATTGCGAAAAAAAGGGCAATCCTCACAAACAGAACGTCGTTCGAGAAATCGTGCAAGCGACCTTGGACGCCATACAAGACGCTTTGGCTTCAGGACAAAACATCGAGTTGCGAAAGTTCGGCGTATTTGAGATTCAAGTCAGAAAGGCCCGCGTGGGTCGTAATCCCAACCGTCCCGAGAAAGACGTCGAGATTCCTCGACGTGCCGTCGTGAAATTCAAGGCGGGCAAGGAACTCAAGGCTGCTCTCAAGAATCTCGAACTCGACGACTTCGAGGTATCCTGAAACCGAGAGCGGGCCTCTCCGCCCGACCATGTCCGAGCATCTTCCCGGTTTCCGCGACTTTTACCCTGACGATCTCGCTCGTCGCAATCACCTCTTCGCCATTTTGCGCGAGGTAGCGGTGCGTTTCGATTTCAGGGAATTCGACGCACCTGTTCTGGAACCCCTCGATCTCTACTTGGAAAAATCCGGTGAGGAAATCGCCACCCAGCTCTTTCATTTCACCGACCAAGGCGGGCGCGAGGTTGCCTTGCGACCTGAATTGACCCCTTCTCTCGCCCGCTTGGTGGCGGACAAGGCTGAATCACTCAAGAAGCCCATCAAGTGGTTTCACCTAGGTGAGCACTTTCGCTACGAACGTCCGCAAAAAGGCCGACTACGTTCCTTTTTTCAATTCAATGCAGACCTAATTGGTGAAGCAAGCCCTTCGGCGGACGCCGAACTGATCGCTTTGCTCGTGTCCCTCCTCGAGGAATGCGGCCTCCATTCGGAGATTTTCCAAGTGCGACTGAGCGACCGGATCACTTGGAGCCTGTTTCTGGAGGACAGGAAAGTCCCGCAGGAAAAACGCAGCGATCTCCTCGACGTCATCGACAAAAGCTCTCGTCGCGATCCGGAAGCCACCCTCGAGGCCTTGGAAACCTTGCTACCCGGTGAAGGCAAGGCATTTCTGGACGCGGTCGACGAGCTCAAGTCCATCGACACCCTCGAAGGTATTACCGAGAGGTTGCATTCCTTTTCCCAGTCAGAGGAAGACGAAGCCGCTCGCCGAGCGGAAGATTGGAAGGTTTTGATCAATCGGCTGGAATCCTTGGGTTGCATCGATGCAATCACCATCGATCTGGGGATCGTGAGAGGCTTGGCATACTATACCGGTTTTGTCTACGAAGCCTTCGAGACCAGCGGCGAAAGTCGGGCCTTGGCAGGAGGCGGTCGCTACGATCATCTCATATCCAAGCTCTCGGGAGGGTCTTCCGACCTGCCGGCGAGTGGATTCGCCTTGGGCGACGTCACCCTCGCGGACTGTCTCGAGGCAAACGGCCTGTTGCCGGAAATCGACGTTGGCCCGGACCTGTACCTGATAGCTGGTGGTCAAGACGAGCGAGTCGTCGCCTTGCAGGACAGTTCCCGGTTGCGAAAGGCGGGATACGCAGTGACCTATCCGCTGAGGGAGCAAGGATTCGGCAAGCAGTTTCGCGAAGCCGGCAAGTCCGGAGCGGTTTTTGCCTTGGTCTATGGAGAAGAGGAACTTGCAGCCGGAAAAGTGAAGGTCAAGGATCTCACCAGCGGAGCTGAGAAATCGGTCGAGTCCGGCAGCCTGATCGAGGAATTGCTCGCCATCGAGGAGGCCGGCGGATTGGCCGTCGAATCCTGATGCACCCGTGACGGCGAGCGAAAAGGCATCGGACAAACCGCAGACCGACTCGCCCGCTTCTGCCTCCCCCAAAGCTTCTCGTCGCCTTTGGTTAAAGGCCCTCATCGGGCTCGGAACCACCGGCATCGGCGCTTGGCTTTACATGCGATGCTTGGAACCGGGATGGTTGCGAGTCTCGCGCCACACCCTGCCAACGGACAAATTTCGATCCCGGGGCAAGCTGCGCTTTCTGCACCTATCCGATTTCCACGCATCCAGCGTGGTACCCTTCGAGTTGATCGAAAACGCCGTCGATCTGGGCCTGGCGGAAAAGCCCGACGCCATTTTCCTGACGGGAGACTTCATCACCACGACGCTGAGCGAGGAAGACTTTGAGCGTTTTGCGGAAATCCTCTCCAGGCTCAGTGCCCAAGCGCCGACCTTTGCGTGCATGGGCAACCATGACGGCGGGCTTTGGGCTGGCACTAGTTACGGGAACGGGTATCCCACGAGTAAGAAAGTCGAATCCTTGCTGAAGAAAGCAGGTATCGAAATACTAGTAAACCGAAGCGAAAAAATAGTGATCAAGGGGGAGGAAATGACCGTTGTCGGAATCGGAGACCTGTGGAACGATGACCATCGCCCTGCAAAAGCCCTCTCGCTCCGGAATGAAAAACCGCCGCATCTCGAACGCAACCCCATCCTTGTATTGTCCCATAACCCAGACTCGAAGGAATCACTGGCTGCCTATGACTGGGACCTCATGCTGTGTGGACACACCCACGGGGGGCAATGTATCCTGCCTCTTTTCGGTACACCCTTTGCCCCAGTCGAGGATCATCGGTTCGTGGAAGGACTGCACGAATGGCAGGAACGGCTGATACACGTAACCCGAGGAGTTGGCAACCTGCATGGCATGCGATTCAATTGTCGTCCCGAAATCAGCTTGCTCGAAACCACCCCTTCGTCTTGAAACCGTCCCTCCAGAGAATGGTGTCCGCAAAAGCATGAATTTCCATTTCCTTGGCCAGGACTTGGCTTTTCCCGATCCGCATCTAGCCGATGAAGACGGTTTGCTTGCCATTGGCGGAGACTTGAGCGTGGGGCGTCTCCAAGCCGCGTATTCGCAAGGTATCTTCCCTTGGTATTCCGAGGACGACCCGATCCTTTGGTTTTCCCCGGATCCCAGGATGACGCTATTTCCTCATGCCCTAAAGGTCAGCAAGAGCATGGAAAGGACCAGGCGCTCCGGGAAATTTGAGATTCGGTTCAACAGCGCTTTCGAAGCGGTGATGCGTCGCTGCTCCTCGATCAAGAGAAAAGGGCAAGAAGGCACTTGGATCACGACGGACATGATCGCGGCCTATGGCCAGTTGCACCGCATCGGGCAAGCCCACTCCGTGGAAACGTTTCTCGATGACAAGTTGGTAGGCGGACTATACGGTGTCTCGCTGGGCAGGGTGTTTTTCGGGGAATCGATGTTTCACGAGGTCTCCGATGCCTCGAAAATGGCTCTCTGGGCCTTGTGCGATCAATTATGCAAGTGGGACTTCGAGCTCATCGATTGCCAAATGTCCACCCCTCACTTGAAAAGCTTGGGAGCCGTTGAGATGGCAAGGGACGATTTCATCGAAAAGGTGAAAGTGGGGACGCAACGAAAAGCGCCTGACGGCGATTGGGGCTTGGTCGAATCCTGAAAGCCTCCTCAGCGACTTTGCAGCCAACGGAGCCATATGGGCTGGATGGTGGCGAGGTCCGCCCCGAATTGAGCCTTGGAAACGGAGGAAAAGTTCGTCGACCCTTGCTTGGCCATGGCTCGCATGGCTGGCAAAAGACGAGCCTTCCTCGTCGGGTGCGCCATGATCCAGTCGATGAAGAGAGCAGCTTGGGCGTATTGCGCGACGTCAATGGGCTTGCCGTTCAACAACTGCCCTAGAGGAACGAGGCTCCGCTCGGCGATCAATCTCTTGGCTAAAGGTCCGAGGTCCTGCTTGCCGCAACGCAATTGGTAGTAGGTGGCAAGTCCTTCCTGCAACCAATCCCCCTCGCTGGCGAGGCCTACGGCGTGAGTCATCAAGGCATGACAACTCTCGTGAGCGAAGACGGGACGAATGGAACCCTGCCTTGGGTCGAAAAAAGAACCGGAAATACCGAGCATGGAGTAGCCGTCTGACTCAGGCCGAGGCCCGGTCGAATTGAAAGCCTCCGCCAATTGACCCCAAAACTCCCGGTAACGCGCCTCTTTCGAAAAAATCAGGAGAACGGGCGGACGCGGTGGAGACCGAAGCCCGGGAAAGTCGGCCATCAACAACGACTTCATATGGTCGAGAGCCTCGAAAGTCAGGGTCGGTTTCAGCCTGGGTTCGTCCGTGATGATCATGAAGTGCTTCCCACGGTGAATTCTCGCCTTGCTTCCAAAGGCCATTCTCCCGATTTCCTTGGGCAAAAGCTCCGCAGGAAAGTCTCCGTAGGGAGCGTCCACCAACTCGATCATGTCGACATTCAAGCGACCTGCGTTGCGAAACATAAAAGCGAGCTGCCGAGTCTCCTCCCATTTCACGTGGGAAGAGGGGCTGTGACGAAAAAACCTCGTGGGCAACTCGATCGTGCGCCAACCAGGGCCGTCGATGGTAACCTTTCGCCAACGCCATGCCCTTCTCTCGGTGGAGTAGACCTGAAACTCGAAAACCAAGGGATTGGCCGCCGTCGCATTGGGCGCCTCCGCCCGAAACTTAACCGCAGTGGCCGCATGAAACCGACGACGACGGAAATTCGGCTGCGTGGCAAAGTAGCCTCCAGCCACTGCGTCCACCTGCAGGATATTGTCATCCACACCCTCGTGCTTCACGGTTACGGGAACCAAGACTCTCTCCAGTCGCATTCCCTCGCTGGCCATCCAACTGTCCCCCAGCTTGCCTGGTTGCTCGAAATTCTCGACCATCTTGGCCTCGACGCCGAACTTGCAGAAAAAGAGCCCAAAAAAGAGCCACACCACGTTCGCGACACTAGGTTTCATCTCTTTCCATGGTATCTCTTTTGCTGCCGAGTCAAAGGAAAACCGGCACTCTCGAGGGATGGACTTCTCCTCGGAGGAGGCGAAGCTCATACAAACTCGCGTCAAGGCTCCTCGGGAGATTGTTTCCCTTGCAGCTTGGCCATCTCGTCGAGGAGAGAATCGCGAAACTCCTCCCCTAAGCCCTCGCGCTTCGCCATCTCGACGTAAAACGGGACGTAGTCTTCCTTGGCCAACGCCTTTCGAGCAATGTTGTAAAAAGGCTCGCCCTTGGCAGCGACGTAAATCCTTTCGCCGAAGGAGAAGGTGATTCCCTCGTCTGTCTCGAAGACGGCAAGTTTGCGATCTGTCATGAAGAAGGCTTTCATTATGGAAGCCTTCCGCCAGCGGGCAAGCTTCGGGTAGCGGTCAATTGGTTTTGCCATCGAGGCGAGGATTGTCATGCTTCGGTAGCCAGACGCCGAGAACCATGTTTTTTCCTTTCAAGGACGATAATCCCACGCGAAGCTTCCCGCTGATCACTTGGATTCTCATCGGGGCGAACGTCTTTGTGTTCTTCCAGTGGCAATTTTCTCTCAGCCCGGAAGGTTGGGGAACTTATTTGCAGAGCTTCGGCTTCGTGCCGAAAACCTTTTTCGAGCAGGCTCCCGAAGCCTTCACGAAAGGAGATTTCTCCGTCGTGTCTCCGATTTACACCTCCATGTTCAGCCATGGGAGCATTTTGCATCTCTTCGGCAACATGCTCTTTCTTTACCTATACGGCGACAACGTGGAGGATGCCATGGGAAAGGTACGCTTCACCTTGTTCTACCTGACCTGCGGGACCATCGCCGCCCTTGCCCAAGCTTACGTAGCTCCGGGTTCGCCAGTCCCCATGGTGGGTGCATCGGGTGCGATCTCCGGAGTTATTGCAGGATATCTCCTCCTTTATCCACGCGCCAACGTGAGGGTCTTTTACTGGTTTTTCATTTTCATCGGCGTTTGGTTGGTGCCGGCATGGGTAGTTCTGGGATTATGGGTAATCGAGCAAATGATCGCCTTGCCCGCATCCATGAAAGCAGCTGGAGGCGTGGCGGTAATGGCTCATTTAGGCGGGTTTGCCTCCGGTCTGCTTTTGACCCCCTTGTGCAAGCAAGCCCACGTTCCGCTCTTCCAAAAACCACGCACGCGAGCTTTTTCTCGCAAAGGACGGCGGATTCGCTAGCCTCGCTAGGCTTTTGGCACATTCATCGAAGTGACGGATTCAAAGGACATACCGAAAGCTTACGACCCAAGCGAGGTCGAGGATCGCTGGTACGCAAAGTGGGAAGAGGATGATTGCTTCGCAGGCAAACCATCCGAAGGAAAGCCAACCTACTCCATCGTCATTCCTCCCCCCAACGTGACCGGCGTGTTGACGATGGGCCACGTTCTCAACAACACCATCCAAGATATTCTTTCTCGTCGAGCCCGCCAGAAAGGCGCTGCCGTGATGTGGTTGCCCGGCACCGACCATGCGGGTATAGCCACCCAAACCAAAGTGGAACGCGCCTTGCGCGAAGAAGGATTGTCGCGCCACGACCTGGGTCGCGAAAAGTTTCTCGAGCGGGCCGTCGAATGGCGAGACAAGCACGGCGGCATCATCTTGAACCAATTGCGCAAGCTGGGCAGTTCATGTGACTGGGAGCGGACCGTTCACACACTCGACGAGGACTATTCCAAAGCCGTCCTCACGGCCTTCGTCAAATTGCACGAAGGAGGCTACGTGTACCGAGGCAAACGCATGGTGAACTGGTGCCCGGTCAGCTTGACGGCCCTGTCGGACGAAGAGGTCATCATGAAGCCTCAAGAGAGCAAACTCTACAAGGTGCGCTACGAGATCGTCGAGGAACCGGGACGCTACGTCGAGGTTTCCACCACCCGCCCCGAGACCATCATGGGCGACGTCGCCATCGCCATGCACCCCGAGGACGAAAGATGGCCTCAGCTGCAAGGGAAGCACGTGCGCCGTCCGCTCAATCCCGCCGAGATACCACTCATCACGGACCGGGCCATAGAAAAGGATTTCGGAACCGGCATGCTCAAGGTCACACCGGCTCACGACGCCCTCGACTTCGAGATCGGGGAACGACATGACCTTCCTTTCATCGACGTCCTCAACCCCGACGGCACCTTGAACGAGTTGGCCGGCGAACCTTTCGTCGGAATGGATCGCTTCGAGGCCCGCAAGGCCTGCGTAAAACAACTCGACGAACAAGGGGATTTGGTGGACGAGGAGCGCCACGAGAACAACGTCGGCTATTCCGAAAGAGCCGACGTACCCATAGAGCCCAGGTTGTCCGAGCAATGGTTTCTTCGCTATCCCCGGGTCGAGGAAGCCAAGCGGGCGGTTGCGGAAGGCTACGTCCGCTACTTCCCCGAGCGATGGAACAAAACCTATCTTCACTGGCTCGAAAACATAAAGGATTGGTGCATTTCCAGACAACTCTGGTGGGGCCACCGCATACCTGTGTGGTACAGGAAAGGGGCCGATCGCTCCGATCCCGCAAACCTGCTCGTATCGGTGGACGGCCCGAGCGATCCGGATAACTGGGAACAAGACGAGGACGTACTCGACACCTGGGCCTCGTCATGGCTTTGGCCCTTCGCCACCATGGGATGGCCCGACGAAAAGGCCATGCAGGAACAAAACCTAGCCGCCTTCTATCCCACCTCCGCGCTCGTCACGGGTCCCGACATTATCTTTTTCTGGGTCGCTCGCATGATCATGGCGGGCCTTGAGTTCATGGGCGAAACCGTGGACGAGGACGAGACCCTCTCCGACGAGGAAATCAAGCGTCGCATTCCTTTCCACGACGTTTACTTCACAGGCATCATTCGAGACGGCAAAGGACGTAAGATGTCCAAATCCCTGGGCAACTCTCCGGAACCCCTCGACCTCATTGCCAAATACGGCGCGGACGGGCTTCGTCACGGCATCATGAGCATCGCTCCGAAAGGGCAGGATATTCGCTTCGCCGAGGAACGCGTGGAACAGGGGCGCAACTTCTGCAACAAGCTTTGGAACGTCTCTCGTTTCCGTCGCATGTCGGGCGAGGCTCGCGACAACACCTCGCTCGAAGCCATTCTCGGACGCCTCGACCCAGACCAACTCGACGTCGAGGACCACGCCATTCTGGGCCGTCTGGCCGAAACCCTCGACCAAGTCGAGCGTAGCCTCGAGGAATACGAGTTTAACAACGCTCTCCATGAAATCTACCGATTCTTTTGGTCTGACTTCTGCGACTGGTACGTCGAGGTATCCAAGGCAAAGCTGCGAGACGACGCCCTGCGCGAAACCTGTCTCGCGGCGCAAGATCTTTGCCTGAGGCAAACCCTTCTCCTGCTGCATCCCGTCACCCCCTTCATCACGGAGGAACTATGGCAGCGCCTCGGCTACGCCCAAGAAGATCAATCCATCCAGTACGTGGACCCCGGCGAAGGCAAAGACCTCGTGGATGCTCTGGCCCAAAAAGGCATAACCTTGGAAAGCGCATCGAAAAGCGAAGTTGCCGCCGTCCGCGACCTCGTGACCGCGTTGCGGGCGCTCAAGGCCGAACGGGGCCTTGCAACCAACAAGGAAGTCGCCTTCCACTACGTCTCGACGAATGACAAGGCCGCCGTACTGGAAAAACACAAGGAGAAGATTCTGCTCTTCGTGGGAGGGATCACTTTCGACCGTCTGGAAGAGGCTCCCTCAGGCGCCCCCAGCGTAGTGACCGACTTGGGAACCACTTTTCTAGACCTTGCCTCGGGGATCGACTTGGAAGCGGAGCAAGCCCGCCTCGAAAAGGAAATCGCAAAACTGGAGAAAATCGTGGCCTCGACAGAAGCCCGGTTGGCCAACGAAAGCTTTACCGCCAAGGCGCCGCCCGAAGTCATCGAGGGAGCTCGCCGCCAACTCGCGGACTCCCAAGGAAAACTCGAGGAAACGCGAAAAGCGTTGGTGGCGCTGGCTTAACCGGGAAAGCTCAGGAAGTCACGAAGGTGACCGCCTTGACCACCCGGCAATCGGGAAGCTTTCGCACCGCAGCGAGAATATCCTGCTTCCGAAACGCCATTTCCTGGCGTGCGGTCGACCCCATGACTTGAATGACGAGCTTGCCGTCGTGGGTAATCCGTCGAGGTCCACAACGATCGGCAAAGGCTTCGCCCACGATTTCTCGCCAATGCTCGACGATTCTTTGCTCCGGACGAGGCCCTTCGAGAGAATACTTCCTGACCACCGCGGCCAAGGTATCGCCCAAGCTCTTGGCATCGCGCCCAACGGGCTTGGCCTCGCTCTCCGGCAAGGAACGAAAAGCGCTAAGCAATTTTTGAACTTGTCGGTCGTGCTTCATCCTCGTCCTGAAAAGAGAGCAATGCGCGCCTGAAATGAAATTTCAATAGAAAGCGAGATTGACCGCTCCACCTGCCTGCGTTAGGAGAATTTGCTTTCATTTCTTGAAGGCGAGATAGCTCAGTTGGTAGAGCACGCGACTGAAAATCGCGGTGTCCCCGGTTCGATCCCGGGTCTCGCCACCATTTCCCATCCTTCTCCAAGTTGTCTAAACGAGATTCACCGGTGGGGATTGTTCGACAGATTGAACGGGTTTGTCTTTAGTTGCAGACATGGAAACGGATCAAGTCGCCGTACTGGCAGTGATAATCGGCACCTTCGGGCTGTTCGCTTGGAATCGGTGGCGGCACGACGTGGTGGCGATCACCTCCTTGGTCGCCTTGACCTTGACCGACTTGGCCTTGGTGGCTTTCGGTGAAAAATCTCGGTTGGTCGACAAACCCGAGGAACTGCTGCTCGGTTTCGGCCATCCAGCGGTCATCACGGTGGCAGCGGTCCTGGTAATCAGCCGAGCTCTCCGCAACGCCGGCGTGGTAGACATTTTGGCTCGCAGCATCCTGCCGTTGACCAGGAGCGAACCCGGTCACGTACTCTCGCTTTCCGGCGTGGTGATGGCATGCTCCGCCTTCATGAACAACGTCGGGGCCCTCGCTCTCATGCTGCCGGTCACCCTGCGCACCGCCGCCGAGCGAGCCCGATCTCCCAGCATATTGCTCATGCCCCTGGCCTTCGCCAGTATCCTTGGTGGCATGATGACCATGATCGGCACGCCCCCGAACATCATCATAGCAACCCTGCGCCCCGAGCTAGTCGAGGGCGCGGATCCTTATGGATTGTTCGCCTTTTCCGCCGTCGGTGTCCCCATTGCCATTGGAGGCGTGGCCTTCGTTGCCCTGATCGGGTGGCGACTGATCCCAAGGGATGGTCGCAAGAAAGCAGGAAGCGACACTTTGTTTCAAATCGATGACTACGTCACTGAGATACGCGTACCTGAGGATTGCAAGGAAGTCGGCCGAACCGTCGGCGAATTTGCGGAGGAATGCGGGGACAAGCTCGAACTGATCGCCTTCGTGCGCAAGAATGGTAAAGTGGTTCCCACGAACCAAGATGGCATCATCAGCCCGGACAGTCGTTTCCTTGCCAAGGCGGACCCCAACGACTTGCAGGAGGTTCTCGAGGAGCATGGCTTTCGCTTGGGCAAGGAGATACGCCAGCGCATCGATGCCTTGGAAGGAGAGGATCTCGGATTTGTCGAGGCGGTGGTGACCGCAGGCTCGCCGCTGGAAGGCCGTGACCGTGCCTACCTCAGGCAACGAATGGGGCGTTCCGGAGCCTTGCTGGCGATTGCCAGACAAGACCAACCGATCCGCACTCGTCTAGGTAAAGTGATCTTTCGCGTCGGCGACGTGTTGCTCCTCCATGGAGCCACCGAGGAACTGGACGATCGAGTGGCTTCCCTCAACTTGTTGCCCTTGGCCGATCGCGAAGTGAGCGTGGGTTCCTTTCCCAAGGCTTGGCCGGCCCTGCTGATTTTCGGGATCGCCATCGGGTTGAGCGCCGCCGGCGTCCTGCCGATGACCATGGCCTTCGTGGGAGCAGCCTTGGTCTACGTTTTCATCGGTATCCTGCCAACCCGGGACATCTATCGCGAAATCGACTGGCCGGTCATCGTACTGCTGGCGGCCATGATGCCGGTCAGCAAAGCGTTGCAAACAACCGGTTGCGCCGAACTTATCGCCGATGGCATGGCCCAGAGCGCCGCTTCCTACCCGGGCTGGGTCGCCTTGGTCGTGGTCATGGTTCTTACCATGTGCCTTTCCGACGTCATCAACAATGCCGCCACCGCCCTCATCATGGCTCCCATAGCGGTGGGAATCGCCACCCAGATGGGGTTCGCCCCGGATCCTTTCCTAATGGCCGTGGCCGTAGGGGCATCCTGCGCTTTCCTCACACCCATCGGGCACCAGTGCAACGCCCTCGTGCTGGGACCGGGCGGTTACCGTTTCGGCGATTACTGGCGCATGGGACTTCCCCTCGAGATCCTCATCGTGGCATGCGGCACGCCGCTGATCCTATACTTCTGGCCTCTCGGCTGAAATCGCCGACCTTATTCCGTTGAATACGGAAACGGGATGAGATCCTGAAGCTCGGGAGCGCCTTCTCCTAAGTCGCTCAAAACCTTCTGGTAGGCTTCATCAAAACCACCACGCGCCTTGATCAGGGGGCTGAAAGGCAAACTATTCGAGCCGGGAAAAGCCTGTAGCACGACTTGGCCTTGCTCCAAGGCGATGCACCAAGTGAAAGCCGGGATATCTCCCTCATTGAGGTAACGAGGCTGGTTGAGTTCATCCAAATGGCCGGCATACTCGAAGGAAACGGTCGATAGGTATTGGAGGAAGTTCAAAAACAAATTGGCCTCTTCGGAATAACTGATGGTATCCAAGCTTTCATAAAACAAGACGAGTCTTTCCTCGATCTCACGATGAGAGGAAGGCGACGTCCAGTCGGTTGACTGCAGGGGATTCTTGAGGATTGCCTTCAACCGCGCGTGGTTCTCCCGCAAACGAGAGGAAAGAGGAATCCCCCATTGCTCACCGCGAGTCAACATGATGCGGCACAGTTCATCATGGAGGTAGGCCTTGAAGAGGAGTGATATTTCTTGGTTTTGGAGAAGGGCGTCCAACAAGTCCAACAAGGGGGCTCGGATTTGTCGTTTCTCCTCATCCAGGTACTTCTCCACTTGCTCACGGAGGAAAACGGATTCCGAGGTCAGGTTGGAGTCATGCAACATCTTACCTTGGATGGCATCTTTAAACCGAATCGTCTCGTAGGAGGTTACAGCTACGCCCGCGGCGATGAAATCCCCCTCCTGAACCACTTTGAACACATCTTTCTGCCTATTGCCGTTGGCATCGAATGCCTGCTCCGTTCGGGTCTCGCTGAACGCACCGAAGGAAAAAACTTCCTGCAAGAGCGTTTCCTCCGTGGTGTAGAAAGTACGGCCTAATCGCTTCTCGCTTGTGACCGTGAATCCACTGAGTTTGTAACGCAAGACGTCGCGGATTCTCGATTTAGCGATCGAGGAAAGGGCTTCGTATTCGGAGAGAGAGTTAGTCGGATAAATTCCGATCGCTCCAGCTTGAACGTTCGCCCAAGCCTCCGCCGATCCATTGAAGAGAAGCTCGCCATTGAGTTTTCCATTCTCGTTGTCGAAGAGAGAACGGTACTCGATTACTTTGCTGGCCGCCAGATGAGCCGCCTCCTCGTATGACTCCTGATTCACGGCTTGTTCCAAGGCCTCGAGGTAACTCTCGAGGTCGGTGGCCTCATGAATTTCGCTCTTCAGCTTCACGTCCTGGCCTTTCTTGGCCGTCATTTCACGAAACCTCTCGAGGCCCTTTTCGAGATCTTCGTCGATCGAACCCTCCGTGACCTGAAAATCATCCGTTTGGTCCATGTATAGCAGCATGTTCGCAACGATTTCTCGCAGCTCCTGCACGTCGTTCTCGAGATCCTCATGGACCACGGCAGCGTCCTGCGCCACCTCGGAAACCGCTTGGGTGTCTTTCCGTCCTTGGGAATAGAGAACCGCCAAGGTCACGCAGGAGGCGGCAATGGTCAGACCGATGGCAAGCCACAACCATTTCAGACAGCCAAAAGACGAAGAAACCTCGGGCTCCGCGACGGGCGCGGACGAAGCCTCACTCAAGTTGGGAGCCAAGAGAAAGTCGGCTACTACCTCGATGGCCATCGCCTCGGCCACGGGGTCCTCGCCATCGGGAACGTCTCGCCCCCCTTCTCCCAGCAAGGACTCCAATCCAGTGAACATTTTCTTCCGATAGGTCGAATCGGCCATCTTGAACTTGAGGATCGCCTGCAAGTCGCCCATCCGCAGTTCCAACCCCGGTGGAAGCTCCGTTTCCTCCAAATAGATAGCGAGAAATTTCTTCTTACGATTGAGGGCCAGATTCACCTCGTTGCGACAATTCTCGGAAACGGCCGACCTGGGGGAAGTGAACATCAGGAACAGGGAGCAATCGATCACGGCTTTGGCGATATGCTCTGGCCAATCATTGCCTGGATCTATGCCTTCGTCGTACCAAATGCGATACCCCGCCTCGTGCAGGCGCTGTATTTCCCTGAAGACCAAGCCACCATCCTCATGAGAGTAACTGACGAAGATGAAGGGCTTGTCGCCGGAGTAGGCATCGAAGGGAGGCACGAGGTGCTGTCGATGCATCTCCTCCGAAATCACGATGCCGGGAAGGTACGATACCGTGGTCCATTCCCGGCAGCCTTCAAACCACACCGAATCAATGGGACTGAAGGCTCCGACGTCGAGAAAGCCTTGCACTTCCTTCACGGAGTAAGGTCCGAACTGCTGGTCGTTCTTGTAGAGATAAACGTCCATCGATTTTGGTGTCTACTGCACTATGGCTTCAAGCGCCACTCGGAGTCCTCCAGAACCCATTTCAAGTCGTAGGGGAACTTCTCCCACTGCCCGTTGACTCGGTAACTTAGCTTCACCATAGCCTTAGTTATTTCATCGTCAAAGGAGATTTCGTCGATACGAAAATCCTCTTTCTTCATATTCAACAAAGTATCTCCTAGGTGGAGGGCGATCCACGCCAAATTTATCTTCAGCGGGTTGGATCGAGTACTCGAATCGAGGAGCGACTCGAACTTGACTTGCTCATTGTTGAGAATGGATCCCACCAACTTGGAGTGCTGAAGAGCAAGGGCGACCTTCGCCGCCGACTCGAACTTCGTCTGCTCGGCCGCTTGCTCGGACACCTCCTTTTCCTTGAGGTGGGCATCGATGAAATACCAACCTGCTCCCAAACTCGAGATTATCACGACGGCCAAGCCGATCCACAATGCCTTTCGCTTGGCCTTGCCGACGCCTCGCAAGGAAGTGTCTTCTTGGAGCTCGGGCGCGGAAAGGTATTCCGCCCCAACGTCGATGGCCATAGCCGCAGCCGCGGGATCGGCGCCCTCGGGCACGTCGCGCCCATCCTCCGGGAGCATGCCCTCAAGTCCCATGAACAACTTCTTGCGATAGGTAACGGCAGACATTTTGAATTTCATGATCGCCTGCAGGTCTCCCATGCGAAGCTCGAGGCCAGGAGGCAAGATCGTCTCCTCCAAGTAGACCGAGAGGAATTTCTTCTTTCGGTTCAAGGCAAGGTTCACCTCATTGCGGCAATTCTCGGACACGGCCGACCTCGGAGAAGTAAACATCAGGAACAAATCGCAATTAATGACCGCATTGGCTATATGCTCGGGCCAATCGTTACCGGGGTCGATGCCTTCGTCATACCAAATGCGATAACCCGCCTCGTGGAGTTTTCGGATTTCGCGAAAGACGAGTTCGCCATCCTGATGCGAATAACTGACGAAGACGTAAGGCTTGTCTCCTACGTAGGCTTCAAAAGGGGGGACAAGATGCCGTTGACGCGCCTCCTCCGCAATATCAATGCCAGGCAAATGGGAGATGGTCGTCCATTCCTCGCATCCTTCGTACCATGCGGAGTCAATTGCCGTATAAACGCCACTTTGCAAGAGTTGCTGAACGTCTTCGAGTGAATAAGGACCAAACTGTTGGTCGTTCTTGAACAAAAAGATTTTCACTGCCTAGTCATCTTTGTCCAACCGTTGAGCTCGCCAAAGAAAATAGCCCATGATCACGAAAACGATCAACGCGTATAGGTACCTGTCGTAACTTTCCCACAGGTCATCGAATGCACCGCCACTGCCATCGTCCTCGGCTGAACTCTTGGACTCTTGGCCGAAGAGAACGGAGGTCGTGAAAAAACAAAGGTGAAAGAAAAGGAATAGCAGTCGCGTCATGAGGGATAAAGTGGTGATGAATTGCGTCGGGTCAAGCGAGGTTCTTTGCAGTTGACCCAACGGCGGAGGGGAGCGCAATCGTTCGGGAAGAAAGCATGACCACCCATTACCTAGCCATCGACCTCGGAGCGGAAAGCGGACGCGTCATGCTGGGCTCCCTTTCCGAACAAGGCATCGCCTTGGAGGAAATCCATCGCTTCGCCAACCTTCCCCTGGGCAACGACCAATCCTTGCGATGGGATCTCGACGCTTTGTTTCGCGAAATCGAAAAGGGGCTCGGCAAAGCTGCCGAGCGAGAACTTCAAATCGAGGGGGTGAGCGTAGACTCTTGGGGCGTCGATTACGTGTTGCTGGACGATGCCGGCGAAATCATGCCCCCCGCCTTTCATTATCGAAACGAACGCAACAAGGCGGCGGCCGAGGCAATGCTACAACGCATCCCATGGGAGGAAATCTACGAGGAAACCGGTTTGCAGTTCATCGCTTTCAACACCCTGTTCCAGTTGGCTGCGGAGGAACCGGAAAGGCTGGGGAAAGCGCACTTGGCGCTCCCGATGGCGGATGCTTTCAACCATTGGCTCTCAGGCATTGCGAAAACCGAACTTTCCATCGCCAGTACCACTCAAATCTACGACCCTCGCAAACGAAGGTGGTCGCCTCGCTTGCTTGAAGCCTTAGATCTCCCGGCCTCGAAGCTTCCGGAAATCGCGCCGTCGGGCACGATCCTGGGTTCTTTGCGTCCCGCCATCCAAAAGGCCACGGGATTGACCGAAACCAAGGTGATTGCAGGCCTTTCCCACGATACCGGCGCCGCGGTGGCCGCCGTGCCTACGACCGAAGAAGGCGAGAACTGGGCCTTCCTCAGTTCCGGCACCTGGTCTCTCATCGGGGCGGAACTAACGGAACCCCTCATCAATGAAGATTCAAGGGCTCGTAATTTCACGAACGAGATAGGCTATGGTCACCGTGTCCGTTTCCTCCGCAACGTAATCGGCCTATGGTTGATTCAGGAATGTCGTCGAAGATGGGCGGAGGCAGGCGAGGAATACGATTACGACGACTTGACTAGCATGGCTGATGAAGCGGAGCCATTCGCCCATCTCATCGACCCCGACGACGATAGGTTCTTCAATCCCCCGGACATGCCTGCCGCCATCGCTGGCTTTTGTCGCGAAACCGGCCAACCCGCGCCCACCACTCCGGGCGCTTTCACGCGGTGCGCCTTGGAAAGCCTAGCCCTGATGTACCGTCACAGGATCGCCGATTTGAGCGAACTGACCCAACGGAGCTTCCACCGTCTTCACGTAATAGGAGGAGGAAGTCGCAACGCATTGCTCAATCAATTCAGCGCGAACGCCTTGGGGATGGAGGTGGTGGCAGGCCCTGCGGAAGCAACCGCCTTGGGCAACGTCGCCGCCCAAGCCTTGGCCTTGGGAAGGCTAAACTCCCTCCAGGAAGCCCGAAGAAGAATCGCCAAGTCCGCCGACTTGGCGACCTTCCTCCCGTCTAAAGAACCGGCATGGGAAATGGCTGCCGAACGTTTCGCTCAATTTCGTTCGGGCTAATCCCTAAGCCCATTCTCTAATCTGCGGCTCGCAATTGAATGCCAAGCGAACCCAGAAAGGCGCGTAACGTGGCGCGTTCTCTAGGGTCTGCCTTGCTGTATTCCTCAACTGCCTCCATTGCGTTGCGGTTACGCCGCAACCATCTTCCCCAATTAAAATCGGGATCCTTGGTAACGACCATTACCTTGCGACCCCGATTGTAGTCTTCCAATACGTGGATGCGTTTCATTGACTGCAACTCCTTCGTTGAGATTCAAGTAGAAGCATATTTAACTTAAATATACCGACAAACCTTGGAAACGCAAGTGACCCGAATCTTTTTCGAGAAGAAAAAAGGAGAGGAAGAAGCGACGTTCTGGATCCAAACAAAGGATCCAGTACCGATTCAAGGAAGGCCTACGGTTATTGTTGCAAGAAAAAATCCGGGAGTTTCTTGCTCTCGATCAATTTGTCGTCGCGATAGATTTTCTCCTCGATGAGGCGACCCTTGTGATCCCACGTGGACCATTTGCCATCCTTTTGTCCCTTGCGATAATTGCGACGCTGCCCGATCAGACCATTCCGCAGCCAGACAATTTCCTCACCTTCCTTCTTTCCCAGGTCGTAAGTGCATTCGAATTTCTTGAATCCATTATCATACCACCAAGTGACCTTGCCGTGCAATTCCCCCTCTTGGCGATGGTTTTCCCAGAGTTTGGTGCCATTGGCGTCCCAACTTGTCCAAGCTCCATGCATGAGCCCGTCGAGATAAGCCCCTTGCAGGTGTTTTCTTCCATTGGCATGCCAAGAGAGGAATTCACCACTTCGTATCCCATCCCTGACCTGATAGAGTATGCGATGTTCCTGTCCGGCTGATTCATCCTTAACGTAACCATTGACGACTTCGCCTCTGTCCAAGTGATAAAGGGTTCCATTCCGTTCCACGGTGGCATTTTGGTCCACCGCCATCATGAGTTTGCGTTCAAGTGGCTTTTGGCAACCCGACAAGGCGAACACGAGGCAAGTTGCGATGAGGAATAGCCTAAAAGAGACAGATAGCCGTGAAGTCATTGTTAAATAAGTCGCCGTGCATCAGGCATGATTCGCCAATTGGCTTTCAGTTATAGAGGAATCCATTTTCCGAAAAAAGTAATGCGGGGTTAATGGACGGTCGGCGTAGGAGGCAAGAAAATTGACAGCGAGCGAGTCTGGTAGGGAGGAGGGCGTGTTCAAGAAAGTTCAGCTCCTTGGGTAAACAAGACTTTGCCGAAACGAGGCTCTTTCGCCTTGGCCAAAGCTTGTTCATAGTCAGCCAGCGGAAAAGTCGCTTCAATCCGACTTTGCAGGACGTTGGTCGCAGCCAGGAAAAGGATTTCCTCGCAGGCCTCATGGATTTTTTCGGGGGATTGCCTTCGCCTCCATTGGTCCAGCCAAAAGCCGACGAAGCGGACGTCGTTGAAAATCAAGCTCCTCGTCGGGAAGCGAATGGATTCACCTGTCATGGCGCCGAAAGTGACGTGCACGCCACTGGGCGAAAGCGTCTTGGCAAGCCGCAGGGCGCTGGGTCCTCCGATCGAGTTCAAGGCAAGCTTGGGCTCCTTGCCATTCGTGCAGTCAAGCAGACTGTCGGGGTAATCATCGTCGTCGATCACCACGAGGTCCGCTCCCGCGCCAAGCAAGTCTTCACGGAGTTCTTCGCGTCTCACCACGTTCACGGTGCGTAGCCCGAGGTGCTTGGACAGTTGGATCACGGCCACTCCGACCGCCGAATTGGCCGCGTTCTGGATGATCCAGTCACCTTCCTTCAGGTATTCGAAGTCATGGAGCAAACGCCAAGCAGTCAGGGGATTGAGCAATGCAAGCGCCGCCTGATCGTATGGCAACCCGATGGGCAGGAAAAACAAATCCTCGGCAGGCATGACAAAGCATTCCGACCATGCTCCCTGATCCTCCGGCAGCGACACCATGCGGCCAATCAACTTTTTGTCCACCCCGGAGCCGACCTCGGCGACCTCCCCCACCCCTTCGCGACCGGCGATGGAAGGCAATTGGCGCAGCCGCTCGTAGGACCCCGCGATCATGCCGAAGTCGGATGGATGGATAGCCGCCGCCCGCATCCGCACCCTTACCTCGCCTTTCCCGAGGTCGGGAACGGGGAGTTTCTCCAAGCGAAGCACTTCGCTTGGATCGCCAAGTTCATCATAAACCAAGGCTTCATGGGTTCGATCAGTCATACAAGCGAACCAAAATGCCTATGTTAACGGGATGCTCAAGGAGGAATGCGTTCCGCTTTCGTCTTGTCTTGATGAACAAGGAAGCAATCATGCCTTGTTCAACTCATGAATAATCCCTTCCTTGACCCTTCCTTTGCCATCGACTGGTCGGAATTGACTCCCGACAAAGTAGTACCCGATATGGAGCTAGCTCTCGAGCGAGCCGAACGAAACCTCGCCGCCATACGGTCGCTGCAACCCAGTGAGGCAACCTTCGACAACGTAGTGAAAGCGGGGCGGGAAGCCCTCGACGAGCTAAACGAAGCGTGGGGAAGGGTGAATCACCTGGATGCAGTCCGGAATTCCGATGAACTACGCGCCGCCTACAATGAAATGCTGCCAAAAGTGACGGCGTTCTACGCGAAGATTCCGCTCGACCAGAAGTTGTGGTCCATACTGAAGGCATTCTCCGAAACGGACGAGGCAAAGGCACTGGAGGGAACGGACAAGAGATTGTTCGAGGAAACCGTGGAAGACTTTCGCGAGGAGGGCGCCGACTTGCCTCCGGAAAAAAGGGAACGCTTGGAAGCTCTCTCCACGGAATTGGCGCAAGTCACTCAAAAGTTCGCCGAAAACGTCCTCGATGCGACCAATTCGTGGGATCTCGTTATCGAGGACGAGGAAAAGTTGGCCGGTTTGCCCGAGGTGGCGCAAGCCAATGCCCGCCAAGCCGCAATTCAAAAGCTCGGAGAGAACGAAGGACAATCGCGCTGGCGCTTCACCTTGCACATTCCCTCCATGATGCCTCTCTTGCAATACCTCGACGACGACGACTTGCGCCGCCAAGTCTGGGAAGCTTCGGGCCAAGTCGGCCGCGAAAGCGAGCGCGACAATACCGAGTTGATTCGCAAGATCCTTAGACTGCGAACCGAAAAAGCCGGTTTGCTGGGGAAAAAGGACTTTGCGGACGTCGTACTCTCCCGACGAATGGCCAAGAATGGAGCTAGAGCCGATGATTTCGTGAGCGACCTGCAAGGCAAGACGGCCGAAGCCTTCCATCGTGAAAACGAGGAACTGGAAGCCTACAAGGCAACCGAAACAGGCCAAGCCAAGGAATTACTGGAACCTTGGGCGGTCTCCTACTGGATCGAAAAGAGAAAAAAGGCGCTCTTCGACTTCGACGACGAGGAGCTACGCCCTTATTTCCCTATCGACTCGGTGCTCGGCGGCATGTTCGAACTGGTAACTAAAGTCTTCGGCCTGCGAATCAAAGAACGCTCCACTCTCTTCGAGGGAGCAGTCGCAACCACCGTGGAAGCGAACGAATCGGAACCCGCCGAAGTCTGGCATCCCGAGGTCAAGTTCTACGACGTCTTCGATGCGGAAAACGACCGTCACATGGGATCCTTCTACGCCGACTGGCATCCTAGGGAAAGCAAGCGAGGGGGCGCCTGGATGAATTCGCTGAGAACAGGCGAGCCAAACGAGGAAGACGGCCTGCCCTCTCCGCACCTCGGGCTGATGTGCGGCAACATGACGCCGTCCTCCAAGGGCAAGCCGGCATTGCTCACCCACTACGAGGTGGAAACCGTGTTTCACGAATTCGGCCACCTCATGCACCACCTATGCGGCGAGGTGAAGTACAAGGATCTCAATGGTACGAACGTCGCATGGGACTTCGTGGAATTGCCTTCGCAGATTATGGAGAACTGGTGCTGGGAACGCGAAAGCCTCGACCTGTTCGCCCGTCACCATGAAACAGGAAACCCGATTCCCGAGGAACTATTCCAAAAAATGCTCCGAGCCCGCAACTACATGGCGGGCAATGCAATGATGCGCCAACTGGCCTTTGGCAAAATGGACCTCGAACTCCATCGCCGCATGGCCATCGACGGTTACGAGGACTTGGAAACGGCCATCGAGCAAGCTCTCGAGGGATACGTCGCCCAACGAAAAACCAAGCCGCCCTCCGGTGTACACCGATTCAACCACTTGTTCTCTTCACCCGTCGGATACGCTGCCGCCTACTATTCCTACAAATGGGCCGAGGTACTCGATGCCGACGCCTTCACCCGTTTCCAGAAGGAAGGCATCATGGACTCGTCGGTCGGCAAGGCGTTCCGCAAGGACATCCTCAGCAAAGGCAACTCCGAACCGCCCGAGGATCTGTTCCGCGCCTTCATGGGTCGCGACCCCGATCCCCAAGCTTTACTGGAGCGAAGCGGTCTTGCCTCAAGTTGACGCATTCCATAGACTCCCAGCTCAATTCATGTCCACCAAACCGCAAGTTCTCGCTTGGGTCACCTGCGACGCCGTCTACGTAGACCCTGCCACCGGCAAGCATACCCTGCTCGGTATATTCACCAACATTCGAGCCAAGGAATTCCCCATTTCCCATCCTCGCATGGTTTGGTTCCTGTCTTTTTCCGACCTGACCTCGGGCTCGCACCAGCTCAAGATAAGCATCGGCTTGCCCATGGAAGAATCCCGCACGATCATAGAGAAAAAATTCAAGGCAGAGAACCCAGCCCAAAGAATCAACCTGATCAATGACATCCAAGGCCTAGATTTCGAGGAACCCGGCAATTACGCCATCGTCATCGAAATCGACGACCAAGTGGTGCTGGCCAGCACCTTTCCAGTAACTCGAGTATGATAGATCGCATTGAAAACCAAGCCGAAGCCCAGCCCGTCCTCGTGATTGGATCCGTGGCCTTCGACAACGTCGTCACCCCGCACGCATCCCAAGAGGGGATACTGGGCGGAGCCGCCTCCTACTGCTCCTTCGCGGCCAGTTACTTCACGGAACCGCTCATGGTGGGAGTGATCGGCAACGATTTCGGGGATGAACACCTGGAGCGACTGCGCTCACGCGGCATCGACCTCGAAGGCCTTCAGCGCGACGAGAGCGGCCCCACTTTCTTCTGGAAAGGCCAGTACCACGAAAACTTCAACCGACGAGACACCCTCGACATACAGCTCAACGTCTTCGAACGATTCCGGCCGGACCTACCCGAAAACTATCGATCCGCGCAATACGTCTTGCTCGGCAACATTCATCCCGCCTTGCAAGCCCATGTCCTAGACCAGCTCGAAAGCAAGGATTCCTATGTTTTGGCCGACACCATAGACCTTTGGATAGACATTGAGCGCGATGCTCTCTTGAGCCTCATCAAACGGGTCAACTTGTTCGTCATCAACGATTCCGAGGCAGAAGACCTCACTGGAGAACAAAACGTCATCCTGGCCGGCAAGAAGCTCCGTGAAATGGGTCCGGAGACGGTCATCGTAAAGAAAGGCGAACACGGAGCCATCCTTTTCCACGAGGACGGTCTCTTCGCTCTGCCCGCCTACCCGGTTACTGAACTGAGGGACCCAACGGGAGCGGGAGACTCCTTCGCCGGGGCTCTGCTTGGGAGACTTGCATCGCGAAACCAAAGGGATTTCCCCGCCATCAAGGAAGCGATGATATACGGCACCGCCGTGGCCAGTCTCACCGTGGAAGCATTCGGGTGTGATCGTCTGGAATCGGCCGGCGCCGCCGCCATCGAGGAGAGAGCGAAGCAGCTGCATCGCATCATCCGAATCGATTGAAGCCCAGATGAGGAAAAATTCGCACGCGCGCGGAGTTTTTCTCGACGTTCGTTTTTCGTGAACTAAATTAGTCCGTGTATATCGTAAACGATGAGTGAGGACATCGCAGAATTGACCACTTCCTTAGCCGTGCGCGCCTTGGACGCTTCAAGGGAATTGGCAACCATGGACACGCAAGCCAAGAATGCGATTTTGCAAAGCATCGCCACTGGATTGGAAGCCTCGTCCGCGGCTCTCTTGAGCGAAAACCGGAAGGACCTGGACGCGGGCCGTGAAAACGGGCTGAGCGATGCCATGCTCGACAGGCTTGCTCTCACGCCTGAACGCATTGCCGGAATGACCGAAGGGGTTCGCCAAGTCATTGCATTGCCCGATCCAGTGGGCGAGGAAATGGAGCGCTCCACTCGCCCCAATGGCCTTGAGATTCGCAAGGTGCGAACCCCCATGGGAGTCATTGGCATCATCTACGAATCGCGCCCCAACGTAACCATCGATTGCGCCGTGTTGTGCTTGAAGTCAGGCAACGTCAGCATTCTTCGCGGCGGCAAGGAAGCCTTCCACAGCAACAAGGCATTGAGCGAAATCATCAGGCATGCCCTGGAGGAAAATGGGGTGAACCCCGATGCATCCACTCTCATCCCAACGACGGATCGAAAAGCCCTCGAGCACCTGCTCCGACTCGACGATTACGTTCACTGCATTATTCCACGAGGCGGAGAAGGCCTCATACGCTTTGTCGCGGAAAACAGCAGGATTCCGGTCATCAAGCACTACAAGGGAGTCTGCAACCTATACGTCGACTCGGAAGCTGACCTCGAGCTGGCTCGAAAGATAACGATCAATGCAAAATGTCAGCGACCCGGGGTCTGCAATGCGATCGAGAACCTCTTCGTCCACCAAGGCGCCGCCACCGACTTTCTACCCTCCGCCACTGACAGCCTGCGAAAAGAAGGCGTCGAGTTGCGGGTGGACGACCGTACGCGAACGGCGTTGCAGGGTGCTACGGGTTCGAATGGGCTCAAGGATGCCACCGAGGCCGACTATCACGAGGAATTCCATGACCTCGTCCTGGCGGTGAAGGTGGTCGACTCCCTGGAAGACGCCATTGAACAAGTCAATCGGTATGGCAGCGGGCACAGTGACGCCATAGTCACGAAGGACGAAGATCATGCCAAGAGGTTCATGGAGGCCGTTGATTCTTCCTCGGTCTATTGGAACGCCAGCACTCGGTTCACGGATGGTTTCGAGTTCGGCCTGGGAGCGGAAATCGGTATCTCGACCGATCGTCTTCATGCCCGCGGGCCCATGGGCCTGCGCGAGCTCTGCACTTATAAATATCACGTACTGGGAACGGGACAGGTAAGGGAATGAAGCCTTCCATGCATGCCATGGACGTTCGCGTCCTCAAAAAAAGACTCGAGAAAGAAGAAGTCGTGTTGCTGGACGTACGCACACCGGCTGAATATAGTAAAATTCACGTCGAGCACGCCACCTTGCTGCCGTTGGATTCCGTTGATGATAAAACGATCGAGCAATTGAAGGAATCGGTCAACGGCCAGGAAATCTGCGCCATGTGCCTCTCTGGACGCAGGGCCGCCTTGCTGGCTCGCAAGCTTCTGGATGCAGGGTTCAAGAAAGTGAGTATCCTGCAAGGCGGCATCCGCTCCTGGGAGGACGCCGAATTCCCCTTGGTTCGGCGCAAGGGCAGCATCGCTGTGGAACGACAAGTTCGCATGTTGGTCGGGCTCGTGATCTTGGTGAGCTGCGCAAGCTTGTGGTTCATGCCGACCCAGCCTGAATGGTGGTTGGCGGTACCCGGTTTCCTTGGTCTCGGGCTTTTCTTTTCCGGAATCACGGGATTTTGCGGGCTAAACAAGATTCTTCGGAAAATGCCTTGGAACCGATAGGATGAATTCCCTACTGGTTCTTAACGCGAAAATCGTCAACGAAGGTTCTTGCTCCGAAAGCGACTTGCTGGCGCGCAACGGCCGGATCGAAAGGATCGGGCCGGACCTCTCCTCCTTGGTTGCCGATGAAGTGATCGACGCATCCGGCTTGCACTTGATTCCCGGACTGATCGACGACCAGGTTCATTTCAGGGAACCGGGCCTGACGCACAAGGCAACCATCGCCACCGAATCACGCGCCTCCGTGGCCGGTGGCGTCACCAGTTTCATGGAGATGCCCAACGTATCGCCACCCACTACCTCGATGGAGAGACTCCACGAGAAACTTGCCATCGCGGGTCGGGACTCCATCGCTAACTACGCCTTTTACCTAGGGGCATCGAACGACAACCTGGAAGACGTCAAAGCGGCTCCTCCGCAAGAAATCGCAGGCATAAAAGTTTTCATGGGCTCTTCCACAGGCAACATGCTGGTCGACGACGAGACGGTACTGGAAGGGCTTTTTGATCACGCTCCCTGCTTGGTGGCATCTCATTGCGAGGACACGCCTACCATCTTGGAGAACGAAGCAATCGCCCGGGCCGAGTACGGTGACGAAGTGCCCTTCCACCTACACGCCGAAATCCGGAGTCGAGAAGCTTGTCTTCGCTCGTCTTCCCTAGCCGTGGAATTGGCTCGTCGACACGATGCCCGTTTGCACGTCCTGCACCTGACGACAGCGGAAGAGCTCGACCTCTTCGACACCGGCCCGGTAGCGGATAAAAAAATAACCGCCGAGGCTTGCGTCCACCATCTTTACCTCGACGAAGACGACTACGAGAACCGCGGAGCGATGATCAAATGCAACCCGGCGGTGAAAACCGCCAAGGATCGAAAGGCTCTCCTGCAAGCGCTCAACGACGATCGCATTGACGTGGTGGCCACCGACCATGCCCCTCATACCCGAGACGAAAAACAAGCCGACTATTTCCAGTGCCCCTCGGGATTGCCCCTCGTCCAACATAGCCTGCCAATCCTCGTAGAGTTGTATCGGGAAGGGCAATTGTCATTGGAAACCATCGTCAAGAAGACCAGTCATGCCGTGGCCGACCTTTTCCAGATTGAAGACCGCGGCTACCTGCGAGAAGGCTACTGGGCGGACTTCGTCCTGATCGATTTGAACCAACCAAACCAGGTGAAAAGGGAAAACTTGTTGTCCAAGTGCGGGTGGTCTCCCTTCGAGGGCGAAACCTTCGGTTCCACTATCGACACGACCGTGGTGTCCGGCAAAATCGCTTGGCGGAGAGGACGATTGCGCGAAGCTACCCGCGGGCTTCCGATGTCATTCGACCGCTGACCGGCTCACTGGGTGTTGAAGTAGATCAAGGCGACCACGCCGGCCAAGGCCAACAGCGCAACCACGACCAAAATCCATTTCAAGGCGCCACCTGGCTTCTTGGCTTCTCTCAAACCTTTGGCTTCCGCATGGAGGTTAAGCATTTGCTCGGCAAGCAAACGCTCCTTTTGAATCAACTCGGCAAGGGCTGGCTCGTCATAGCCTGCCGAAACAACGGCATGCGCATAAGAAACGTAGGCTTGCTCCAATTTATACTGATCGTCTTTTTGTCGAAGATCCTCGATACGGGTTAAAATTTCCGTGGCTCCGCTCACGCGAATGCCTTGCTCCACCGCAGTACGACCTATCTCGGGCATCAATACCTTGTCGTGCTCCTGCTTGAGACGAACCATTTCCGCATGCAATACGTCTCGAGATCGCGGCTCAAAGGCATTGGCCTTGTCATAGGCTGCGGAGGCCGCGGCCAACTCGGCGGGATCAGGCGCCGGCTCCGCTTCCTCCTCCTCTTCCGCAGAGAGGCTTTCCTCGACTACAGCGGGAACCGCTTCGCCCTCAGGTTGTGGTTCTTGGGCAGGACCAGTGGAAATATCATCGGCTGCAGGCTGCGCGGTCGCGGTCTCCTCGGCACTGGTTGCAGCTTCAGGCGATGAAGACGGCTCAGGCGCGGCTTCCGGTTCAGGAGCATCCTTGGGTTCGGGATCCGCGGGGGCGGGCGAAGCCAAGCCAAGAAAAGCGAACTTCTCACTGGAGAGAGCATACCACGTATCCAAATCATCCTTCCAAGCCAAGGTATCCGGACCCGCTTCACCCGATCCATACTTGGCTTTTACCTGATCCTCGGAAAAAGGACCTTGGTTTTCACCGCCGATGTGCAAGAAAATCTCCATGCGTGTAACCCCAGTCAGGTTCAAACAAATACTTCTAGGACTACTTCCCGTGATCACAACTCCAAAAAAGCCTCGAGACCACGAGATTCGGACATCCCTTTGAAGGTTGCAACCACCATGCCTTTCCTCAACTTGACTTGCCTCGGCAGCGCCTTTGGCATATTCTTGAAAATATGAAATGGCTTCTTGCTCCCTTCGCCGCCGGCCTCGCCCTGATAGTAAACCTTCATGGCCTTGACGACGCCCCCTGCCGCGACCAGCTCTCCGCTACGGAAACATTGAACAACGACGAGCCTCTGGACGCTTGCCAAGCGCCACCCGAGGCTTCCTTGGCCAAAAAGATCGGGCAAATCCAAATCCCGGGCGTGAATTTCTTCGATACCCCCCTTTCCAAAGTACTCTCCACCCTGAGCGCTTACTCCCGCCTGCAAGACCCGACCGAGCCCAACCCCGCCGCCAAGGGAGTCACGATCATTATCATGCCGCAAGGCGCCCCCGAGCCAAAAGTCACCATTCAGCTCAATAAAATGAGCCTCGGGCGAATGCTCGATTTCATCACCGAGATGGTGAACTGGGAATACGAGGTAAGAGGGAACGCGGTCGTGGTCCACCCCCCTCAGCGAAAGGTGGAAGGAAAGGCCGGAAATTTGGTGACCCGTTTCTTCGAGTTGTCCCAAGGCATGATCCAAAGAATGACTGGCGGACGCCCTGCAGGCCCTCGCCCGGGGACTGCTCCAGACCCATTTGGAGGTGGCAAAGCCGCCGCTCCCAACGACCAAGCGGCTCGCATAAAAGACTATTTCCTCCGGGCAGGCGTCGCATTCGATGAAAAAAAGGGCCACAAGTTCGTCTTCGACGGGTTTCAAGTCATTGCTACCCATGACCAAGCGTCCCTGGAAAAAATGACGGAGATTCTGCTCGCTCTAGACGAGAACATAGCCCGCCAAATCAGCGTCACTTGCAAGTTCATCGAAAGTCCCCAAGGAACCTTGGACGCCATTTTCCGGAAACTCGGCGTAGCCGAAGGCGTGGTTTCGGGAACCCAGATCGAGAGCGACTTGGCGACCAAGGCATTGGAAGCCCTGCTCGAAGAAAGTGGGGTCGAACTCAGATACTCTCCGCGGGTAGTAACCATGGACGGACTAGCTGCCTCCATTTCGGTGGGTGAGGAGATGATCTATCCAACGGACTTTCAACAACGAGACGGTGGCGCAAGGGGTAAACCCGACCAACAAGCGCCCGTACCTCGATTCGGAAAGGTTGCTCCCGACGACGAAGACCCTGGATTTCGACACGTCGGCGTGAAGGTCGACCTTGCGCCCCGCCACGATCCTAAATACGACCGAATCCAGATCGAATTGATACCCAAGATCACGGAATTTCTGGGCTACGAGGAATTCGGGGCCGGTATCAAGGTACCCAAGTTCTGGACTTGGAAACTGAGCACCTCGGTCACCTTGGGCAGAAAAAAGACCATGATTTTCCGGGGCCCCGCACAAGAAAAGAATCGCGAAATCCTGTTCTTGCTGGAAGCCCGCGCCATGCGCTGAATCACGAATTTGTCGGCAGAGAAGGCTTGATAATAAGCAAAGCTCGGCAAGACTTTGCTTCTATGAGTAAGTTCTTCCTCCTTGCCTTCACTTTGACAATCAGTTGTTCGCTTGCAGCCGACGACTGGCCCCGCTGGCATGGGCCCGCCGGCACCGGCGTCTCCTCGGAGAAAGGATGGAAGGCAAACCTCGAGAAGGTCGCTTGGAAAGCCAAGCTCGGCGTCGGGTTCTCCACCGTCTCGGTGGCCGACGGAAAGCTCTTCACCATGGGCCACGATGGTCGTAAATCAGGCGGCAAGGAAACCGTATGGTGCCTCGACGCAGCGACCGGCAAGGAAATCTGGAAGGATTCCTATGAGGCCGCCATCGTCGACTACCTCCACGAGGGTGGACCCTGCGCCACCCCCACCGTCGACGGAAAGAACGTCTACACCATAAGCAAGGACGGACGCCTCAATGCATACTCCGCCGCCACGGGAAAATTGGCGTGGACAAAGGACATGATGAAGGAAGCCGGCATGAAGCGACCGCCCGAATGGGGCTTTGCCGGCTCACCCTACGTCCTGGGCGACCTGCTCATCATCGAGGCCGCCCACACCTTCGCCCTCGACAAGAAAACCGGCAAGGAGGTTTGGCGAAGCAAAAAGTATCGCCACGCCTACGGCACCCCCATCGCTTTCAAACAAGGAGGCAAGACTTGGATCGCCACCCTCAAGACGGATGGACTCGTTGTTCTGGACGCCGAGGACGGGGCCACCCTCGCCTTCGAGAAATGGGAAACCTCCTACCGCACGAACTCCACCACCCCCATCGTGCGCGGAGACAAGATATTCGTATCCACCGGCTACCGCCGCGGATGCGCCTTGTTCCAGCTCAAGAAGGGATCACTGCTGAAGATCTATGAAAACAAGACCATGTCCAACCATATGAACAACTCGGTCCTCGTGGGTGACTACCTCTACGGCTTCGACGGAAACGTTCACATGGCAGGCCCCAAAGATTTAGTCTGCATGCAATTCTCCACGGGCAAGGAGCAATGGCGAGACCGCAGCAACCTGCAGGTGGGTTCGCTCATCGTGGCCGACAACCAAATCGTGGCTCTCGGCCAAAAGGGCGAACTCGCAATTGCTCCGGTTTCGTCGAAAGGCTTCGCTCCCAGCGTACGCGAGCAGGTCATCGGTGGAAGATGCTGGACCAGCCCCGTGCTGGCCAACGGCAGGCTCTACCTTCGCAACGCCCGTGGGGATCTTGTTTGCCTGGACATGAGGAAATAAGCCATGGAGCGCAGGCTCCCAGGCATTCTCGCAGTCGCTCTTTGCGCGGTCACCGCTCAAGGACAACCCTCGGAACCGCCCGTACTCGACGCCCTCGAGCAATGGGGTCAATGGCGTGGCCCCCTAGGCACCGGAGAAGCCCCCAAGGCCACGCCCCCGCTTGAATGGAGCGAAAAGAAAAACCTGCAATGGAAAACCCCGATCCCCGGCCATGGCCACGCCTCCCCCATCGTCTGGGGAGACAAGGTATTCGTAATCTCGGCAGTGGCTCATGGTGAAAAGCTGGCAGTTCCCGAGCAACCCGCCGGAGCCCACAACAACCTCGACCCAGAGAAAATGACACGATTCATCGCCATGGCCTTGGACCGGGAAACGGGCAAGCCTCTTTGGCAGAAAATTCTCCGCAACGCGCAACCTCACCAAAGCGCCCACGAGAGCGGCACCTGGGCATCCGCCTCCCCCGTAACCGATGGTGAACGCCTCTATGCCTTCTTCGGCTCCAACGGGCTCTACTGCCTCTCCACCAAGGGTGAACTGCTCTGGGAAAAGGATTTCGGGGACATGCTGGTCAAGCATGGCCATGGCGAAGGAGCATCGCCCGCCCTGCACGAGGACACTCTCGTCGTGAACTGGGACCACGAAGGCGACTCCTTCATCGTGGCCCTGGACGCCAAGACAGGCAAAGAACGCTGGCGCCAAGCCCGAGACGAGGTCACCTCCTGGGCCACCCCGCTGATCGTGAAAGTGGACGGCAAGCCCCAAGTCATAGTGAGTGGATCGACCGCCTTGCGAGGCTATGACCTCGCCACCGGCAAGATCCTTTGGTCCTGTGGCGGACTCTCCAACAACGTGGTGGCCTCGCCGGTTGCCGCCAACGGCATATTGATCGCAGGCAGTAGCTACGTCCGCCAAGCCATGCTGTCCATTCGCCTGTCAGGAGCCAAAGGCGACCTCTCGGGCAGCGATCACGTATTGTGGGCCCGCCGACAACGCACACCCTACGTACCCTCCCCCATGCTTTACCGCGGACACGTCTATTTCCTGCGCCACTACCAAGCCATCCTCTCGCGACTGGATGCGAAAACGGGCAACGAGCCAAGCGGCCCGTTCCGCTTGCCCGGCCTGCTCAACCTCTACGCATCCCCGGTCGTAGCCAAAGGTCGTATCTACCTCACCGACCAAACCGGCGCCACGCTCGTCCTCGACGACGGAGCCGAACCCCGCGTCCTCGCCCTCAACAAGCTGGACGAGGCAATCAATGCCTCCGCCGCCATCGCCGGCCAACGCATTTTCCTGCGCGGATCCCACCACCTCTATTGCTTGGGCGAGGATTGAACTCCTTCCTAAAAAGACCAAGACAAGGGTGAAATGAGGTTGCGAACGAGAAGAAGCCAGTCTACTGGTAAACGCATCTAAATATTCCCTATTGGGGAAATCCAAACCCAACCAATACTCAAACCTATGAAAAAAGTACTCTCCTTCTTTGTCGCAGCTCTCTTCGCGGCCACCGTATATGGCGGTGAATACCCAGACATCAGCATCAAGGATCTCCAAGCCGCCATCAAGGACGGCAAAGTAGCCGTGATCGACGTCAATGGCGCAGGTTCCTTCAAAAAGGGCCATATCCCTACCGCCATCCACCTCTCTTCCACCAAGGATTTGGCCAAGGCCCTCCCCGATGACAAGAAAACCCTCATCGTTGCCTACTGTGGCGGCCCTGGTTGCAGAGCTTACAAACGTGGCGCCGCGGCGGCCGAAAAGCTCGGTTACACCAACGTCAAGCACCTCTCCGCGGGTATCTCCGGATGGAAGAAAGCCGGCGCCGAAGTAGCTAAAGCCGACAAGAAGAAAAAGTAGAAGGCTTTTCTCTTCTCAATTTAAAGAACGGGTGTCCTGCAAAGGACGCCCGTTTTTTTTGCGCTCACCACCCTTTGGGCAAACCGGACAAGGTTTGCCGCAGGATTTCCCGAATGGCTCGTTTTTCAGCGGCGGGTAAGTAGGCGTACGCAGGCAAGGGATTGTCCACCCGCAAGGCGAGGTCCATGTGATGAAAGACACGAGCCTTCAATTCCTTGGGCATGCCCTGAAAAGAGGCGGAACGTACCATGTAACTGCAGCGATGCTTGAAGATCCGCGTTTTCAGGTCGAAGTCGCGCAAGGACAGCCCCTTCTTGGTTCTTTGGGCTCGAGAAAGGAAATGCCTGCTCAGTTCGGGATCGACCGCGATGCCGCCACTTGGAAACTTCGCCTCCTGGGCAAACAAGGCATAGCGAACGAGAGCAGCGGCTTCCGCATCGAGGAAAGCGTCCGTCTGGGGAGGGGCGATCTCCGGCACGGTTCCCGCGAGGACGGCCCGGGCGCGATAAGTTGCGGAAATGAAACGATTGATGAATCCCACTTGGTGTTCCAACAACAAATGGGCCAAGACGTCACTTGTTGCCACGGGGTAACGATCGAGCCGAAAGCTCTGCCCAAGCGGATTGGCGATTTTCCTGAGACCGGCGGGAGACAATTCACCCGTGAGGTTCCCCCAATGCTCGTCGATGCCATGTTTTCCAGTCAGATGCCACCCACCGAAACGTTCCGAAAACGGGATTCCGTGCCCGGTTCGTTCCTGTCGGAAAGCGTCCAGGCTGCCCCCGCCGGGACCGGGCACGACGGAACTGATCAATAGACCGGGGGCGCCGCCTACGTCGGAAGAGGCGTGGCAGTTCATGCAGCGAGTGGCCCGGAGTATTTCGGGATGAGTCTCCGTCCTCGGCAAATCGTACATATAGGTGATGGCTCCCCATTGCGGGTCGATCCCGATCATCTCGATCTGCCCCCCCGGCACCCAGCCCAGGTAGACGTCCTCGTTGAAATAGATGGCTCGGGGATTACGGGGAGAAATCCTGCTGAGTTGCAGGCTGGTCGTGGAAAAAACAAGCAACTGGCTGGAAGGAGAGATGCCCAGCGTCCCCATGAGGCTCTTCAAGTACGCTTTTTCACTGGTGTGATCCAGCTTGGCCTTGCCCGAGTGTATGTCATCCAAGACTTGCGTGAATGCATCGTTCGGTGTCCTTTTGAGGTATTCGTGAGGCGCCGCTCGGAAACTCGGGAATTCAGGTTCTCCAAAAGCCGGGGCAAGGGCAAAGGCCGACAAAGCTGAAAAAAAAGCCGTGATGGAAAGAAACCTCATGGAACGCGAAAAGTAATCGTTTCGCCAATGGGTACGCAAAGCCAAGGACAGGGCGAGCTCAAAGCGTGCGAGATTGACCTTTTCTTTTCGAGTCGAGTGACAATACTAATAAATAAGTAATGACCCAACTATTTTCCAGAACCCGGCTGGGACAGGTGGTACTTTTGTTTTTCGCCACCCAAGCTTCGCTATGGGGTCAGGTGGGTGGGCTGGTCGGCACGGTCTCCATAAGCCTCGATGCCGCCGATGCCACGGACGAACCGACCTACCTGGTGGCCGGGGTGTCGCTGAGCGAGGACGCGGTGTTTCAGGGGGCCGTTTTTTCGGTGGCGGGGAACGTCTTGACCTTTTCCCAGATCCAGGACGAGGAGTCACCCCACATCAACTTGGATCCTTTTACTCCCGGCGTCTTCGCGTCTTCCCAAGCGAGAGCAACCGCCGTGATCGACTTGATCGACGGCAACCTGACCAGCATAACGGTGGATTACGGGGGATCCGGTTACGTTTCCACCCCGGAAGTGAAAATCGCTTATCCCGATTCCGGAGTGGATCATCTCACCGCAATCAACGCCGAAGCCACCGCAACGGTGGTCAGTGGCTCCATTACCAGCATCGACCTCACCGTGAACGGCTTGGGATATACCGTCGCGCCCACGGTCACGATCGATGGCGGTCCTCACTTCCTGCGCGTTACCGAAACCGGTGGAGACAACGAAGGTCGATTTTTCCTCATCACCGCCAACGACGGCACGACCATCACCCTTGAAAACCTCACCGGAGAAGACCTCACCACCCTTTTCTCCCAAGACGTCAGCGTGGAAGTCGTTCCCGCCCACACCCTCGGTTCGGTCTTCGGCACCACCTCCTGCCTCCTCGCTGACGGTAATTCGACCACCGCCGACTTGGTCTATCTCTACGACCCTTCCGCCACTGATGCCGATCCCGACAGCGGCTACGTCGCGTTCTACAACGACGGAACGGAGTGGAAACGGGAAAGCAACGGCAGCGTATCCAACGACGTCGTGATCTATCCCGACGAGGCGTTCATCCTGGCTCGTCGGACGACTTCCGACCTGGACCTCGAGTTCAGCGGCAACCTGCTTTCCGTCGACATGAGGTCCATGTTGCCCGCGAGCGGCGCAAAACGCCTCCAGAACAATCCCTTCGGCATGGACGTGCTGTTAACCGAACTGGTCGCTTCCTCCAACCTCTCGACCGACGTCTCCGCAGGTACCAAGTGGTATGCAGACGACGACGAGGAAACCGCCGACAGCCTGCGTATCCTGGACCGCGGAGTATGGACCACTTATTGGCACGCCAACGTGAACGTGGGCATCACCACCGCGGCCACCGCCACCGCCGTGGCCGGCACCGGGCCCACCAACGCCATAACCGCCGCCGACCTCACCTTGACCGACGGTGGAGCTGGGTACACCTCCGACGCAAAGGTTTATTTCGTGGGGGGAGGAGGCACTGGTGGCCATGGCTCGGCCACGGTTGCCGGAGGCATCGTGACGGCCATCACCATCGAGGACGGAGGCACCGGCTACGTCGGCGCTCCGCAAGTGGTCATCAGCACGGGAGGATGGCGTCGCCACCACGCCTTCGACGTGGTGGCGGACGACGAAGTGATTTCCGCGGGAGCCGGCATACTTGTGGTCAGGCGACACCCCAACGGAGCGATCTCCTACCTGCATTCGGACCATCCGTCCGACTGAACGGGGCTCGGCGGCCCCCTACTTTCCAATACGCCAAAGGTATTTCGCGGTGCGAATAAACAGCGCCCCCTCGGTCGCCGCGAACGACGCGAGGCAACGGTCGGCGAGGTCGTTCTCGGCCAGCAGCTTGTACTCCCTGGCCGCCGCGAAGACGAAGGTCTTACCCGACTCGTCGGACAAGTAGATTCGTCCATCGGCGTGCAACAAGGAAGCGGAACAGGATCCCGAAACCCGGTCCTTCCAAACCAACTCGCCGCTCTTGGCGTCGAGGCATGAAACCACGCCGCTGTCGGCCGCCATGAACAAGAGATCATCGGTCACGATCACCGAGGAGCTATGCGGGGCGCTCTTGTTCGTCTTCCAGGACAAATGGGTCTTGCTGACGTCTCCTTCGCCTGTCGGACGTATGGCATGCAGGATAGGCTGGTTGAAGCCACTGCATACGTAGACCAGCCCCCCTTCGTAAACCGGACGAGGCACGACTGAATATCCTCCGGGATAATGGAGTTTCCAAAGAGGCTTGCCGGCAAGGTCGTAGGAGAAAACGTAATCGCTTGCCGGACTGATCACCTGACGCTTTCCCTTCACCTCGATGACCAGCGGCGTGCAAAAGGAAAACTTTCTCTTGGCGTCGGCGTCACGCAACGCCTTCCAGCGAACCTCGCCGGTTTTCTTGTCGAGGGCCATGAGGAAAGGATCCTTGGCCCCGTCGGCGCTGAAGAGGAGCAGGTCTCCCTCGATGACGGCCGAGCTTCCGTTGCCATGCACCGGTGGGTAGTCGTACCGCTTCTTCCATTTCACTTTGCCCGCAAGATCGAGGCAGGCGGTACCCTGGTGCCCGAAATGAACGTAAAGATGGTCGCCGTCCAGCATGGGGGTGGGGCTGGCGTGGCTGTTCTTCTTGTGGATGCGCGGCGCTTTTGCCCCGTCGAGCAAAAAGACCTCGTTGTCCCAGATGACTTTACCGTCCGCCGCGGCCAGACAAAGAACCCGCAGGGAATGATCCTCTCCCTTGGGCACGGCATTGGTCAGGTAGAGTCGGCCCGCCCGGACGACCGGCGAGGACCACGCCGTTCCCGGCAACTCCTTGCGCCAAGAAACGTTATCGGTGGGACTCCATTTCAGTGGCAGGTTCAAGCCGGGGGCATGGCCTTGGCCCGAGGGTCCGCGAAACTGAGGCCATGCCGCCTCCTCGCCAAAGCAGGGAAAAAACTGGCCAAGCGTAGCCCAAAGGAAAAGAAAAGTTGCTTTTTTCATGGTCGATCACGGACTGGTTTGCACGATAACACAGCGATTGGCGAACCTCTTATCGCCCCTAAAATGAATTCATCCACCATGGACGAGGACGATTCCACCTACCGACGCATCCTCCATCTCGCCGAACGCGAGGTGCAAGCCGCCCTCGGAGGATTGCCCGATGAATTGAAGGCCAAGGCCGTCGACCTCCCCGTGATCTGCGAACCATCGCCTAGCGAAGACTTGGTAAAGGAAGGACTGGACCCCGACCTCCTCGGCCTCTTCAGCGGCGACGCCTTTCCCGACGGTCCCTCCGTTGCCCCCCTGCCTCCCCAAATCCAGCTTTTCCTCGAGAACCTTTGGGACTTTTGCCAAGGAGACGAAGCGCGTTATCTTGAGGAGGTACGCGTCACCTACCTCCATGAATTGGGCCATTTCCTCGGACTCGACGAGGAAGACCTAGATCGCCGCGGTCTCGCCTGAATACGCTAGTGCTCCCGGGACGCTCGGGCCGCCAAGGCCGCCCACGCCCCTGCCAGCCAGGCGATGATCAAGGTAACTCCACCAAACGGGGAAACCTTGGTGAGATACTCCGGTCCGCCAAAGGCGAACCCGTACAAGCTCCCGCAAAACAACGCCAGTCCCGCCATGAACGTCCATGCCGCGATGCGAAGACGGTGGCGAAACACGCCGCCCCAATGACCGGCCGCAAAACCGAGGATCAGCAGGACGACGGCATGCAACTGATGATAGCGCAGGGCCACGGTGAAGGAGTTGCCTCTCCGCGAGTCCGCAGCCAGCTCGTCGGCCAAGGCATGGGCTCCCGCCGCCCCGATGATCACCGACGAGGCGCCCAAAAGGAAAGCCACCACCAAAATCATTCTCATAAACGGACAGTATGTTCCCTTGCCGTGGATAAAAGCAAAAACGAAACTTTTTGAGCATTGCCACCAAGCGACCTCTCTCTTGGGATGGCAAGAGTATCACGCAATGATCAAGAACTACGCGATCGCCCAACTGGACGAAGTGGACGGAGTCCCCTGCCCCTGCGGCACCTCGCGTCGAGCCTTCCGCGAAGTCGAGGGCGCCGTGGCCTCCATGCACCTGGTCGATATCAGCCAAGACAGCCGGGTCCATTACCACAAGGGCATGACCGAGATCTACGTGGTGCTCGAGGGCGAGGGCGAAATCGAACTCGACGGCGAACGTTTCCCCGTCAAGCCGCTCACCGCGATCTACCTCAAGCCGGGCTGCCGCCACCGAGCCGTGGGCAACCTCCGCATCCTCAACGTGCCGGTCCCCCCTTTCGATCCCGAGGACGAATGGTTCGACGACTGATCCGTCCTTGACCTCGTAACTAAGTACGCAAACCTTCACCACGAACTAGCCCGCCAAACCACTGCAAGCCTGACATGAACGCTTTCCTATCAACCACCGACCTCGTAATATTCTTTGGTTCGCTTCTTACCGTAATGGGCCTCGGCTTATGGGCCGGTAGACGCGAGGAAAGCTCGGAGGACTATTTCCTCGCCGGCAAGAAAACCCGCTGGTGGGGCGTGGCCGGCTCCATATTCGGATCCAACGTCTCGGCCAATCACATCGCCGGCATGATGGGAGTAGGCTATATGGTCGGGTTCGCCCAGAGCCAGTTCGAGATCACCGCCATAGCCGGCCTGCTCCTGCTTTGCTACGGTTTCCTGCCGGTTTACCGCAAAATGAACGTCTACACCTTGAGCGAGTACTTGGGGAGACGTTACGATGACCGTAGCCGCTTGAGTTTCGCCATCGTCATGATCATCATCATGGTGGTCGTCCAGATGGTACCTGGGTTTTACTTCGGATCCCGTTCCGTCAATCGCTTGCTTCAAGGCGATACGGGAAGCAAGGCGGTGGCCGAAGCTACGGTCGACGCCAAGGGCGCGATCAAGGAGATAAAGATAAAGAAAGGCGGCCGGAA
>PBLJ01000049.1 GCA_002721705.1 Opitutia bacterium
GAAGAAATCGCCCAGTACTACAGTTCCGTAAGCCGGGCCGACGACGTCGTGGGCCGTGTCCTGGTCGAGCTTGAGAAAGCCGGCTTTGCCAAAAACACCTTGGTCATGCTCAAGTCGGACCATGGCATACCGGTTCCCTTTGCCAAGACCAACGTCTGGAGGCATTCCACGTTGACTCCATGGATCGTCCGTTGGCCCGGAACGATCAAGCCTAGCACCCACGAGACAGAGCATCTCGTCGCGGGGGTCGATTTTGCGCCGACTATTCTCGACGCCTTGGGGCTCGACCCGATGAAGGGGATGGACGGGCGTTCCTTCCTGGCCGTATTGAAGGGAAAGAAACAAAAAGGTAGGGAATTCGTCTACACCCACATCAACACCATCGCCTCAAAGCGCTCCTACGTCATGCGCTCCCTGCAAGGCAAACGCTACGGCTTGATATGGAACGGTTGGCACGACGGCAAGACCACCTTCAAGAATGAGTCCATGAGCGGTCTGACCTGGAAGGCCATGGCCAAGGCCGCGGAAAGCGATCCCGCCCTCGCCAAGCGCGTGAAGCACTACCTATATCGAGCTCCCTTCGAATTCTACGACTACGGGAAGGATCCGGATGCCTTGAAGAACCTCATCGACAGCAAGGAACATGGTGAACTTGTCGCAAGATATGGCGAAGAGCTCTTGAAACTGATGGCGAGGACCAAGGATCACGAAACCCCCAATTATCGGAAAGCCTTCGGTAAAATTTCGAAATGAATCCTGCGCGCGTAAGAATTATCCTCGCACTACTTTTTGTCGGCGGGTTGGTCGCCGGGCTTAGCGCCAAGCCTAACGTGGTGATTCTGTTCACCGACGACCAAGGCACCCTCGATGCCAATTGCTACGGATCCAAGGATTTGCTCACTCCCGCCATCGATAAACTGGCGGCCACCGGGGTACGGTTCACCCAAGCCTATGCCCATACCGTGTGCTGTCCCGCAAGAGCCGCCCTGCTGACTGGCCGTCATCCTCAGAGAAGCGGCGTCAATCACTGGACGCAAGGTGACATGAACGGGCCCAAGGGCATCAACATGGCGCTCGAAGAAGTCACGTTGGCCGAAGCCTTGAAGGAACACGGATACCGAACCGCTCTCTATGGCAAATGGCACCTCGGTTCGCATCGCGACTACGGCCCAAAGAAGCAAGGCTTCGACGAATTTTTTGGCATACGCGACGGATTCATCGACAACTACAACCACTACTTCCTCCACGGCTCCGGGTTTCACGACCTCTATGAGGGCACCACCCCGGTAAAAGCCGACGGCCAATATTTCCCCGAAATCATGACCAAGCGCTGCTTGCAATTCATTGAGGAAAACAAGAAACGACCCTTTTTCCTATACGCCCCTTTCAACATCCCCCACTACCCCGAGCAAGCACCCAAGCAATTTGCCGAACCCTTCAAGGACATGAAGGACCCGGCGAGGAAATCCTATGCCACGATCATGAAAGCCACCGATCACTACATTGGAAAAATCGTGGACAAACTGGAAGCGTTGAAACTGAGGGAGAACACCATAATTATCTACATGAGCGACAACGGTCATTCGGAGGAAACGGGGAACCGCATACGGGTCGACAACCACAAGAGCGGACATCCCAAAGGCCATTTCTACGGTGCCAGCGGTGGAGGGTTCACGGGAAAATGGAGGGGACAAAAAGGCAGCTTTCACGAGGGCGGCATACGAGTGCCTGCCATCATAAGCTATCCAGGCAAGTTGCCAAAAGGAGAAGTGCGAGACCAAGCGATCACAGCCATGGACTGGTTTCCCACCGTGACGGAGCTTTGTGGCGTCCAAGCAAAATCGACCGATCCTAAACTCGATGGGAACAGCTTGATGAAAATCATTCAATCCGCCGATGCCCCCTCAACCAATGAGGTCATGCATTGGCAATGGCACACCGGATGGGCCGTTCGCAAAGGCGAATGGAAACTAATTGGGCGAGATACAAAAGCTTCCTTCCTCGGCAACTTGAAGGATGCCCAACCCGAACAGAAAAACTACCAACGTGAGAAAAGCGAAGTGGTTGAAAAACTCATGAAACTCCACCTCGAATGGGCCAAGGAAGTGAAGCCGAAGCAATGACTCATGAATTTGGCTTCATGCCCCTGTAATGTTTTTTGGATATGAGTCGTTTCATAGCTTTACATGAATGCAATTTATCCTAACGTTCGTTCTCAACATGCCCAAGTCCGATAGACTTCCCAGCTCAACTTCTCCCCTCCTTACCATTTCCCAAAAGAAAACTTGGGCATGGATCGGCAACGGGACAGGTCTTTAGCCGCGGAGGTTGGGAAAACAACCTGAAGCAGCGACATTAACTGAAAAGGAAACAAACCATGGCAACCACAGGACCCAAAAAAACAACCACGAAGAAGAAGACTCCGGCCAAAAGAGCGACCACCAAAAAGGCAGCGGCTATGGATGACGTGAAAGCGGTGGAGAAACTGCAAAAGGCTCGCGAGCAAATCCTTGGCGAACTTCGCCATGCCATCGTGGGCATGGACGACGTCATCGACCAGTTGATGATCTCAATTTTTGCCCGCGGTCATGGTCTGCTCGAGGGAGTTCCTGGTTTGGCCAAGACACTCCTTGTCAGTTCGGTTGCGAAATGCCTCTCGCTTTCCTTCCGTCGTATTCAGTTCACCCCCGACCTGATGCCTTCGGACATCACCGGATCCGAGGTTTTGCAGGACGACCCTGAAACCGGACAACGCAAGTTCACTTTCTCTAAAGGACCTATTTTCGCCAACATTATATTGGCAGATGAAATCAACCGCACCCCACCCAAAACGCAGGCGTCGCTACTAGAGGCAATGCAGGAGAAAATGGTTTCCGCGGGAGGCGAGGATTTCGATTTGGATCCACCTTTCTTCGTATTGGCGACCCAAAACCCCTTGGAACAAGAGGGTACCTATCCCTTACCCGAAGCCCAACTCGACCGATTCATGTTCAAGATCCACGTCGATTACCCCAGTGAGCAGGAGGAAATCGACATCATGCGGCAAGTAACGACCGGTTCCAGCACCGAGCCCAAGGCAGTATTGACCAAAAAGGAAATCCTCGCCTTGCAGGATCTCGTGCTGCGAGTGCCGGTGGCCGATCATATCTACAATTATGCGGCGAAATTCGTGCGGGCTACGCGACCCGGACAAGAAGGGACTCCCGACTTCATAAACGACTGGGTATCGTTTGGCACTGGACCACGAGCTTGCCTGAACTTGATATTGGCCGGGAAAGCCCGAGCCATTCTTCAAGGACGCTTCAACGTCGCCATCGACGACGTCCAAGCGCTTGCTCTTCCAGTCATGCGTCACCGCATGGGCTTGAATTTCGCGGCCCAATCGGAAGGTGTGAAGACCGACGACGTAGTGAAAAGGTTACTCGAAGAAATCCCCTCCGACGAAAAACTTTACCAGGAAGAAGCCAGCGCCTAAAGACGCCAATCCCCGACAGTCTTCGCCTATAAAGTGAAGCTTATTGGGAAGCTTGGAAAGGATAGCGGATGGAGAAATCAAAGTATCTTGACCCGAACACGCTGAGCAAGATCGGCCCGCTCGACGTGGTGACCCGCCAAGTAGTGGAAGGGATTCGAATCGGGATGCATCGAAGTCCGGTGCGAGGCATCAGTACGGAATTCTCCGCTTATCGCCAATACGTTCCCGGCGACGAGGTACGTCATATCGACTGGAAATTATACGGGCGCACGAATCGCTACCACCTGAAATTATTCGATGCCGAGACCAACTTCGTGGCGAACCTGTTGCTGGACGCGAGTTCGTCGATGACCTTCAGTTCCGGCAATATATCTAAACTGGAGTACGCCAAGTACATGGCGGCGAGTCTCGCCTACTTGGTAGTGGACCAACGCGATTCCGCCGGAATAGGCATCTTCGACGGAGAAATGCGGCAATACGTGGAACCGAAAAGCACGCTTGGCATACTGGCCGACATGTCACGCGAATTGGAAAAAGTGGAACCACGTCCGCGCACTGCAATTGCCGACATCCTTCACGAGTTCGCAGGTCGGATGACACGCCGAGGCATGGTAATGGTTTTCTCGGACCTGCTGGACAATACCGACGATTTCATTAAAGGCATCAACCACCTGCGGTTTCGTGGTCATAACGTCACCGTGTTTCATATTCTCGACCCACAGGAAATCGAATTCCCACTGAATGGCGTCTGGCGATTCGAGGGATTGGAAGACGATGGAGAGTTAATAACTCAGCCCGCGCGCATACGTAAGGCTTATCTGGAAGAATTGGAGAAGTTCATAGACAAGATCCGAGGCGCTTGCATCAAAAGCGAAGCCGATTACGTGCTCTGCAACACGGCGGAGCCGATTGAGTCAACGATCTCCAGTTACTTGCTGCAAAGAACGGCCACGGCAAAAGTGAGATGAGTAAACTAGGGACAGTCTGCTTGCTTTTCATGGGATCATCATGGAGCTGCGTGTTCGCGGCCGAAGACGTAATCATCGAGGATTTCGAGACAAAACGTTTGGATTGGAAGTTCTCCGGAGACGCTTTCGCTGGATACGGTGGTGGAAATTACTGGCATCCGGGGAGATTCGATCGCGGCATGCTTCGTACTCGAGGACACCGGGGTTATGCCATGCTGAAAAGTTGGGGTCATGATGGCCGTGACGTCGATGGTAGAACAGGAAGCGCCTTGTCTCTTCCTTTCAAGCTGGAGCGCAAGTTCATTCGCTTCATGATGTCGGGAGGAAAGGCTCCTGGGAAAACCTGCGTCAATTTGCTCATGGACGGTAAAATCGTTCGATCGGCCACTGGCAACAACTCGAACCAACTCGAAGCCGTGGCCTTCGACGTCTCCCCATTGATGGGAAAAGAAGTTCAAATTGAAGTAGTCGATCGAGAAACTGGCCCGTGGGGACACGTCTGCATCGACGACTTGATACAGAGCGACAAATCGACGGGAGCTCGCATCGCGAATGAGACGGCGAAAGCCACTCCCGACGTCCTTTGGTCGCAAACCGGACGTCAAGCAGGAGACCTGAAATGGATCGCTGGCAAACTGCATCTCAACGAAAAACCCGTTCACTTGGAAGGCATCGTGAGCATTTCAAGACAAGCAGACGCTGGCGAAACGCCTCCCACTAATGCCATACGGTTCAAGAACGGTGAGACCTGGCGAGGTGAAATCCTTAGCCTCAGCAAGAACGAACTAACCCTTAAAGGGGAACTTTTCAAACAGCGGACGGTTGATTTTTCATCCGTATCCTCTCTCGAGTTCAAGACAGTTTCGAATATCGCGGGCATTTCTCGACCAGGCATTCTCTACCGCAATCCCGGGCGCCCAATCCCCGGAAAACTACTCGGGATCGACAAGGAGAACGTCACGGTGGACTGCGCCTTTGGCATTATCCCGATCCCCCGAACTGGATTGACTCGTTACCTTGTGCCTGGAAGCGCCGGACAAGAAAACGGGGCCCTGCAAGATGAGATCGGGCTCAAGGATGGCAGCGTCCTGCGAGGAGACATTCGCTTCGAGAACGCACAAGTCATCGTTGAACATCTCGTCTTGGGAACCTTGACCATCTCTTGGGAAAACCTGCGTTACCTGATTCGTTCGAGCAAGGAAAGGCAATGGTTGACCAACATGGAAAACGAAAGCTTGGAATCCCATGGCCCCTTGGGGTCCCGCACCGGAGTGAAGCGCTTGGATTTAAGAAATGCCGAAAAAGGCAGCCTTTCCATTGTCAGGATCAGTCCGCAAACGATTTTGCGCTACCCACTGGAAAGCAACGGGCAAAGCGAACGCGTGTTTCGGGCAAAGCTAATTCCCATGCCCGGCAATCGAGGCGATGCAACGATTACGCTATCCGTTGCAGGAAAAACTTTCTTCAAGAAAGCTTTCTCCAATTGGACCGATCCGGAAGACCTCGACCTTAAACTTCCCGATGGCAAAGAGTTGTCCGTCACGGTAGCATTCGGAGAGCAAGTCAGCTACCCCTGCGGCGTCGACCTGCATGACGCGCACCTCATAGGTGCCGGAGCGAAACGCACAGGAGGGCAAAAACCGTGAATTTCCTTAATTCACCAGCCCTTTGGGGAGGATTGGCCGCGGCCGGCGTAGCCGTTCCCATTATCATTCACCTGCTTCATCAACGCCATCGACGCCGCACTGACTGGGCGGCCATGGAATTATTGAGGCGAGCTCTGGTGATTCGTTCCGGTCAAGTACGCTTGGAGGATCTCCTCCTGCTTTTCCTGAGATGCTTGGTCATTGCCTTGGTCGCGTTCGCTCTCCTTCGCCCCATCCTCGACGACAAGACAGCTCAATACATGCAAGGAGAACAAACCGTCGGCATGGTGATTGCGATCGACGTCTCCTACAGCATGGGGCATGGAAAACAGGAAAAGCGCTTGGATGCAGCCAAGGCTCGAGTGCGAGAAATCTTGTCGACCGCCCGGGACAGCGATCAGGTCAAGATTGTCTTGTTAGGCAACGAACCTCGCGACCTGATCGAGTCGCGTTACGGAAACACGGATTTCAGCTCTGAATTAGATGCTATCGAGCCATTCCCCGAACGCTTGAACCTGGAACGCGGGTTACAAAAGATTTCCGAATCGGTGGAAAAGCTTCAGGGGGCTGCATCGGTGATCGAATGTTATCTCGTCACGGACGCCCAGGAAATTGACTGGTCAAAACTATCCGGGGAGGCCAAGAGCTCCCTCGATGAAATAAGTGAAAAAGCCAATTTTTTCATCACGCCCGTGGGGGTGGATGGTACGGAAAACCTGGCAATTACGAAATTTGGTTACGCTTCTGGTTCGCTCGGGCTCGGAGGCACTGCTCGCTTCACTGCGGAAGTCAAAAACCTTGGAGGGGAAACCAGCGAGGGCAAAATGATGACCTTTTACGTCAACGGCAACCCTGTCCAAAATCAACAGATCGGCACGATTGGCGGAGGAGAAACCAAGGCGATATCCTTCTTTTCCTCACTGGACGGTCTTAATAGCGCCAATTTAAGCGTGAAGCTAAGTCAGGATTCGGACTCACTAAGTCAGGACAATGAACGCCACACGGTAATAGAAGCTCGCGAGAAAACCCAGATTCTTTGCGTGGATGGAGAACCGGAAAGAGATAAAAACCTCAGCGAGATTCTATGGTTGGTGAAAGCCTTGGAATTGATCCAAGATGAGGAAAACGGCGCCATCGAGGCCATTGAAACCAATAGTCAGAATCTAGAGGCTGAAACTTTCTCCGATTTCGACGTCATCGTCTTGGCCAACGTCGATCGGATAGGATCAACCATCGCCGGTAGATTAAACGACTTTGTCAACGATGGTGGTGGCTTGGTCCTTTTTGCAGGCGAAAACGTCACTGATAACGCCGATTCATATAACGAAGACCTGCATGGTGAGGAAGTGAATTTGCTTCCAGGTGAAATAGTGGAGAAGAGCGAGGATTCATGGACTCTCGGATCCATACAATCAAACCACGTCTTGGCAAGCTTGGCTGAAAGCATTCCCGAGGCAGGAAGAAGCAACCTGACCTTCCGCGCGGCCATGGAAATCAAACCTGACTTGGACACCACCACGATCTTATCCCTTTCGGAATCCAATCTCCCTCTGCTTCTAGAGAAGAAGGTGGGGGCGGGCTCCGTACTCATGTTCACGACCACCGCCGATGACGAATGGTCCGATCTGCCTTTGCATCCTTTGTTCCCCATGCTGATGCAGCAGGCAGTCACGCACCTGACGAGCCGCCCAGGTCACAGCAACGCCATGGTTGGCGATCTCGTTCAATTGCCTCTGGCTGGACAACAGGCAGGATCCACGGTCACGCTACGCACGCCAGATCCCGACAACAATGAATCGATGACAGTCAAACTGACAGTCCTTGATTCGGGCGAGGTGGTCTGCCCAATCGAAGCAAGCTCGAGCGGCTTTTTCAGTGTGGAAACAAAGGATTCCCCACCTGTCTCCATAGCGGTCAACGTGGATCCGGGAGAAAGCGACGCCAGGGAGGTGAAGGCGGACGACTGGGAACAGATTCTCGGAGCCTCGCAAGCCAAGGTAATTCCTCGTGGATCCAATAACTTGGCGAGCATCGTGGAAGAGAGTCGGAAAGGCATGGAAATCTCCCGTACGTTGCTTATTCTCGCTTTGGTGATTTTCATCCTGCAAGGGTTTCTAGCCAAATTGTTCACCAAGCGCATGACGGATTCGGGGGATAGCACACTCGAGCAAAAATTGCGCAAATACACAGTCGCCGCCGCGAGAAGGAGTTAATCGCGAAAAACCAATGAACGCCTTTGAACGTCTATGCTGAAAATGTTATTTGACATAGGGGAAGACGAAACCGTTCAGGACTTCCATTTCAGTATCCAGCAAGATTACTGGGCCATTGCTTGGCTGTGCTTTTTCGGACTTTTGTTCTACGCCGTATACCTGTATCGATCGGAATCCTGGCTTTCCCACAATCGCAGATTAATAATGGGAGGATCCTATGTGTTGGCCGGCTTGCTGTTGGTCTTCCTTCTTTTGCAACCTACCCTGCAAATGGAGTATACCACGCCCCCGCCCAAAAGAAAATTGCTCGTCCTTGTCGATGCCTCGCACAGCATGAGCATCCACGACAAATTCCAAAGGGAGGAAGATCTTTTGGAAGTGGCCAAGATCATGCAAATCGAGGCGAGCGACTCTACCCAAGGGGGGAATGAGGCGAAACTGGATTTGATTAAAAAGAAAATTGCCGAAAACGACCCTTCTCGCCTGGACTTGGTCAAGGCTGCCATCGGACACCCTTCGATAGGATTCTCAAAAACGGCCGGTGATCAATACGAGGTGATCTACTACACCTTGGGCGAAAGCCTTACTCAAGTCGCGGATGGATCGGAAGAAACGGAGCTTCTAGACGGCCAAACCGCGGATGCCAATAGTTCACGGATCGGTTCGGCCATAGAGGAAGCGTTGAATCGTCACGCAGGGCAACCATTGGCCGGCATCGTGGTCATGAGTGATTTCGCTTGGATTGGTGGCACCAATCCAAGTAAAGCGGCGCGAAAAGCAAAGCAGCAAGGGGTTCCCATCTACCCGGTGACATTCGGATTGCCCTCCCCTCCCGACGTCAGGTTGAAAAGAATCATCGCTCCGGAAGTTGCTTTCGTCGAAGACGACGTACCTATTCGCGTGCAGGTGGATTCAAGTGGTTTCGAAGGAGAAGAAGTGGAAGTGACCCTCCAGGGGGACGGTGTGGAAATCAAGCCAATGACCAAGAGGTTGGATCTCACGGGAGGCTCCCAATTCGTTGAATTCACCTTGAAAGCCACGAAGGATGGTACCAAAAACTTGACCGCGGAGGTAGAAACACTCGTTGATGAAACCACCGGTGCGAACAACGTAAACAGTCACAACCTTCGGATCATTGATGAAAAAATCAAGGTGCTCTACGTCGAAGGCATGCCGAGATGGGAATATCGCTACCTGCGATGGGTCTTGAAAAGGGATCCCCGCCTACAAGTCCACTTTCTCATGACCTATGGGGACACCCATCTAGCCCGCACCTCGCCAGAACACTTGGGAGCGTTTCCTTCGCAAAAGCAAGACATCTTCAAGTACGATTTGATCATTCTCGGAGACGTTCCTTCCAGTTATTTCAACGATGAAAAAATGAGTAATCTCGAGGAGTTGGTAAAGGAAAGCGGTGGCTCCCTGTTGATGCTGGCGGGACCAATGGGATCGCCCACCTCCTACGCCAAGACCAAGATTGCCGACATGCTGCCCGTGAAAATCGGCGGGGGCCGCTGGCGCGGAAAACCTTCCGCAGTACATCCGGTAACGACTCCCGAAGGCTTGAAGAGCGAAGTCGTATTCCTTGCTAACGACCCAAACAAAGGCAACCTGAACAATCTCATATGGACAATGGTTCGCCCACTGGGATACCTGCCCGTCCTCGACGGTTCCAAACCTGGAGCCACCACCCTGCTCACCTTGTCGGATAACGATGAAGATGCCGAAGCTTATCCCTTGGTTGCCTGGCAACGCTATGGCAGTGGCAAAACCATGTACGTGGGAACGGCTGATCTTTGGCGTCTCAGACGACAAGTCGGGGAACAGTATCATGCCCGTTTCTGGAGGCAAACCATCCAATTTCTCGCACTTTCTCGTATTTTGGGTCAAAACAAGCAAATCACTCTGGAAACAGGCCGAGAGCAATATGCCACGGGCGAACGCATCGATCTGTTCGCCAACGTATTGACCGAGGAATTCAAACCCGTGGACAACAATACGTCTTATTCCGTGACCTTGACGAAGGAGGGGGCGAATGCCCTCCCCTTGACAATCGACCTTGCACCGGTCGACAAGACTCATCAACCAGGCCTCTACAGCGGGTCGTACCTCGCAGTCGAGGAGGGATCCTTCGTACTTTCGGTGCCTGAAAGCAATTTCAAAACCCCGAAAGCAAACAAGGTGGAGTTCGTGGTGGAAAACAAACCCATCGAGCAAAGAGAGACCGCTATGAACGAAGAAGTCGCCAATCAAATCGCCATACAATCAGGTGGCCAAAACTTGGCTGGCGCTCAATTGGGAACTCTACCCGATTTGCTTCCTCCTGACGTGGAAACCAAACCCTTGGTAAAAGTAAGGGAAAAAGCGCTTTGGGACGTACCTCTAATTTTCCTTATCCTCGTCATCATTACGGGAGTGGAATGGTACATGAGGCGTCGGGAGAACTTAGTCTAGGACACGGAAATCACCATGAGCAAGCAACCAGAAGGATCAGGCGCGCCGATCGAAGACAAGTTGGTCGAGGCTTGGAAGCAAGAACAACGGTTTTTTCACCTGCGTGGCTTGGGACGTTTTCTTATCTGGGTGGTGGCGATGGTACTGGTCGATTTCATCGTGGATTGGCAGATTTTCTTCCGCGCCCGTTGGGAAACGCCGGGCACCATGCTCCTGCTCTTCAATGCCTTGGTTTTGAGTTGGGTGCTCTGGCGCGATTGGTTGAGGCACCTCAAACCCTATGATCCACTGCGGGTGGCGTTGGAAGTCGAAAACAAGCATCCAAAGCTACGTTCGGTCCTCGTTTCATTCACGCAATTCAAGGATTTCAAAGCCGAGGAAACAGAAGCTTCCCCCGAGCTCTTGGAAGCCATGCGGAAGCAAGCCATTTCCCTAACTCGCCCCTTGGATTTTCGCGAGGTCGTCGACTTCGGACAGTTGAAGAGGTTAGCTATCGTGTGCTTGGCAAGCATAGCGTTCTTCTTGGCCATCAGCTTCCAATGGGAAGATCATATGCGGTTGCTTTTTCAGAGATTGATGGGGGAAAACGTCGAATATCCCACTGAGACCACTATTGTCGCGACCTCTGAAAATATCACGATAAAGGCAGGTACATCGGCAAAACTCTCGGCCTTGGTGGAAGGGAAGACACCTAAGCAAGGAACACTGTTCATTCGCTATGAAAGTGAAGAGGAATGGAGAAATCTCGATATAACCCGAGGTCTCGAGAACTCTTATTCACGAGAAATCCGCGAAGTTTCCGAAGGTTTTATTTACTACGTCAAAATTGGAGACGACTACTCTGAAGAACATACCGTATCGATTTCACCCAAACCCGAAGCTACCAAGGTAAACCTAACCCTGACTTATCCGCCATACCTGGGCAAGGCGCCCGATAGCTCGGATAGCTTGCAATTAACCGAACCGGTACCGATTGGAACGCGCATCAAGTGGACTTTGCAATGCGAGCCCGCGATCGAATCCCTCAAAGTAACCTTGGGTGACCGTACGATCATGGCGGAAGTTTCCCCTGATGGCACCCAAGCCGTTTTCGAGTGGGATGCCAACGAAACCTTTAAATACAGCTTTCATTGGACCGAAAAGGACCATGGTTTCGAATACCCTGACATACAATATCTCGTTCGAGCCGTTTCCGACCGGATTCCCTACGTTGAATTGCTGGAGCCATCCGGCAATGGAGTCGCCACCGTCAACAAAGTCCTGAAACTAAGAGCCAAGGCCAAGGATGACCACCAACTGGGAGCAGTCACCTTGGTGCATGCCATCGGGGACAAAATAAAACGGATTCCCATTGAGGAAATTCTCGGACCCCAGAAGGAAATAACGCACAAAACGATACGTGACGGCCAAGAAGAGTGGAGTTTGAAAAAGGATTGGGGAGAGGACTTGAAACCTGGCGTGACGCTCACCTTTTGGTTCGAAGCGACCGACAAAAAGCCCATTCACCATTCCTTGGATGAATTGAGAAGCATCCTTGCCAACCAAAAAGACCTCACGGAGACAACCGAGAAGGCGAAAAAGGAACCTGAAACCGCGGAAGAAAACGACGAGCCTGAGACAAAGATTGCGAAAGACACCGCTATGGAACTAAGGGAGAAGCAAATGGAATTGCTGAAAGCCTTGGAACAAGCGATCGCCGGCAAGCCCTCCAATGAATCTCTCACGGCAGCTTCCCAAGCGATGACAAAAGCGATCGATGCACTGGATCAGGCAAACCAAGAAACCGCATTGTCTCAACAGGGAGTGGCAATCGCCAAGTTACAGACCGCCCTATCCAATATCGACCGCATTGCCGTTTCGGCCAAACGCAAACTGAGAATCTTGACGGAAGATAAATACCTCGCATGGTTTGAAGGAGAAATGGCCGCTCAACGAGAAATCATATTAAAGCAACGAGACGCGGAAGTGGATGCCACCAACGAGGTCGGCAAGCTGAAAGGCAGGGCAATCTACGGCAAATTGAAAACCGATGAAAAAAAGGAGTAAAAGGATGAAGTTTTTTCTGCCATTCAGTTTTTTGATTGTTTGCTTGGGATGGACTGGCGTGGTCTCTGGAGAGGATCCCCAACCCAGCAAGGTTGTAGCCTTGAAGTCCAACGAGCTCGCCGATGACGTTCGCGCCCAGAGCGCAGTGAAGGGCGCGCTGAGCTCAAGCGTTAGTGAAATCGATCGTTTGTTGGAGGATCTCGAGTCGAACAAATTGTCGAAGGAGGGAAGAAGCGAAGTCTATGAAAACATGCAACGCGGTTTGAAAAAGGTAAGCGGCGAACGAGTCGACGAGGTTACCAAAAACTTGAAAAAGGCCCGCAAGACAATCGAGCAAAAAGAAGATGCCTACCCTCCCCTGGATAAAGCGGATACCGAAATCAAGGTTATCATAAAGGATTTGAATACTATTTTGCGCAAAAGTGAAGAAGCTCTGACCATTGATCGCTTAGTCGAGCAAATCGATGCTCTCATCGAGACGGAAACCATCCTTTGGGATAAAACCAAGAATTGGGGCAAGGCCCAGTTGATCGATGCATCCATCATCAAGCCACGCATTCCGAAGGATCAAAGAGAAGTTCTTGAGCAACTGGAAAGCTTCCGGTCGGATCTGTTCAACGCCAAAAGAAATGCCATCGATACTTCGCTAAGTCAGCGACTCACGGCCGCAACACAGGTATTCGATGACACAAAGCCCGACTTGGCCTTGCAGGATGCGCTCGAGAGCATGGGGCGGGATGATCTGCTTTCAGCCGTGGGACATCAAGACAAGTCCATCCAAGCCTTTCGGGAGATCAGGTTGGCGCTGGATGCCAATGACGACGATCTCGCATCTAAAGAAGAACTGCTGGAGGACTTGAAGGAAATACTCGAGAAACAAATCGACCTGAAGGAAGAAACCGAGGATGCGGGAAAGGAACTGGATAATGCTTCGGACCTTGCGGACGAACAATCCGACTTGAAAGATGAACTGGATGATGCGCTTGAGACCGACCTGGCTGACGACTTCGGGCAAGAGGCTTCCGACGCCATGGGAAGCGCAACCGACGCACTAAGCGAAGGAGACCAACCAAGCGCCCTCACGGCGCAAGACAACGCAATCAATGCACTGCAAAGCGCAATCAGCTCATTGGAAGCCCAAATTGCCGCTGCAAGCGATTCGTTCGCGGATGCATCCGACTCCTTCTCCGACCCCTCCGACTCCTTCGGTGACGACGGTTTCCCCTCCGACTCCTTCGGCGACGACGGCTTCCCCAGCGACAGCGGCTTTCCAAGCGACAGCGGCTTTCCCGGCGAAGGACAAGGGCAAGGCGAAGGACAAGGGCAAGGTGAAGGACAAGGGCAAGGGCAAGGTGAAGGACAAGGGCAAGGTGAAGGACAAGGACAGGGGCAAGGCATCGGCCCTCCTAGTTCCGTTCCCGGACAAGGTACGCCGACGCCTGGTTCGTTTTCCCCATCTCCTCCAGGGGTGCTTCCGGATGACCCTCCAATTGACTCCACTGGATATTCATCCACCGATCCACAAGGAGGGCCCGTTAAACGGACCGTTATGTCGAAAAGCAATTTGAAAGGAAAAAGGCTAAAGACAAATCTTCCGAAATACATTGATAACCTGCCTCCGGAATTCAGGAAACAAGTGGAAGACTATTTTAAAGTCCTAGCAAAATAGAGGCATGAAAAGAGCAATGAAATCCTGTTTTACGGTACTCCTGCTTTCCCTCTTCTCCTTTTCTGCCTTTGGACAAGAAAAAGCTCCTTCCTCGCAGCGAGTGGGCACCATTAAATTGGACAAAGACGTTGAAAAGGCAATTAGCGAAGGCCTCGCCTACTTGGCCAAGACGCAAAACCCCAAGACTGGAGCTTGGGACAGCAATCACCCCGTTGCCGACACCTCGCTGGCCTTGATGGCCTTCATGCTACAAGGGCACGTTCCCGAACGAGGGATTTACGGAGACACCATGGAAGCAGCCATCAATTACATCATAAAGGTAGGGAAAGACGGCAACAGAGGTTATTTGGGCACACCCAATCATCATGGTGGCATGTATGAACATGGCTTGGCCATTCTGGCCTTGTCGGAAGCTTGGGGACAAAGCACCAACCGAGACCTTGGAAACACCCTGAAACGAGCCGTAGACGTCACCATAAGAGCTCAAAACACTCGTGACCTAGGCGAAGGAAGGGTAGGAGGAGGTTGGCGTTACAACCCGGAACCCAGGGACGCCGACCTTTCCATGACCGTCATGCATACGGTCGCCTTGAATTCGGCTAAGGAAGCGGGTATTGCGGTACCGGATGCAACCCTCGACAAAGCAAAAAATTACGTCTTGTATTGCCAAGAGGAAACAAGTGGTGGGTTCGGTTACAGCGGACCCAGCGGACCTGGATTCGCGCGAACGGCAGCCGGCGTCATGTCCTTGCTCATGTGCGGCGTGGATCGCAATCATCAGGCGATTAGGCGAGGGATGAGCTTCTTGAAGGAAGCACCCGAAGGAAAATTTACCGGTGGCTCCCATTTTCTTTACGCGAACTATTACGCCATCCAGTGCATGTACCAAACGAACACCGCTGAATTCAATAAATACTACGGTAAAATCAAATATTCCTTGATGGCTCCAAATAGGCTTAAAAGCGACGGAAATGGTCAATATTGGTCCATCAAGGAAGGAAATACTTATTCGACTGCAATGGCCATACTCATCCTAGGTGTGCCCTATCGGTTTCTGCCGATTTATCAGCGTTGATCGAAACTTGAGATCTCAAAATAGAAGTGAGTCCCTCCCCCGCTCGCTCTTGCGGAAAAACCGAATCACGGGCAAGTTTCGCTTGATGCCATGCTGCCTGATCGCCTTGTTGTCGATCGCCCCCCTCCACTCTCATGGGCAGGAAGAAAGAGCTCTCACGGCTCTTGAGATTCATCAATGGACCAAGCTGTTGTCATCTAGTGACTGGGTTCAACAAGCGGTGGCCTTGGAGCATTTGGGTAAATGGAAAGTCGAGCAATCCACGCCCGCCATTCGAAAAATCTTCGAGCATGGAAAGAGTTCCTGGATAAAGGGAAGAGCCATGCTTACCTTGGCTAAAATCCAAGGAGAGGCTTTGGTTCCGGACGCCAAAAAAGCCGCCTTGCACAGTGACCCCATCCTGCGCAAGGCAGCCCTTGAAACCTTGGATTTGGTTGGGGGCGAAACATCGGGTCCGGTGGCTCTCAAGCTCTTGCAAGACACGAATATGGAAGTTCGAGCCATGGCTGCCGCCCTCTATGCAAGACAACATCCCGAGGAAGCTTGGCCCACCGTGGAACGCTTGACTCCTCCAGACCAGAGAGAGATATCCAATGATTTATTGAAGGCCCTTGCCCACGTCGGCTCGGATGAGGCGCTCGCTCGCCTGGAAATTCTTTTCCATGCCCCCAATGGCAACAATCGCAGAAAACGTGAAGTGATGCAAGCGTTGGCCGTGGCGGACGACGAGTCGATCCCATTGCTGGTCCGTTTGACGGTACATTTCAGCCCAGGTCAGGTGGAATTTCAATTAGGTCAAAAATTACTGGCCTCTCGAACTCGAGCCAAGGTGTCCGAGACCTTGAGGAAAATGCTGCTGGTGGAGGAAACCAAATTTCTAGCCAACACCGCCTCGCTGATGACGGCGGTTTGCCCGACCCGGGAATTGGGAGACTTGTTGTCCGTTTCCTGGATGAAACGAAAGGATCTCCCGCAAAAGGCCATTCAAGCGGCATTGATGGCATTGAGCAAAATCGAGCCATCGAGCTACAAAGAGTTCTTCACCCACTACCTTCAAAGCGAAGATCCCATTACTCGCGCGATGGCCGTTCGTTGCCGCGGGTTGATTCCCGACAAAGATCTTTTCGAGACATTCAGGGTCTACGTGCACGACGAACACTCGGAAGTTGCCAGAGTCGCCCTGAAAAGCCTCCAGCGAGCTCCTTGGGACTCCAAACCCAAGGAGGGGTTGCTGGAATACTTGGCTCAATCCTTCGAGAGTGAAGAGGAAAGCGTACTACTCTCGGCCATCGACTTATTGGGCCAACGAGGAGTAGCCGAAGATTTCGAACCCGCCCTCCTTGCCTTGAAACCTTTCTTAAAAGAGGAAAAAGGCGTGAAGCGTGAAGCGGCCGCACAGGCATTGGCCAAGCTAAGTCGATACGAGCGAAACGCCGACATCGCAACGGCTCAAGGCTACGTCGGCCGTTGGGAGATGGTCGGGCCTTTCCTGAACGACAACCGAAACAGCGGTTTCGAAAAAAAATACGGGCCGGAAGAGCAGGAAGACGCAGAAACCTACAAAGCTGAATATCGTTGGGAATTCGGAGGAGGAAAAGCCAACGATCGCGAACTGGAACTTTTTTGGACGGAAACCATGGCCCAAACCACGGAAGGAGCCATTCACGTCGCGGCCCAAATGCCAGTACCCATACGCCACGCCGTGGCCTACGCAAAGGTCGACCTTTATTCCGAAAGCGAACAATCCGTGCGTTTTCTTTTGGAAATTCGTGAAAGAACTAGTCAAAAAGTCTGGCTCAACGACCAAGTGGTGACCGACCTAACCACCCAACACAATGACTTGGGCGGTACGCCAGAAGAACGAAGGGCAGGTGGGCCTTACCGTATAAAAACCATCAAGGTCGACTTGAAAAAAGGTTCCAACCGATTGATGATCAAGACGTCCACCTTTGGTGGGAGGTGGTGGATGGCCTTGAGAATCATGGATGGCAAAAAACGCGAAATTGCATCAGGGATTACCCTCGCTCTATCGAAGCCCTAATGATTATGAGGCCACACCGAAAAAGTTGGAACCTTCTTGTGATCGGGGCCTTGGCGTGCATTGCCGGAATTATAAGCGGACCGGCAGTGGAAGCGAAGGATGAGACGTCACGATTCGAGGAAAGTGACCAAGCGTTTCTCGATGGCAATTTCACCTTGGGCGAAACCATCCTCAATGAATTGATCGCAAGTAATCCCGGTGATTTTGAGTTAGCCACCCAGGCCTTGCATCGAATGTGTCTCTCGGAGTACTTGGAACTGATGGACAAGGATTGGCCCAACCAAGGCTATCCGAATCAAATGTTCAACAAAGCGGGACGAGACCATGAAAAAGCGTGGGCTCTCATTTCCCAATACCTGCGGGAAGGCTTTCTTGAAACGGGTAAATTCGCGAAAGATGGGGAACAGTATGACGAGGATCCCAGGAAAAGACCCTTCTTTCTGGAAAGTCTATGGCGAAAGGTCGCAGACTATCCACTCACGCCGCAAGAGAACATGTCGGATGAAGCGGCCGAACGCATTCTCACCTTGCAACGCTCCGGTTACTTGGAAGCGGATGATCCCGCGGTCATCGACGCCTCCATTTTACTTTATTTCATACGCAAAAGCCAAAGACGCTATCTTGAGGTGGCTGAATTGATCGATAACTTGGTAATTACGAACAACAAGCAAATTGATTGGTTGCTGGCTCGGGCGAAATTTCATGCCTGGATAAAATCACCAAGAGCAAATGACTTGTTTCAGGAATTGTTCGAGGTCTTTGAAAATCCCGGTATCGATCCCGTAATCTCGAGAGCCGCCAAGCGAGCTGAAACCTTGAAGGTCGAATGGTTCGGGTTTGTGGACAAACCCTTGGCGGAAAGCAAAGTTTGGTTGAAACAAATGATTTCCGACGATCAAAATAGCGCGTGGGAACGAGTGGCAAGCGGCTTTTTGAACGGAGCGGAAAAGGAAATAGACCTCTGGATACAAAGCGCCTTGGGCCCGGAACAGAGCAAGGCGTACCTGATCCGCCAAGACAATACTGGTTCGGCCAGGACATGGTACGTTCTGGATGATCAGCTGAAATCGCTCGATGCAAAAGAGCTCAAAGGGTTGCGCGAGCACCAAGAAAGAAGATGCCTCTCCTCTTCAGGCTCTCGCGACCTAGAGTCCTCCACCCAAAAAGAAAGGCTGGCGTTGTTTCGAAGATTCCCTTGGGCCAAGACAGCTCATCGCGCTTTGATGGCGTATGCCCAAGAGGAACTGGAGGCGGGACGCGGACAAGCCGCTCGTCGAGCTTTTCGCGATCTGATCGAACATACCGATGATCCCGACCTCCTCGGCATGTCTCAGGTTGGCTTATGGTTAGCGATCGCTCAGGGGAAAAACCATGAAGAGCTGGCAAAACAATTTTCCGAGGTTGATCCGGAAAAACAATTTCCATGGATGAATGCAACCGCTACCTCCAAGGAAATCAGCAAGCGCTTGTTGAAAATGACGCCTGCAAAACCATCAAAGACAAAAAGCGCTGCCCTGTCCGAACTCGACGTAAAGTTCCTGAAACTGCCTGCGCGACCTCTCTGGCCTCCGATGAGATACCGACGGTCGCCAGGCCTTTCATTCGTCCATATGCAAAACGTCGGCTCGAATCTACTCGTCAGCACTCGCAATCTCTTGGCTTGGTATGGGGAAAAACACGGTGAAAACCCCGTTTGGGTGGATACTGCCCGTGGGGGCCATGGGGACCATTCGATTAGTCGGATGGGCAAATTTCGTCCCATCATTGATGGAAACAGGATATATACCCGGTGGGGCTATCGAGCGGACCCCTTGACCTTGGTTGCAATGGATCTGCAAACAAGAGAAATCATATGGAGCCAGAAATTGGCGGATGCCCCCAATGCGAGAAGGATCGTTTCCCTCGGAAACCCAATCTTGTCAGGCGGCCAAATCTACCTCGCTTCGGCATGGAATGAACATAGTAGATCCACCGGTCGCTTCCAATTCCAATTGAGCAGTTTAGATGCTGCCTCAGGCAGGGTGAATTGGCGCGAGGACCTAAGTATTTCAACAAGTCAACAAACCTTTGAAGGAGTGTTTGGCGAATCCCTCACGGTTCGCGATGGGTCGATTTATTGTTCACCGAGCACCGGTTTCGTCGGACGATTCGACGCCCGCGACGGTAAGATGGAATGGATGTACAACTATCAATCGGTTGCCGGGCATCAGTTGATAGGGGACACCAGAGGCAATGCTCCGCTCGTCGTGGGCAACGTCTTGGTTAGTTTACCCAGGGATACAAACATCATCGTGGGACTGGATCGAAGAACCGGCAAATTGCTATGGAAGTCCTATCTTCCCTTGGCCACTGAGATTATAGGTCAGGTCGGTGACAACGTTTTGGTTCAAGGTCGCACGACCCTTGCCTCAATCAATGCGATCACCGGAAAAACCACTTGGCACTCCGCCTACCCAGACCAAATAGCGGGTAGCGTAAGCTTCAACGACGACTCCATCTTCCTTGCGAGTCAGGATACGATATATCGTTATGACGCGGCTACCGGCATTGAGCAAGAAACCCGCATCATTCCGACCTCAAGAAACAGCATAAGAAACGTCGCCGTGATGAATGAAAAGGTCTACCTTATCACCGACAAACCCAGCGCGGGGAAGGAAAGTTCATTTGTCCGCGACGCTCCCGGCGACATCGCATGGGAAGTAACCACTTTCGATCCGAGATTATACATCCCCGTGCAAGGCGAATCGAACGCAAGCGAAATGCTCATTCATGAAAACGACATGCTGCACTGCTTGGAAACAACGCCAAAAGGGAAAGCTCTTTGGCAACGCTTCGTCTATCCACGTCCCAATGAAATATTCTTCGTGGAAGGCAAAGCTGTGCTTCTTTATCACAAAGGGCGATACGACGTTTACTTGAAGGCGCTTAATCAAAAAACCGGAGACCTTGAATGGGAACTCACCCTCCTGCGACTCCGGGCCGGTCACGGCGCCACCGTCGGCAGGTCAGGCAAATACCTGTACGGAAAAGACAACTCCGATCGCTTCTATTTGGTCGACTTGAACCTCGGAAAAGTCGTTTTGCAAAACCGGATTCCAAGAAAAAACGGTAACGTGAAAGCTGGTTTCGGAGGAGGCAAGGTGCACTTTTTAATGACCCCTGCTTACCAAAGAAACCTGTATTGGTTGCAATGGGACATCACCAACAACGAGATTGCGGGAACCAACCAAGTGTTAAGGGGGCGAGACGGAGATGCCAATAAAGCTTTCAACGACAACTGGGTGGAATTCGCCAAATTCGGCGAGCACGCCTGCTACTTCATCTGTCGCCAAGAAGGCGCGGGCCGGGAATACGTGGCCTATCGAACGAATTACAAAGACCAGTCGATTGAATTAGTGGGAAGGAACACGAGGCATTTGAAGTTCGAACCACCCTTCATTTTCATGCAACAGCAGGAAACCGATCAGAACAAAAAAGCCAGAACCCACACTTGGTCGGTCAAAAAGGAAGACGATCCAAATTATTCCCATTCCCTCGACCTCCCCCACTCATGGTACCATAAGCCGACTTACGTCAATGGCCACGTGCTTGAAGTACGGACACCCGTCAGGAATCAAAACCCTTATACCGTCCGGGTCCATGACTTGAGTTCCAAGAGGACGCTCATGGAGCATACCTCCGAAGATACCGAAAGAATGGGAGGCATACCGGTTGGAACCAACCGAGTTCTGGTTTATGACTGGAAAAGAAACGTCAGAAACACCCCCCCCCACTTCAAGCTCACCCTCTACGATCTCGACACGGGGCACGCTGGTCCAACCACTGAAATCGACTATTGGGAATCCAACAGCCAGCATCCCAACGATATTCGAGTGGCAGGGGACGTGATCTTGATCAACGATCGCTATTCGGTGAAGGCTTGGCAGTTGAAACTGTAAACGGTTCATCTCTGATGTCCTCAAAGGGAATCATAAGCCCATTGCCAATGCAAATTGCGTGTAATATTCAAGGCATTGCGAATAAAGTAAAAGGTGCTATAACAACCTTGCTGATTCTTACTTGGTGTCCACTTGTAGCAAAGTCAGCCCAAGATGGTTTTGAAAAAATTCTAAAGCCGGCTTTTGCCCAAAATTGCGTAAAGTGTCATGGAGAGAATGGAAAGGTAAAAGGGAAACTGAATCTCCTGGAGATCAAGAGTAGGGACCAACTGCTAAGTGATGCCGAACGGATTGAAAGGATAATGATCGCCATCGAGGATGGAGACATGCCTCCGGAAAAGGAACCACCCTTATCGGTTAAGAAGAGAGATCTCCTGATAAGTCGTCTGGATGAGGAACTTAAAAAGGCGTTGGAACAAAACACTGTAGAGGCAAGGACAGCGATTCGGAGAATGAACCGCTTTCAATACGCAAATGCAGTACAGGATCTTCTTGATCTGAAAGTATCGGTCTACCCATTACCCGAGAAAATGATGAGGGACCGTTCGGGTTACTTTAATCGGGCGATCAAGGGCGGGATGCCGGACTCCCTGACCGTGAGCAGCCGATCGCTGGGCAAGTCCGGCCTGATCGAGCCAAGGCTTTCCGGAGTCGGGCCTTTTCCTCAGGACTTGCGGGCCGAGCATGGGTACGACAATCAGGCCGACCACCTATCTCTTTCTCCCCTGCTGATGGAAGCTTTTTTCAAACTAAGCCGGACTATCGTGACCAGTTCCACCTTCGGTCCGAAAACGGTAGGTATCTGGAAAGGCTTTTTTCAAGCTCCCCCCGAAGAGGAAGACCTCGAGAAAGTACTTGCCGCCCGCCTGAAGCCTTTTCTCACCCGGGCTTTTAGGCGGCCCGTGAAGAAGGAAACCCTGAAGCGCTACCGATCCCATGCCATCTCTTCGCTCAAGAAGGGAGCCACTTTCGAGGAGACCATGAAAGACGTGGTTTCCGCGGTTCTGGCTTCCCCCCGCTTTATTTATCTCTATGATGCCCTCGGAGAGCAAGAAGAGGCGTTGGCAGGCGAGTCTCTTCTTGCCTCGCGCTTGTCCTTTTTTCTGTGGGGAAGCTTGCCCGACGAAGAACTGCTCGAGCTTGCCCGGACCGGCCGGCTTTCCGACCCCAGGGTGTTGGACGGGCAACTGGACAGGATGCTTTCCGATCCCAAGCTGAAGAGATTCTGTGATAGTTTCCCGACCCAATGGCTCCAATTGGACAGGATCATTTCCGCGGTTCCCGATGAAAAGACCTACCCCGATTTCTATTACGCTCCGCCCAGTTACCGTACCACCATGGATATGATGATGGAGCCACTCCTACTTTTCGAAACCGTTCTTTTGGAGGATCGTCCGGTTCTCGATTTCATCGATGCCAACTACACCTACCGCTCGGCCCGTTTGAGAAAATGGCTGGGCGAGGAACCTGGAGGCAAAATCGGGGGGCCAGTCTCCATGCAATTTTCCCGACAAGCCTTGTCCGACCGGCGCCAGGGGGGCATGATCACCAACAGCGCCGTTATGACGATGACCTCCGGTCCGCACGAAACCAAGCCCATCACGCGTGGAGCCTGGCTAGCCGGTGTAATCTTCAATTCTCCCCCACCGCCCCCACCTGCTGACGTACCTCCCCTCCCCGCAGTCGAAAAGGAAGACGAAGGGCTGACCTTGCGCCAGCGATTTTCCGCTCACCGGGAACGGGCCGATTGCGCGGGTTGTCACGAGAAACTCGATCCGCTTGGGTTCGCCCTGGAGAATTTCGATCCGGTCGGTCGGTGGCGGGCTAATTATAAAAATGGGCTTAGGGTAGACTCCGAAGGGGTGCTCTTCAAACGTCACGAATTCGGGAACGTGATCGAATTCAAGGATGCCATCCTGAAGGAAAAGAAACGCTTCGTCCGGGCTCTCGGCGGGCACATGCTGACTTTCGCGCTGGGTCGGGAGCTTGTCCCTGCGGATTCGCCCGCCTTGGATGAGATCGCAAAAAAGGTTTCGGCTCAGGAATACCGGATGAAGGCCTTGATCAAGGCAGTCGTGCAATCCGAACCCTTTCTCGGCAAGCCCTCCAAACTTCCCTTGCAAACGAAGCCTTCGAAACCCTAGTATCGCCCGTGTCGATGAAGTCACTTTCGAGAAGAAACTTTCTTAGTGGAATAGGAGGCTCGATCCTTGCCCTTCCGTGGATGGAAAGCTTGGCTGCGCTTCCGTCTCAGGCCGTCGCCCAGCGGTTGGCCTTTTATTACGTACCCATTGGGGTGGTTAGGCGCACTTTCTTTCCAGGTGAGGAAAATGGGATCACTCCCCTTTTCAACCGGGACAACTTTAAGGCCGAAGAAACCAAGACCAATCTGGCCAAGGGAGAGCATCCGCTCGAGCTGACCGCCACCCTGAAACCGCTCGAGCGGCTCAAGGAAAAGGTATCCCTCATTACGGGCTTGGACCGGACCTTTCAACCAGGGACCGACGTGCATGCCCAGTGCGCATCGTGTTTTCTCTCGAGCGCCAGCCCGTTCAGCGTGAAAAATTCTCCCTATCCACAGGCGAGAACTCTGGATCATATAGTTGCGGAAAAGATCGGAGGCCGAACGCCTTTCAAAACCTTGGAGTTCAGTTGCAACAGTCACAAGGACAACAAGGAATCGATCCAGTTCGACAACATTTCCTGGTACGGGACAGAATACGTCGCGCCGTCCATGCGCGATCCTTTGCTCGCTTACCGCAGGCTTTTCAAGTCGGACGAGCGGAGCGCATACCGCAACATTACGGATCTAGTCCTGGAGGATGCCCGTTCGCTCAAACGCGATTTGGGTCGCGAGGATCAGGATAAATTCTCCGAGTACTTCGATTCGATCCGAACCATCGAGCGCCAACTTACGAGACTGGAAGGTCTGAAGGACGAACTTAGCAAGGTCGATCTCGACGTGCCCATGGACGGGAAGCTTCCCCGCGGGGAGTACATCCGTTTGATGGGCGATCTCATGGTGGTTGCCTTGCAGAGCGGGCTGACAAACGTCGCCACCTTCATGGTGGGACCCGAGCGTTGGGATACGCCCTATTTGTTCGAGACCTTGTTCGACAAGCCGCGCAGTCATCACCAAATGTCCCATAACCAGCAAAAATTCATCGAGGACCTGATCAAGGTGGATCATTTCCATATGGAGCAATTCGCCTACTTGCTCGAGAAGATGGATGGGATCAAGGAGGCCAATGGAAAGACCCTTCTTGACAACACTCTCTTTACCTATGGCTCGGGTCTGGGTGACGGCGCAACTCACCAATACAGCGCCTTGCCCATCGTGACGGCAGGTTCCGGAGGCGGGAAATTCAAGACGGGCCGGCATTTCAATCTTTCCGAGCAATCCGGCTTGACCCCCAAGGTGGGTGGAAAGTACGTAGCTCCCGAAGGTGGCGTGCCCTTGGCCAACTTGTGGCTTACCCAAGCGAGGGCGCTCGGCATTGAAATGGACCGATTCGCAGACAGTACGGGCGAACTCGGGCTTCTGCGTGCCTGATTTCCTCTTTCTCCCCTTACCCCACCTCTTTTAAACCCAGCCCCTGATATAATGATGAAACCCACTCTTCTCTCCCTGCTCCTGATCTTTTTGAACGCCTGTCAGTCCTCCAAGCCGCCTGCAAAATCTACCGAAAAGGAAACGCAAGCCATACCCGGAGTTTCCAAGGCTCCTGCAAAAAAGGTCATCAAGGGAGAAAAGGACAGGCCCAATATCGTTTTCATCTTTTCAGACGACCATTCCTACGAAGCCGTTTCGGCCTATGGTGGACGGTTAAGCAAGGTGGCCCCCACCCCCAATTTGGACAGGATAGCCAAGGAAGGCATCCGCTTCGACAATTGCTTCGTGACAAACGCCCTCTGCGGACCAAGCCGGGCCGTGATCCAAACCGGCAAGCATTCTCACCTCAACGGATTCATGGAAAACGAACACCGTTTCGACGGCAACCAACAGACCTTTCCCAAGCTACTTCAAAAAGGTGGATACCAAACCGCGGTGATTGGCAAATGGCACCTAGGTACGGACCCCCAAGGTTATGATTTCTGGAACGTACTTCCGGGACAAGGCACCTACTACGCGCCTGACTTCAGAACCCCCAAGGGATTGGTTCCCGGCACGCCCGGCGTGTACGTCACCGAGGAAGTAGTCAACAAATCCATTGAATGGCTCAATAACGACAGGGATAAGGATAAGCCCTTCATGCTGATGGTGCAGCATAAGGCTCCGCATCGCTTTTGGCTTCCCCCTGTGCACCTTCTGGAGGAATACGTCAGCAAGGATTACCCCGAGCCCGACAACCTCTTCGACGACTACGATGGGCGGGGCACACCGGCAAACACGCAGGACATGACCCTGCGGGTAACAATGGATTTGGCCCTCGACAACAAAATGGTTCCCTTTCGGCAGGACCGTATGAACGAGGCCCAGAAAAAGAAATGGAACGAGGTCTACGACAAGATTCGAGCCGACGTTCTCAAGAATCGTCCTCAGGGCGATGACTTGGTGCGTTGGAAATACCAGCGCTACATGGCCGACTATCTGGCCTGCATAAAGTCGCTCGACGAATCGGTCGGCACAATGCTCGATTACCTGGATGAATCCGGGTTGGCCGAGAACACGGTAGTGATCTACGCGTCGGACCAAGGATTCTTTCTCGGGGAACATGGCTGGTTCGACAAGCGCTTCATGTACGAGGAATCCTTGAAAACCCCTCTGCTGGTTCGCTGGCCTGGCGTGGCCCAAGCGGGCACCGTGAACAAGCAGATGGTGTCCAACCTGGACTTTGCCCAGACCTTTCTCGACTTAGCGGGGCTCGACCAGCCTTCCGACATGCAGGGCAAGAGCCTCAAGCCGTTGTTCGAGGGCAAGCAGCCCAAGGACTGGAGAGAGTCGGTCTACTACCACTACTATTGCTTTCCGGAATACCATGCGGTGAGGCGACATGACGGAGTACGCAACAGTCGCTACAAGCTGATGCATTTCTACGACCTCGACGAGTGGGAACTCTTCGACCTCGAGAAAGACCCCAAGGAAATGAAGTCGGTGCATGCCGACCCGAAATATGCTGATGCCCTCAAGCTGATGAAGGGGGAGTTGGCCAAATTGCGGAAACAATACAAGGTACCTCCCGCCCCGAAACTTCGCAAGGGAGAGACCCTGTTTCCCCCATGGCGTGAATTCGGCACCTTTGACGTGGGTCTAGGCAACAAGGGATGGATATCCCTCTTCGACGGCAAATCCTTGAAAGGTTGGCGTAAACCCTTTGTTTCCAACCCTGGGGAACCTATCTCGCAAATCGCCCAACCCAAGGGAATCAAGGTCGTTAACGGAGAAATCCACCTGTCTCCCAATCCCCAAGTATTTTACCTGCATACCCGTGACTTCACCGACTTCATCCTCGAACTGGAAGCCAAGATGCCCAAGGAAGGTTTTGATTCCGGGGTAGGTTTTCGTTGCGTGTTGCCCAAGGGGAAAAACCTGCCCCACGGATACCAGAGCGAGATTTCGGACATACGAAGCGGCGGCATTTTCGACATCGGTGTCGGTTGGATGAATCCCCCCGAAGCGCAAGAGGAAATCGATGACTTCGTGAAACGCACGGGTACTTTTTTGCAACCAGGCAAATGGAACCAGATCCGGGTCCGCTGCAAAGGCAATCACATCAAGACTTGGATCAACGGTCAGCTTTCCAGCGATATCAAGGACGACAAGCACAAGAGCGGCGTTATCGGGTTGCAGCACCATTCAAAAGAGGGCGTCTACCGCTTCCGCAACCTGCGCATCAGGGAAATTTGAGGTTGATACGCCCACACATCAGCAACGTGAAAACAATTCCTATCTACCTCAGCTTTTTGTGTTGCTTGCTCATCCACCTGCCTGCGGGGTATGCCGCAGAGCAGGAAAAGAACGATAGGTTGAAGGAACTCGACGCCTACTGGGCAGAAGTATCACGGACGGTTCGCGAAGGGGATTTCGAAGGCTATAAAGCGACCTGCCACGAACAAGGGGTTCTTGTTTCCGGCAGTAAAAGAACGAGTTATCCCCTTTCCAAGGCCTTGGCCCGATGGAAAAAGGATTTTATCGCCACCAAGGCGGGGACAATCAAAGCCAATGTGGAGTTCAGGTTCTCGCAACGATTCGGTGATGAGACCACTGCTCACGAGACCGGTATCTTCCTCTATTCCTTCACTGACCAGGACGGTCAGTGGAAACAGGAGCACGTCCACTTCCAGGCATTGCTCCTCAAGAGCAAGGAAGGCTGGAAAATCATGATGGAGTACCAACAGTCCAAAGCCACGCAAGCGGAGTGGGTTGCGCTGGCCGGACAGTCGAAAAAGTAATCCCGGCGAGGGAAAGCAAGTTTAGCTGATTATCTCTTTTACGACGCGGGCCTTTTCCACCCCGGTCAGTTTCTGGTCGAGGCCTTGAAAAGGGAATATCAGCTTCTGGTGATCCACTCCGAGGAGATGTAGCATGGTGGCATGAAGATCCCGTACGTGGACGGGATTCTCCACAACGTTGTAGCTGAAATCATCGGTCTTGCCGTAGTGCATGCCGCCCTTGATGCCGCCACCGGCAAGCCATCCCGAGAAGCAGCGGGGGTGATGGTCGCGACCATAGTTTTCACGGGTGATGTTGCCCTGGCCATAGACGGTGCGTCCGAATTCCCCCACGAAAACGACCAAGGTGTCTTCGAGCAGGCCGCGTGTCTTGAGATCCTTGAGCAAGGCGGCCGTGGGCTGGTCCACGTCGCGGCACTGCCCTCTCATGTTGTTGGGCAGGCTGGAATGATGATCCCAACCGCGATGGAAAAGCTGTACGAACCGAACGTCCCGTTCCGCCATCCGGCGGGCAAGCAGGCAATTCCTTGCGTAAGAACCCAACTTGTTTACCTCCGGGCCATACATGTCCAGAACCTCCTTTGGTTCCTTGGATATATCAGTGAGTTCGGGAACGGAAGACTGCATCCGAAAAGCCATTTCCTGCTGGGCAATGGTGGTTTGGATTTCAGGATCCCCGATTTCCGACAAGTGCTTGCGGTTCAATGCGGCAAGCGAATCCAACATACTGCGCCTCACCTTGCCGTCGATCCCCTTGGGGTTGGAGAGAAACAATACCGGGTCGCCCACGGTTTGAAAAGAAGTTCCCTGAAATTTGGAGGGAAGGAATCCACTGCCCCAAAGCCGGGCGTATAGGGCCTGCACGTTTACCCGTCCACTCCAGAAGGCCGAGGGCAAGACCACGAAGTCCGGGAGATCCTTGTTCAATGAACCCAAGCCGTAGCTCAACCAAGACCCCATGCTGGGCTTGCCGGGAGTTTCCGACCCCGTGCAAAAAGAGGTCTTGCCCGGATCATGATTGATGGCGTTGGTATTGAAGGAATGAACCAGGCAGAGGTCGTCCGCCAATCCGGAGGTGTGAGGGAGCAGCTCGCTCATCCATACCCCGCTCTTTCCCTTCTGGGCGAACTTGAAGGTCGATGGAGCCACGAGCTGTTTCTTGCCCCGCGTCATCGCGGTGACGCGCTGCCCCTTGCTGATCGACTTGGGCAATTCGGTTTTGAAGAGCTTGTGCAGGTCGGGCTTGTAATCAAAGAGGTCCACTTGGCTAGGGGCTCCGGCCATGAAGAGGAAGATGATGCGTTTCGCCTTGGGCTTGGTGGCTGCGCCTGCCTTGGCGGCGAACATCTGGTTGGAAAACAAGGAAGCCAGCGCGGCCGTGCCTAAGCCCATTCCGGTATTAGACAAGAAGGATCGGCGGGACTGGAGAACGTCAAAGTCTGTCAAAGGATCCTTCATGTTATTCACGGGTTTTGGTGATATCCAGGTTGTAGAGAGCATTGACCAGCACGGTCCAAGCGGCGAGTCGGGCTTTCTTCTCCGCGTCCCCTACGTTCACGCCTTGGCAAATCGCATCCGCCAAGGCCGGTTGTTCGAGATAGTTCTTTTGCAGGTTTTGAAGAAGATCGGTGAGGACCTGACGTTCCTTCTCGTCCGGCAGCTTTGAGGTCACGATCTCGTACACCAATGCCAATCGCTTGGGCTCATCCTTCGCCTCTGCCTGCAATGCCTTTTGGGCGAGCGAGCGAGCAGCCTTCAGGTATTCGCCTTCATTCAAAAGCAACAAGGCTTGGGTCGGGGTATTGGTGCGTTCACGACGGGAAACGCAGGCATCACGAATCGGGGCATTGAGGATGGTCATCTGGGGC
>PBLJ01000050.1 GCA_002721705.1 Opitutia bacterium
CAGGAAGATGAGGTTCTGATTAATCGCCTGGCCAAGAGAACACATCCCTGCCTTCCCCGGGAAGCGTGTAGGTGGCTCCGTCTATCACCAAGGAAATGTTTTCCATCTCCGTGGCTGCTCCCTTAAAGGATTTGGAGAATTTGAATGGAAGAATTTCTCCTTGGGCAATGTCCGTCATACGCTCACTGGGGCCGTCATCCATCTGTATTATCATTTCCTTGATTGGCCCCTTTGCAACGATCTGAAGGTCTTGCATCCGCTGAGCTTCTTCCACCTGCTGTTGCATCCCCTTTTCCCGCTCACTTTCCTCTTCAGCGAGTCTCGCTATTCTTTCCTGCTCCTTCAAGTAAGCTACTACGGAGTCTGCAGCAGGATGTCCGCAATCAGGACACTTGTCGGTCTTCTTGGACACCTCCTTCTTGCAGGCTTCGCAAGGAATCAGAAGCGGAACGCTTGAATCGTCCTCCCGCCCCCGCTTCTTCTCTGCCTCCTTTGACTCTTCATCGCCCCCGCACCCTGCAAGCGCCAACGCACCGCAAGCAATCGCCAAGATCGAAGCGAACCTCTTCATGCCCCGACCCTACGGACGCGGACGCCGCGGTCAAGGGCGAGCCTTTGCGGTGATGCTTGACCTTGGCAAGGCGGAGGTTAGGGGTCGATGGGATGAACGGATATCGGTCGACTTTCTGGATAGCGGCTGCCTTGCTGGTTGCATGCCAAGGGTTTGCCGTCGCCCAGTCCTCTGGAAGGGCGGGAGTGGGTAAATCGATCACCGCGGCCGACCTGGAGAATCCCGGGATACGTTCGAAGGTATTGGTGGAAGCGATCAAGTGGTCTGATTTGATGAGGAGTGGCGATGGTTTGTATTACCACCGCAAGACCAAGACCCTCTTTGCGGGATGGGTGAAATACAGTTGGGGTTTCCGGGATGATGGCCGTGGGTTGATGCGCTTCGAGAAGGGCAAGAAGCACGGTCTCCTGGTGTCATGGTACGATAATGGGCGGAAGGCCTTGGAAGACTATTACGTCGAGGGCAGGTTGATGTCTTCCGCTTGCTGGAAACCGAACGGTGAGAAATGTCCTCTGACCAAGGTCGTGAACGGCGATGGCGTAAAGATTATTTACGAGATGAACGGACGCAAGCAATGCCAAGGGGCTTACGTCGGCGGCCTGGCGCACGGTCTGTGGACCATGTGGCCTGATGACGGTAGCACCAGGCAGGTCGGGCATTACAAGCAAGGGAAGGAAGACGGTGTGTGGCGTTACTACAACCGCTTCGGGAAGATCACCCATAGCGAAACTTGGAAAGACGGCGAATTCATCGAGGAATGATCCTCGTCACGGGGCTCGGCAAGCAATCCGGACACCTTGCGTTTTCCTCTGCGAAAAAGCCACGGTTTCGGCCTGAAAACGGCTTGCGCTTCAAGATCCCATAAGCCATGCTTTTGGCTTACTCATTAGGAGCAACGAGATGTTTCCCAAAGTCATGATTGGCATAGTTTGGGCGGGTAGCCTCGCCTTGTTCTTTTTCATTGGGTTCGTTGTCCAAAGTGGCTCGCAGGACGAGGACGAGGGAACCGCTTCTCAAGAAGCTTCCGGTGGCCAATCAGGCAAAACGCCTGACGGAGACGCCGAGAGACTTGGCAAGGGGAAGTCGGACGATTCCTCACGAGACGACAATGACATGGATTCGGAGACCGCCATTCTCCCTTCCAACGAGAGCGATCCCGAGTTGCCTCCACTCCCTGTCATTTCGCTTGCAAACGCTTTGGCTGAGGAGGAACTGGAGCCTGCCACCGCGGACGAAATTCGCGAAGTCTTGGGCACGGCCTTGGTCAGCGACAATTTGGTCGAACGCAACAGGGCCATTGCAGACATGCTCTCCCGCCTCTCCCCCGAGAACGCGACCGTCGCCTTGTCGGTTTTCGAAAATACGCCGCGAGCCTACCACACGGACAACAACTTCCGCTTGTTCATGCATGCTTGGGGCAAGGTCGACGGCAAGGCCGCCTTGCAATACATCTACAAGAATCCGGATGCCCACGCCGTAGGCGGATCCCACCTCTGGGCGATGTCCGGCTGGACCCAGTCCGATCCCGCGGCCGCCTTGGATTTCGTCACCTCCCAAGAGAATCCTGATCACGGCTTGTACCATGGCTTGGTGCGCGGATGGGGACGAGTCGACTTGAATGCAGCCAATGACTTCGTGGCCGGATTGAAGACGGATGACCGTGAATTGCGCCGCCGTTTGGTGAGCGTCATAGGCGAATCCTGCGTCGAGCAACTGGGGGTTGAGGGCGCCTTGGAATGGACTACACGCACGGCTGCCCAAAGCGATGACCAAGAGTTTGCCAGCACTGCCTTGAGCGACGTCTTGAGGCGAGCGGTCACACAAAGTCCCTCTCTCGCGGCCGAATGGATCAGTTCCAATCCGGATCACCCGCACGTGAAGCCCTGGATGTTCGAGCATACAGCCAGCAGGATGGCCGACAAGGATCCGCAGATGGCTGCCCAGTGGCTTTCCCAAAACCTCGATCACAAGAGCCTCGATGGCCGAGCGGTCGGTCGCGTGGCCAGCGAGTGGGCGGAGAATGATCCCGTCCGCGCCGCCGAGTGGGTTGAAACCCTGCGTGACACCAAGCTCTTCAATAAAGAACTCACTTCCCAACTGGCGGGTAGTTGGGCCAAGCGTGACACCCAAGCCGCCTTCGATTGGGCGGAGAGCTTGAACACCGATCTTCGTAGGTCCGCCTACGGCAGCATCGTGGGTCGTATGCCAAAGGCGCAACTGGCCAGCGCCGGCGAATGGATACGCAAGGCGCCTGCCGACTCGATGATGGACGGCGCCCGGGCGGCTTATGCCCAGCGGGTCGCGAGGGACAAGCCGAACGAGGCCTTGGAGCAGGCTTTGCTCATGACCGATGCCCTGGGACGAGAAAGAGTGGCCGTTCCCATCGTGCAGCGAATGTTCAAGGAAGACCCCGAGGCATTCAAGGAATGGCTCCCCAAGAGTGGGCTCAGTCTACCCGCCCAGCAACGGATTCTTCGTGGTAAATAACTGCTTTTACGTGTTGGCCCTTTTGGGCTGCCTTTGTTTTCTGCAGGCGAAAGATTCGCAGTCTTCGTGGAACCAGTTGCGCGGCCCCGACGGTTCCGGCGTGGCGCTGAACAGTCGACCGCCGCTGAAGATTGACCCGGCCGAGGCGGCGTGGAAACAAGAGGTTCCAGCGGGACTTTCTTCCCCCGTCCTAGCCGGGGAACGTATCTTTTTCACTGGGTTGGAGGACGGGCGTTTGGTGACGGTCGCTCTCGACAAGAAGACCGGCAAGCGTTTGTGGTCCCGCCCAGCCCCGAAGGTGCCTCTCGAGAAAACGCACGAGGCCAATGGGCCCGCTACTCCTACGCCTTGGGCGGACGATGATCACGTCTTCACCTTCTTCGGTTCCTACGGGTTGCTCTGTTACGACCACGACGGCAAGGAACTGTGGAAGAAACCGATCCCGTCATGCAAAAGCCTATACGGCTCATCGACTTCGCCGATCGGGTACGAGGACTTGCTTATCCTGGTGCTTGACGACGACAATAATTTGCCGGGTAGCCGGGTCAGCCGGTCCAGGATTCTCGCGGTTCGCAAGGCGGATGGCGAGACGGCATGGGAAACGCCTCGCCCGTTTCAGCGCAGCGGATGGTCCACCCCGATCATCTGGAAGCATGGCGAGGAAAAGGAATTAGTTGTTTTAGGCAATGGCCGGCTTTGTGGCTACGCCTTGCCTTCCGGCGAGGAAAAATGGCACGTCACGGGTTTTTCTCGAGAGACCATTTCCATGCCGCTGGCAGGCGCCGGCATGGTGTTCGCTTCCGCCTCCAAGCGGGGAGGGGCGCCCGACCTCAATCCCGACCCGCAGCCTTTCTGGGATGCCGTGATTCGGTTCGATGCCAATGGCGACAAGAAACTCCAGCGCCAGGAAATGACCGGTCATTTCACTTTCCCCTTTCGACCCGAGTTGCCTTTGGGTCATCCCGGTTACGGTATGCCTTTGCCCAAGGATCCGAGGCAACGCGCCAGACGGCTCGATGGCATGTTTCACTGGATGGACAAGAACAAGGACGGATCCTGGTCGGAGAAGGAATTTATCTCCAACCTGACCGTTGGACAAGGCAAGCCGCTACTCGTCGCGGTGCGCCCCGGCGGGAAGGGCGACGTCACCGACAGTCACCTTGCCTGGACGCTTAGTCGCAACGTGCCCGAGATACCATCCCCCACCTTTTACCGCGATCGAATCTACCTGATTTGCAATGGTGGGGTATTGGCCGCTGCGGACGCCGCCAACGGCAAGCTCCTCTATCGCGAGCGCCTCGGTGGTTTAGGCCAGTACAGCGCATCCCCGGTCGTTGCCAACGATCACCTTTACCTCTGCTCCGAGGAAGGCTTGGTCACGGTGGTGAAGACGGGCGACGAGTTGCAGATCGTTCACCAGCGGGAGTTGGGCGAGCGCGTCTTCGTGACCCCTGCCCTCGATGCGTCGACCTTGTACCTTCGCGGTGAAAAACACCTCTGGGCCTTCCGGCAAAAAAAATGACCTTTCCTTACCAACGAACGAACGCCATGAAAAATTATGCCTTTTTACTACTTGCTTTTGCTTGGATAGTGCTTCCCGCCCATGCCGGGAAGACAACGATCCTTTTCGACGGCAAGAACCTGAAGCATTTCGAGTTCGCCCCGGGTTCCTGGGAGATCGAGAAGGACGGGTCCGTGGTCTGCCGCATGCAGGAGCAAAAGGACAAGAAAGGGAAGGTTCGGGTTCGTGGCATGGGATACCTTTGGACGAAAAGGGAATACGGTGACTTCGAGCTCACCCTCTCCTACAAGCTCAGCCCTGGAGCCAACTCAGGAGTGTTTTACCGCACCGACAAGAACAACCCCGTACAAGGTGGTTTCGAGCTGCAATTGATGGACAACGAGGGCTTCCAAAAGAAGGCCAACCGCAAGCTTCCGCCGCGCAAGCTAAATGGCTCCTTTTACGACGGGGTAGCCTCGGCCAAGGATTTTTCCAAGCCCGTCGGCCAGTGGAACAAGTTCACTCTGCGATGCGAGGGCGCCATGATCACTTGCCACATCAACGGTGGGCAGTGTTTTTCCGTCAACGTCGATGACTGGGATACCCCGGGCAAGAATCCCGATGGCTCCGAGAACAAGTTCAAGACCGCTCTCAAGGACCTGCCGCGCAAGGGACGCGTCGGCTTCCAGAACCACGGCCAAGTGGTCTGGTTCAAGGACATCCGCGTCCAACCAATCCCTTGAAAGGTTTTGCCCCCGGTTTAGGGAGCTTTCGATTACTTCATGATCTCGAGTAACTCGCACTCGAAGATCAGGGTGTCGCCGGGCTTGATCGGTCCGCCGGGGCGCGGATTGTCACCATAGCCCAATTCACTGGGGATATAAATCTTCACCTTTCCGCCCACCTGTACTTTGGTCAGGCCTCCGGAAAAGCCCTTGATTACCCCACCCATGGGGAAGCTCGCCGGTTGACCACGTTCCTTTGAACTGTCGAACACGGTGCCGTCGATGAGGGTGCCGTGATAGTGCAGGCGCACTTTATCGCTCATGGTGGGGAAAGCGCCGGTTCCTTTTTTCAAGACCTCGTAATAGAACCCGGAAGGATCCTTCATCACGCCGGGCTTCTTGGCCAAGTCGGCGAAGAAGGCCTTGGCTTTCGCCTTGTTGGCGACCGCCGCTTTCGCGCCTTCCGCCTGCTGCGCCGCGCGAACCTTTTCCATCTTGGCTTGCATGATGGACTGTATCTGGGGCTGCAGGGCGCGGATTTCAGGGGGCAGCGTCTTTAGTTTCAGCCCCTTTTGGATGCCGACTACGATCAACTCGAGTTCCGCTGGCGAAAACTCCATTTGATTCAAGCCCGAGCCTTGGGCGATCATCATGCCGATGGCCTCGTAGACCTCCTTGCCGGGTCCCTTGGCCTCGTCTTGAGCGTTTGCGGGTATCGCCAAAAGAACGGAAGAAAGGGCAAGCAAGCCCGTAGTCCTTATGCCGAGAGAAGTTTTTTTCATGGATTTTCGCATGTCGTGTGGGCTCTTCGAGAGCGTTGGTATGCCCTTGCGAGGGCTTGAGGGGAATGCTGTTCGGATTCCAAAGAACCTATTTGAATGCCTTGATCTTCTCGTTGGCGGCGGAAACTTTTTTCTTGGCAGCCTCGACCTTTTTCGCCGCTGGTTTGATGTCCTCTTGAAACCCCTTCCAGATCTTGTCGTTCTCCGCGTTTTTCGCAGGGCGAGTCTTGACCCACGCCATCATGGGCTTTCTTGCCTCGGTCATCGCCTCGTTCGCCTTGTCGAGTTGCTTGAGCGCCTTGCTGCGGGAAGCCATCAAAACGTCGAACTTCTCGGATTTTTCTTCCGGAAGGCTTTTGGCAAAGGCGGACAAGGCGGAATCGCTGAAGAATATGACGTCCTCGGTTTTCTCGATGAAGCTTTTGGGGGAGGCGGTTCGGGAAGCTCCCAGTTGACCAAGCTTGGTCTCGCCGTCCTTGTCCAGCACGATGTAGGTAGGATAGCCTCGTACGCCGAATTTACCCTTGAGCTCATTGTTGCGACCCACCCATTTGGCGGGCACGATGGACTTGTCACGCGGAAAATCCAAGGTTACCAGCATGATGTTTTCCTTGGCGTACGCACTCCATTCATCTTGCGCGAAGACGTTTTTATCCATGATCTTGCACCAGCCACACCAGTCCGAGCCGGTGAAGTTGAGCATGAGCGGCAGGTTCTTTTCGGCAGCTACCTTGAGGGCTGCATCGTAGTCTTGCGTCCACTTGCCTGGTTCGGCTCCTTCCACGGCCGGCTTGACGTTGGCCGAAAGCGAGAAATTCAGGGCAAGGGCCGAGAATGCGAGAAGTAGAAGTGTCTTTTTATACATTTTCCTGCTGGGTTTAGGGTTTTTGTTACGTGCAACAACATACCATTTACTCCCATAACACGATCACAAACTTGCGCCTTTCTCGTTAATGCCGATGGAGGTCGTGGTCTCCTTCGGCCCAATTCTCCGAACGTTGTTTGAGGCGCTGAAATAATTTGTCTGGGCTCGTTCTTGACCAGCCTTGGCAAGCCAATAGCGTGGGATTGGTCAAAGCTGGTCAACGATCCACGCCATGAAACTGCCAACGCTTGTTCTTTTTGTTCCTTCTTTTCTCGTTTTGGCCTCCGTCGGTTTGTCGAAAGAGGACAAGGAAAAGACCAAGGTTTTTACCAATGATGGAAACTATACGGGTACGGACGACACTTTCGTGGTAAACGCAGGCCCTTTCGCGGGCGGAATGTCGAATTTCGGTAAATGCCCGGTTTTCGAGGTGGGCGGCAATACCCGCTTTGGACTCATTCGGTTCGACCTCTCGTCCTTGCATTTGAACTATTCACGAATCAAGAAGGTGACGCTTCGGCTCTTTTGCCGCAACGCGACGACAGGGGGTGGCGTGGCCGCGTATCGTTTGTCACCAGCAAACTCGGCATGGCGAGAAGGTGGCAACTGCGGAGGCACCGTGATCGGGGGAGGTCGCCATGAGGTGACTTGGACGCACCTTGCCGACTACGGAGGTTTTCCGGCGAGGCCAAGTTGGGCCAGTGGCACGCCGGGGCCGACCACGGCCGGAATCGACTACGGCGAGCCTGCCTTGGCCAGAAAGGCAAGCGGTCCTTTGGCTGCCAATGCGCCTTTCGACTTGGAGTTCCAAGGTGACTTGAAGTCGTTGCTCGATTCTTGGTCGGCGGCCACCGCGGTGGGTGGTCTCGATCGGGGAGGCAATCCGGCTTGGACCCATGACTGGAACTGGGCTCAACCAGCGCCGAGAAGCGCCAACGAAGGTCTTTTGCTTATGGGACAGGGCAACCAAAGGTACGTCTTTCATAGCAGCGAGTCGCCCGAGGTGGGCCTGCGACCTCGGCTCATCGTGACCTATGCGCCCGGAACAGGGGAACCTGCCCGCCCTCCCATTCCCGTTTTGGAGAGCAATTCTTCGGAAGAGCGCCCGGGATACACCGACACGCCGACGTTGCCGGGTGGCCAGTGGCGTGTGCATGACCCTGGTCGCCCTTATCCGAAGGTGGTTGATCCCGGACCCATCGAGAAACAAAAAGGATTCCCTTTCAAGCCTCCCGAGGAAGCCGTGGTCCTCTTCGATGGCTCGGATCTTTCCGAATGGGACGTCGTTCCGGGAAGGTCTCGCTGGAAAGTTCAGGATGGTTGCTTCGGAGTCTTTGGCCAACAACGCCTGGCTGCTCGCGAACTAAGCAAGACTGGTCACGCCGTCGAGAAGACCCAACCGGTTCGCCCCATCTTCAGCAGCGTGCTCAAGACGAATCGAAAATTCGTGGATTTCCACCTGCACTTGGAGTGGGCTTCCCCGGCCGAGATCATGGGCAGCGGCTTGGGCCGAGGGAACAGCAGCCTGTTGCTTCTCGGGGTTTACGACGTCCAGATTCTAGATTCCTATCAAAACCCTATTTACGCCGACGGACAATGCGCCTCGGTCTACGGGCAATTTCCGCCCTTGGTCAACGCCTGCCGCAAACCGGGGGAGTGGCAAACCTTCGACGTTTATTTCCAAGCCCCTCGCTTCCACCTCCTCGAGGGCAGCGTTTTCAAGGACGGCAAGCTCAAGACCCCGGCCTTGTTGACCTTGTACCACAATGGTGTCCTGGTGCATGACAAGCGTGAGCTGCACGGTGCTACCACGCACCGTGGCCTGGGGCACTACGACGCCAAGGTGAACTTCGGACCCATCGGGTTGCAGGACATAGGGTCCCCCGTCCGCTTCCGCAACGTCTGGATAAAGCGATAATGGCAGCGTTTCACTAAGCCCTTGCTTCTCGCTTGAACCCTTGCCTCCTGCTCTTCTAGCGCTTGACCGATTCCTCGTAGCTTGGCAACTTCCATGGATGCCATGCCCTTCGCCTCCTTCGCGGTGACGAAAAAGCCCACTTGAAATGAAACCTCCGTTTACTCTCTTTCCGTACTTGTGTATCCTTGGCGCTCTGGTGGCGTCTGCCCAAGGTCAGAAGAAGGACCGTGGCTTCATGAACGGGTACCCATTGCGTCCCGTGGCGATCGATGCGGTGAAGTTGAACGGAGGTTTTTTCGCGGACCGTGTGGAGACGCATCTCGAGGTGACTTTTCCCTACGTCATGAACAGGCTCGCTCCGTTTATACACAATCATCATCGCGAGGCCGATCTCGCCAAGGGGCGGCCGGCTAAGCCGGAGATCGAGTTCAGGGGCGGGGGCGGACTCACCTTGGTTCGCGCCTTGGAGGGCGCGGGGTACAGCTTGATGTGCCGCAAGGATCCGAAGCTGGTTGCCATGATGGACAAGTTCATCGCCAGCGTGGACGACCTCGTGGACGAGACCGGTAGCTGCTTTTTCGGTGGGGCGGAGGCATCGGTGGCCTACTATTGGGCGACGGGCAAAGACAAGTACCTGAAGGCCTCGGAGAAGCTCGCGGCGCATACGCGCAAGGAATTTTTCGACGCCAAGGGCAACCCGATCAAGGAACCGCACGGGCACGGCGGGATGGAGTTCGCTCATGCCCGGTTGTACCAAGGCACGGGTGACCCGAAGTATTTGGAGATGGCTCGCAAGTTCGCCGACATGCGGGGCATGCCGAAACCCGATGGGAGCATCAGGAACAACCCCAAGTTTTCTCCCCAGCACCTGCCCGTGGACGAATTCAGCGAGCCGGGCGGGCACGCGGGATCGTTCGGTTGGTTTGCCTCGGGCCTGGTCGACGTGGCGGCCCTCACCGGCAACCCCAAGTACACCGCGGCGGTCGATCGGCTCTGGCAAAACCTGGTCGACACGAAGATGTGCATCACCGGCGGGGTAGGAGGCAACGGCGGGATCGAGGGGTTTGGTCCCCCTTATTACGTTCATCGCGGCGGTTACAACGAGACCTGCGCGGCATCGGGCCAAGTGTTTTACAACTGGCGCCTCTTCCTCCTGAACAAGGACGCCAAGTATCTCGACGTCATGGAAATCGTCCTGCTCAACGGTTTGCTGTCTGGCGTGGGCCTGGAGGGAAACACTTTCTTCTACATCAATCCCTTGGAGGTCAACGGAGACTGGGGCTTCAACATGCAGCACCAGAAAGGTCGATTCCCTTGGTGGAAGGTGGTCTGCTGCCCAGGGAGCATATCGCGCACCGTGCCGCAAGTGCCTGGCTATATGTACGCCCATTCCGGCGACGACCTTTACCTCACGCTTTATGCGGCTACCGAGACGGAGGTTGCGTTGGCTAGTGGCAAGGTGAAGGTGAAGCAGGAGACGAAGTATCCTTTCGAGGGCAAGGTGTCCCTCACCATCGATCCCGCGAAGGACGGCCAGAAGTTCAACCTGCGCCTGCGCATACCGACCTGGGCCCGGGAGAAAAGGTTTCTTCCCGGCAAACTGTATACCTTCAAGGAGGCTCCACCGCCTTGGACGCTAACGGTGAATGGCCAAGTGGTCGCGACGAGAATGGAAAAAGGGTTCGCGGTGATCGAGCGTTCCTGGAAAACCGGCGACAAGGTGCAGCTCGACCTTCCCATGCCGGTGCAGTTCAGTGTGGCCTACAACCGCGCCGTGGCCTATAACGGCAGGGTGGCCGTGACGCGTGGTCCCTTTGTCTTTTGCGCCGAGGAGATCGACAACGGCATGCGGGTGCAGCGCTTGGCCGTCCCACAATTGCCCAAGCCTAACCAGGTCAAGGTGACTTCCATCAAGGAGGGCCTTCTCAAGGGCATGCCCATGATCAGCTTTCCCGGGGTGGAGCAGCTCGAGGGCGAGACCATGGGAGTTCGCGAGTTTCGCGTCTACTTGGCCCAACCGTTGATGCCCTACGAGGGCAAGACCCGCCCCGCCACGATTCGCCTCGTTCCCTACTTCAGCTGGAACAACCGGGGAGAAAAATCAATGACTGCTTGGCTTCCGCACAAGGTGGAACCGGGCAAGAAGGGCGAGCCTTTGCCATGGGTTTCCGCAAGCAAGGAGAAGGCGCCGGTTTCCTTGGCCGGCAACGTCACCGCGATCAATATCCACAACAAGTCGGGCCAAGCCGTGAAGATCTACTGGGTGGGTTACAAGGGAGAGCTTGTTCAGTACGGGGAACTCGACCCGGGCGCCTCTCGCGAACAAACCACTTATTCCAATGCAACCTGGCTCATCACGAACAAGAACGACAAGCCGTTGGGCCATTTCGTCACGGGCCCTTACCCCGCTTCCGCGGTGATCCCATCCAAAAACTGAATTATGAAAGCAACCTTCTTCCTTCTCGTCCTCGGAATAATGGCATGGTCCATCACTACGAGCCATGCCAAGCCCAACGTCATAGTCATTCTGGTGGACGACATGGGTTACTCCGACGCCGGAGCCTTCGGCGGCGAGGTGAAGACCCCCAACGTGGATCGCTTGGCAAAGGGTGGGCTGCGCTTTACCCAGAATTACAACTCGGCCCGTTGCTGTCCTTCGCGAGCCTCTCTCCTTACCGGCCTTTACTCACACCAGGCGGGCATCGCCAATTTCACGGGCGGGGACAGGTCGGCCAAAATGGGGCCGGCTTACCGCGGCAAACTGAACAAGGAATGCGTCACCTTGGCGGAGGTGCTCAAGCAGGCTGGATACAATACCTACTGCGTGGGCAAGTGGCACGTCGGGCATGAGGAAAGTCCGGAAACCCGCGGCTTCGACGAGTTCTACGGCTATACCCGCGGTCACAGCACGAGCCAGTGGCAGGGGAACAACTACCGGCGCCTGCCGGCCGATCGCACACCGGAGTTTTCCTACGAGCCGGATGAGTTTTACGCCACCGACGCCTTTTCCGACTACGCCGTCGAGTTCGTCAAGCAGGGGCAACGAAAGAAGAAGCCCTTTTTCCTCTACTTGGCTCATTCCTCTCCCCATTTCCCTTTGCATGCCCCGGCCAAGACGCGCGACAGCTACCTCGATACCTATCGCCGCGGCTGGGACGTTTTGCGAAAGGAACGCTATGAGCGTCAGAAAAAGTCGGGCCTCGTCACGAAGACTTGGAAATTCACCGACCTGTCCGACGTGCCCACCGACCGCCCCGACATAGCCAACGGGTTTCCCGGCAAAAAAAACCCGACCTGGAAAGAAGTGGCCGCCGATCGACGCGAGGACTTGGTCTACCGCATGGCCACCTTCGCCGCCATGGTCGAGCACGTCGACCGCGGTATCGGTCGCATCCTGCGCCAACTCGAGGAAGGAGACGATTTGGAGAATACGCTCATCCTCTTCACCAGCGACAACGGGGCCTGCTACGAGTGGGGGCCTTACGGTTTCGATGGCCGAAGCCGCACCGGCAAGACGACTTTGCACAAGGGTGAGGATCTCGACAAGGTAGGTGGACCCGGGACTCATCACTCCGTCGGCAGCGCATGGTCCTGCCTGAGCAACACACCCATGCGGATGTACAAGCACTTCAATTACGAGGGCGGGCAATGCAGTCCCCTCGTCGCCCATTGGCCCAAGGGGATTAAGGACGCGGACCGCTGGGTGCGCGCCCCGATCCACTTGATCGACTTGATGCCCACCATCTGCTCCGCGACCGGGGCGAATTATCCGGAAACTTTCGCCGGCAACGAGATCCAGCCGGTCGAGGGAGTGAGCTTGCAAGCGATCTTCGAGGGAGAGTCCAAACTCCCCGAGCGGGTACTTTGCTTCGACCATTTCGGGTCCAGCGCCATACGCCGAGGCGACTGGAAACTGGTGCGCAGTAACTCCCGCTACAACAAGGGCGCTTGGCAGTTGTACAACATCGGCCAGGACCGTTGTGAAACCAATGACCTCATGGAATCCTTCCCGGAGAAGGCCGAGCAACTCAAGAAGGAATGGCTGGATTGGGCTATTCGCGTGAAGGTGGCGCCCTTTTTCCAGCAGGCCGCCCTGAAGGCCGGTGATGCCCTCACTTGGGTCCGTTCGACGAAGGCCAAGGCGCCTAGGTCCGTCAGCGGCGGCCTTGGCGTGACCGTCACCTTCGAGAATCGTTCCGGCCAACCGGTCAGGCTTCATTGGATCGGCTACAAGGGAGAGCGCCAGGGGTACGGCGATCTCGCCCCCGGAGCCACCAGTCGACAAGCCACCTACACCGGCGCCACTTGGCTGGTCACCGACAAGAAAGGCAAGTCCCTTGGCTATTTCACTGCCGGGCTCAAGGATGCAAAAGCCGTGATCCCGAAGAAAAAATGACGTGGGTCGTTCTCCTGCCTTGAGATTTTTCAAAAGAACTCCAACTTCGATCAACGTGAAACGCATACTTTTTCTTCTCCTTCCTTTCGTTTTCTTGCTTCTCTGTCCCCTTGCGGCGGATGAAAAGGCTGCCATTGCAGCGATCGAGAAGCTAGGCGGCTCGGTGCGCGGCGTGGCTCAAGACAGCGAAGCTCTCGAAATCGACTTTCACTTGCAGGGCGAGGAATTGACCGATGCCGGGCTCGCTCATCTCTCGGGCTTGACCAACTTGACCAACCTCCACTTGGGAGGCACCCAAGTGACCGATGCGGGCTTGGAGAAATTGAAGGACCTTTCCTCCTTGCGTCGTCTCCATCTCGAGAACACCACCCTGAACGGGACGGGGTTGGTCCACCTCAAAGGTCTCGTCAATCTCGAGTACCTGAATCTTTACGCCACGCAGGTAACCGATGATGGCCTTGTCCATCTGGCCGGCCTGAAGAATCTTCGACGCCTCTTCCTGTGGCAGAGCAAGGCGACCGACGAAGGAGTTGCCAAGTTGCAGAAGGCTTTGCCCGACTTGGTCATCAACACCGGGGCCGATCTCGAAAGCATAGCGCCTTCCGGGCCGCCCATCAAGAAGGTCGACTTGAAATGGATTCCCGCCAGCACCGTGAATCCACCACGTTCTCGAAACGGCGCCAACACCGCGGTGCATTTCGAGAACAAGTCGGGCATTAAGGTGAAGCTTTATTGGATAAGCTACGAGGGAAACCGCCAGCTTTACGCCGAGCTCGCGGTCGGGGCCAAACGTCGACAAAATACCTACGACAACAATACTTGGCTCATCACCGACGAGAAGGACGTTCCTCTCGGCCACTTTATTTGCGTGGCGGATGAGGGCATAGCCGTCATCCCGGCCATAAAATGAGCTTTTCGGGCAAACCCTTCCCGTTTGTCCTCTTCAGTTGCTCTTTCCTGCCTGCAGCCTACGCCGAACCCGGCTTGGTCGCTACCTATTCCTCCGGCGAGACAACCGTTCGCCGAATCGTTCCAACCCCTAATTTCAACTTGTCCGCCGACGAGTCGGCTCATTCGCAAGTCCCTCCCTCCTTTCAGGCGGTCTATGAGGGTTCTTTGAAAATCGAGCGGGGGGGACAGTACCGTTTTTCAGGAGACGCCCTCATCGAGGTGGCCGGTCAGGCTGCCAAGGACAAGGCCATCAAGCTCTCTCCTGGCGAACACCCGATAAAGATTACCCATGCGCGCGAGCCAGGCCCGGCTCGGCTGCAGGTCCGCTGGCGGGCTGATTTCTTCCTCGACGAGCCCATCCCCGCTTCCGCCTACTCTCATGCCAAGAATCGGGGAGGCGAGCTCACCGAACGTTGGGCTAGGATCGAGCATGGGCGATCGCTCTATGAGGAATTGAACTGCGGATCCTGTCATGGGGCGGATGAATGGCATCTTTCGCAACGAAAGTTTCACGACCTTTCCTCGATTGGGTCGCGCGTCTCCGGCGACTGGTTGCAGGCATGGCTTCGCAGCCCCAAGGCCTATCGTGAATCGACCGCCATGCCGGCCCTCTTGTCCGAGGAAGAAGCGCGTGACGTCACGAGTTATCTCATGGGTTTGGGGAAACCATCTCTTGCCCGTAAGGAGACGTCCAGCAAAGGCCGCATCGAGGCGGGTAAACAGCTTTTCCTCGAGGTGGGTTGCGCCAAATGCCATGGAGAAGACAAGCATTCCTTGGCCAAGGTGGGTGGCAAGTATCGTTCCAGCCAAGCCCTTGCTCGCTACTTGCTCGATCCTTTGAAGGTCGACCCCAGCGGACGCATGCCGCAATTTTTCGATCCCAAGACGCAAGCCCATGAGGCGGCTCTCGTGGCCGAATACCTTTTTCATGATCAGCCAGGCAAGGCTTGGCCCAAGTTTTCAGGAGGCGACGTGAATCGAGGCAGCGCCTTGCTGCAGTCTCGCGGTTGCGTATCGTGCCATACCGTGGAGGAGCACGACCGGCCCTTGACGAATGGTCTGGATGCACCCTCGTTCACCGAGAAGGGATCCCGTTTCGACTCCCGTCAGGGTTGCTTGGCCGCTGCTCCGCCACGAGGTGTTCCCGATTACTCCTTGGACGTCGCCGATCGCGCCGGGCTGCGAGATTTTCTCGATTCGCTGAAAAAGACTCCGGTGGTGGCGAAGGCGCCCATCGAGACTTTTCATCGCCGCATGAGCCAATTCAATTGCTCCGCTTGCCACTCGGCCTCTGCTCATCCCGCTCCCACCGACACCGCCTTTTTCGCCATTGAGCGTCCGCCTTCCCTGGATGGGGCGGGAGACAAGCTGCAGGTGGACTGGATTCGCCGCGTCCTCTTGGAGAAAAAACGCGGCCGCCCATGGATGAAGATGCGCATGCCGAGCTTTGGGTCCGCGGTGGCCCAGCTGCCCAAGCTGTTCCCGGCTGCATCCGGCAGCCCCTTGGTCGATCCCGCTCCTTTACCCGACAAGCAAGTGGCCTCGGCCAACCTTCAGTCGATTGCCATCTGCGTGTCCTGCCATGATTACCGCGACGTCGCCCGGCAGCAGGAAAGCGTGGTGCCGGCTCCGAACTTGGCCGAGGTGCCCGATACTTTGCGTCTCGACTGGTTTCGCCGCTGGATCCACAACCCCCAGCGCATCAGGACGGGCACCTCGATGCCGCAATTCTTCGCCGAGCTAAAGGGTAAGGAACGCATCGACAAGATCGATGCCTTGTGGGCCGTCCTCCATCACCAGAAGAGCTTGCCGCTCCCCGATGGCCTCGCCGATACCCGCTCCGCAGGTACGCAGGTGATCGTGGGGAACGAGCCCGTGGTTTTTCGAGTGGCCACCAAGCTTACTTCCAGCCTGCAGGTCGACCGGGCCATCAACGTCGGGTTGCCGGGCGGGAACAACTATACCTTCGATGCCGCTACGGCTCGTCTCAGAGGCACTTGGAAAGGAGGGTTCATCAATGCTACCCCGGCATGGAACGGGCGCGGTGGCAAGCCCGTCAACGTGGTGACCGAGGCCATGTTCGTACCCATTGATCACTTTCCCCTGCGCATCGGTGACCCAGCCTCCGAGCCCAAGGTTCGGTTTCTCGGGTATTTCCTGAAGGAGAAGCATCCGTTCTTTCGCTACGAGGTCGATGGAGTGGAAGTGAGCGAACGCATCGAGGTGACCGACGAGGAAGTGATCAGGAGTTTCTCCGTGGCCGATGCTCCCAAGACGGTCTTCTTCGTCGACGACGAGGACCGCAAGTACGTCTCCGACGCGGGGTCGCTCAAGCAGGGCGTCCTCCGTTTGCCCGCAGGCAAAAACCTTGCCTTCGAGGTGCGTAGGCCACTCCCCGAAGGCCAGACCACGGTGAAAGCCGCCTTGCCATGGGTCGCGGTTGGCGACAAGCCGGCCCCCAAGTCGAAGAACGGTAATTACACCGCGATCATCTTCGAGAACGAGTCGGGTCGCCCGGTGAAACTGGTTTGGGTCAGTTACGACGGCGCCCTGCAACCCTACGGTCTACTTGCGCCGGGAGCCACCCGCACTCAAAATACCTACTCGAACAACACTTGGCTCATCACCGATCAGCAAGACAAGCGCCTAGGTTATTTCATTGCTGGGCCGCAAGTTTCCAAGGCCTTGATTCCCGCTTCCAAGAAACCATGAGCTGCCTCTACCGTAACTTTGTTCTCCCATGCCTCACGCTGACGCTTTGCGCTTTGGCCGGGCATTCGCTGAACGCCCAGTCTTACGTCGTGGAAACCATCAAGGTGCCGAAGCACGTTCGCTTGGAGGTGGGCGGCATGGGTTTCTGGGACGATGGTACGCTTGCCCTTTGCACCCGCCGCGGCGAGATCTGGAAATACAAGGACGGGGCGTTTCGCATCTTTGCCTTCGGGTTGCACGAACCCCTTGGTCTCTTGACCGGCAAGCAGGGCGAGGCATGGGTCATTCAACGCGGCGAACTGACCCACCTCCTCGACACCGACGGGGACGGCCGGGCCGATCGTTTCGACACCATAAACCAAGACTGGGGCTACACAGGCAACTATCACCAGTATGCTTTCGGGCTGGAAAGAGACAAGGAGGGCAACTTCTACGGGGCCTTGGGACTTGGCTTCTATCGGGGAGGCGATCGGTTCAAGGGCACCTGGCTGGGAACGCAGGACGATATAAAATACCGCGGGTGGGTCATCAAGATCACTCCGAAAGGCAAACTGATCCCCTTCGCTCCCGGCTTGCGCGCTCCCAACGGCATCACCTTCAATCCAGACGGCGACCTCTTTACCACCGACAACCAAGGCAGCTACGTCGCGTGCGGCTGGATGATGCACGTTCGCGAGGGCGACTTCCTGGGTCACCCCAGCGGCCTGATCGACGACAAGCGCTACAAGGAGCCATGGAACTTTTCCAAGGACAAGTTGCGCGAGATGCGCAAGCGTCCCGCCGTGTTCCTGCCGCACGGCGCCATGGGCAATTCCACTTCGAAACCGATTTGGGACACCACCGAGGGCCGCTTCGGTCCCTTCGCCGGACAAGCCTTCGTGGGCGACGTGCAGCGCGGCAAACTTTCGCGCGTCGTGATGGAGAAAGTGGATGGTGAATACCAAGGAGCCAGCATCCCGTTTATCTTCGATCGCCTTGGTGGTGGAGTGAATCGTCTCGTCTTCGACAAGACGGGCGCCATGTGGGTGGGATTCACCGGTCGCGGCTGGGCTCCCGGCGAAGGCCTCAAGAAAATCACTTACGTGGGCAAGGTGCCGCACGAGATTCTCGATCTCAAGCTGACCACCACCGGGTTTCGCCTGACCTTTACCAAGCCCGTCGACAAACAGGCCGCCGCCGAGGTCGGCAATTACTCTTTGCGTCACTTCGAGTTGCCATGGCATGCAGGCTACGGAACGGGCCAGACCAATGCCAAGCCAGTCATCCCGAAGGCGGCCAAGGTGTCGGCCGACGGACGCGTGGTCACCTTGGTACTGCCCGAGTTGTTGCCCGAAAAAATCTACGAGTTTCACCTCGACGCACTCATCGCCGCCGACGGGAGCGCCTTGGAACATCCGATGGCCTATTATACCTTGAACCGATTGAAATAACTGTCCGGGAATTCCCATGAAGCAACGAACCATCTTTCTCTTCGCCTGCCTTTCCACCGGCTTGGCCGCTGCCGAAGTCCAGACGGTCGAGCTATCCCTCGACGACATGTCCGCGTGGGGCAAGAACGCCGGGGCCTGGAAGGTGGTCGAGGAAGCCAAGATGGAAGAGGCCAATCCCAAGAAACTCGCCATGACGGCGGGGAGCGGCGTGCTGGTCAACGGGGAAGGTGGTCGCACCTCCAATATTTACAGCGCCCTCCATCATGGAGACTTGCATGCCCGGGTCGAGTTCATGGTGCCCAAGGGATCCAATTCGGGTGTCTATTTCCAAGGGCGATACGAGATCCAGATTCTCGATAGCTGGGGGAAGAGGAAAGTGGGCTTCGGGGATTGCGGAGGCATCTACCAGCGCTGGGAAAACAGGCGCGGATTCGAGGGGCATGGCCCTAGGGAGAACGCCAGTTTGCCACCCGGCGAATGGCAAGCCTTCGAGGTCACCTTTCGTGCCCCGCGCTTTGACGCGGAGGGCAAGAAGACGGCCAACGCGATCTTCGTCAAGGTGATCCACAACGGAAAGCTGGTGCATGAGAACGTCGAGGTGACCGGTCCCACGCGCGGAGCCGGCTTTCGCGACGAGCAGGCCCTCGGTCCGCTCATGCTGCAAGGCGATCACGGGCCTGTCGCCTATCGAAACCTCAAGCTTGTCGGTGTGGTCGCCACGCCTTCCGACGAACCCGACAAGACCCTCCTGAGATGGCTCTCCCCAGGGCATGGCAAGATGCCCGATTCTTTCGTTGGTCCTGCCACCGCTGTGGTTTTCGAAAACCAGTCCGGTCAGTCGATCAAACTGTATTGGCTCAGCTACCAAGGCGAGTTGACGAGTTACGGGAAACTGGCTCCCGGGGCGACTCGGCGACAGGACACTTTCGCCGGCAACGTCTGGGTGATCAAGGATGCCAAGGACAAACCATTTGGGTACGTCGTGGCCAAAGCCCGCGTGTCTCGCGCCGTCATACCCAAGGCTGAATGAAAATAGAGTGGCGAAAGCCGAGACTATTCCCTTCGTCGATTTTCTTCTTTAATTGAGGTTGCGATCCACCCTTTTTTTTCTAACAAGAAATCTTTATGCATTCACTTTGCGCTAAAATTGCCCAAAGCGCTTTCTTTAACCGCTTGATCATCGCCGTCATTTTGTTTGCCGGCGTGCTGGTGGGTATACAGACCTACAAGGAGTTCGCCGCCCGCCACCTGTCGCTCCTGGATTTCCTCGATGATCTCGTCTTGGCTATTTTCTCGATTGAGGTGATCATCAAGGTCTTGGCGGAGGGCAAGCGCCCTCTCCATTATTTTCGCAATGGTTGGAACGTCTTCGATTTCCTCATCGTGTCGGTTTGCCTGGCCGAGCCCTTGCTGCCGCTCGATGCCACCTTCTTGCCCATTTTGCGACTCGCCCGAATCCTTCGGGTACTTCGCCTCATTACCGTGGTGCCGAAATTGCAGCTCATCGTGGGCACCTTGCTCAAGAGCGTGCCGTCCATGTTCTACGTCGGGATCTTGCTGCTCCTGTTGTTCTACATGTACGGCGCCATGGGTGTCTTTTTATATGGGGAAAACGATCCCATCCACTTTCGTAACCTGCAGACCTCCCTCCTCTCCCTCTTTCGCGTCACCACCCTGGAGGATTGGACCGACATCATGTACGTCAACATGTACGGTTCGGACAATTATGGCTATTCCGCAGAGGACCTGGCCACTTGGCAACCGGTGCATGCTGCTTCTCCCGTTGGAGCCGCCTTGTTTTTCGTCAGCTTCGTCCTTATAGGCACCATGGTCGTGCTCAACTTGGTGATCGGTGTGATCATGAACAGCATGGACGAAATGAACGCCGAGATGGCTCTCGAGGAACAGATCAAGTTGAAGCGCGAAATCCAAGACCCGATTCGCTTGGGTCTGGAAGACCTGCATGACCAATTCGAGAAATTGACCGACGAAATTCGGGTCCTTAAAACCTTGATCGAGAAGCAAAAAACACCATCGGACAAAACCTAGGACCACGGCGCGCGCGGCAACCTGAAGTTTGGGTTTTGCTGTTCCTGCTCTATCTTTCGGTGTAGGAGTATCGTATGCAGGCAAATCGTTTCTTTTCTTTCTATCTCGCTTTGTTATTCGTCGTTATGTGCGCGATCTTGGCGTACGGTTTTACCCAAGGGGACTTCTGGGCCGAAGGGTCCATCTTGACCGGTATGCCGTGGGGCATCGTTTCCCTCGTCGACGTCTACGTAGGTTTTCTTCTGTTTTGCGCCTGGATCTGGTACCGGGAATCATCGCTTTTGGCCAAGGTTGGGCTGACTCTGGCCATTCTGCTCGGAGGCAACGCAGTATCGGCCCTATACGCTTGGATAACGCTGTTGCGAAGTGGTGGTGATCTCCAAGCTTTTTTCTTGGGAGCTCATGCTTCCTCGGAACGGAAGGCCTTCCCTCATTCCGAGGATCCGTCGAGCCCGAACAGGTAGCTCAGGAGATCGGCTAACTCCTCCACTTTCAGTGTTTGGGCGGTGGGCGGCATGAGGCTGCCGACGACTTCCACCCGAGCTGTTTCGCGGCGCGGGAAACTCCGCCGTTCCCCGGTCGTGAAGTCACGCAGGATCAAGTCGTCCACGCGAGCCTGTTGTTGGTAACCTTGCCATATGCGTCCATCTTTCATCGTAACCCTCGTCAGGGAAAACCCTTCCTTTACCTGCCTTGCTGGCCAAGTCACCTCCGTAACGATCCGTTCAGGGGGTACGCCACTCCCGACGGCCGATAGTTCGGGTCCGATCGAGCCACCCTGCGAGCCCACCTGGTGACACGCTATGCAACCCAGTCGAGCGGAATGAAACAGCTCTTTTCCACGTCCCGCATCGCCTCTTTTTCCACGGGCAACCAAGCGATCCACCAATTGCTCATCGAACTTCCAGTCGCTGATGGTGACGCCGGCCAATTCGTCCAAGGTTTTCGACAGGTCGTCATGGACGAGCCCGGAGGCAATCCAAGTCGCTCGCAGGCGTTCGGCTTGCTCGCGGTCAGGCTTTGCCTTGGTCAATGCCTTGGCGAGTTGCTCGCCGCCGTCTTCGCGGGCGACGAAACTAGAGAAGAGGTGAACCAGATCCTCTGCCTTGCGCTTGCCTCGCATGATTCCAGCAGCCAATGCAGCGGCTTGGGAAGCGTCTCTCTTGATCATCGCGATTACGGCGAACGCTTGTTCCTCGGAAGTGTCGTCGTCGGCGATTCTCAACAGTACCTTGGATACATCCGACCCCTCGAGATAGCCCACCGCGCGGATTGCCGCGCGGCGCAAAACAGAAGGAGCGTCCTTGGCTTGGGCTAGTTCCTTGGCTTGATCCCCGAGGGCCTCGACTGTCCAGCGCCCGACCAGCCCCATGGCGGCGATTCTAGTCTCGAGGTCGCCGTTCTCGAGCAATGGTTCGAGAGCCTCCGCCAACCCGAGGTCGGGTCGTTCGCGATTGGTCAAGGCATGCAAAAGCGCGGGACTGGGAGGGTTCAGCTTGAGGACCAACTCGACGTCCCTGTTTTCACCACCGTTGATCAAGGCGCGTCCCAAGGCCACTCGCGCCTCGCCCTTTACTTCCCCCGACAGAAGGAGTTTCCTGATTTCACCGACGAGTCCCTTGGCGCCTCCTTGGCCGAGCACTGCGGGCAAGCCGTTTCGTCGATCTCCGAAGTCCACCTCGCCGCGGCGAAACGCAGGCAACCAAACGGGCTTGAGGTGATGCGTCGCCTGGGCGAAGGCATAGTCGATCCATCGGTCACGAGGTGACTCCGCCACGCTGGCGACCACCAGGATCGAGCGTGGGTCGGGAATTTGGCCAGCGGCCAGGACCGCTTCCATGCGTACACGGGGATGAGGATCGGCGGCGGCGGTTTCCAAGAGTTCGAAGCCCTTTGCCAAACGGGGCGTCCAGCGACCGATGATTCGGGTGGCGTAGGCTCGCGCCCGATGGTCATCCACCTGCAGGAGTCGACGAATCATAAGTTCGTCCGGCTTGTCCATCCAAGCCAGGAGCAGAACGGCTTGCAACAGGCGCCGTCCTTGGTTTTCTCCTTGCCCGGCAACCCATCGTCGCAACGCGGGCATGACTTTTCGGGCGTCTCTTGAGGCCAGTACCTGTTTCGCTTTAAGGAGTGTCCATCGTTCCGGTGAGTCGAGGGCTTCGAGTAAGCGTTCAATCGAGGCGGAGGCGAGTTGGGGAGGCTTGAGGGAGCCTGTCTTCGAAGTGATTCGCCAGATCCGCCCATGCGTCTTGTCCCGGTCCGGATGGCGGTAGAAGTCGTCTTGGTGGCAGGTGATCGGGTTGTACCAGTCCACTACGTAGATCGCTCCGTCGGGGCCCACCTTCACGTCGATGGGTCGGAAGTTGCGGTGACTGGATCGGAGCAAGGGCTCTCGCCACGCCACCTTGAAGCCGGCTCCGTCCTCGACCATCTTGAAGCGTCCGACCCGGTTCCTCTTGTAGTCGCCGACGAGGAACTCGCCTTGCATTTCCTCGGGGAATGCTTCGGTTCCGATGCGACCGATGCCGCAATAGCCACCGGGTTGGCCGATGCGGGGCAGGCGCAGGCGGCGCTTGGCGGGTATCGAGGCGGGCGTGAGGTAGGATATACCGCCGGCTCCGTCGATCACCAGTGATTGGCCGAAATCGTCGAAGGCGACCCCCCAAGGGTTGCCTGGTCCCATGAAATCGTCGAGCAGTCCATCCAGCCGCAAGTTGCCGGGACGCAACCGGAAGACGCCCGCCTGATAGAGCGAGGATACGCCGTGCGGGGTCTCCACCCGAGACTGGATGCCGTCCCCCTGGCAAAACCAGAGTTCCCCGTCCGGAGACCATCGGAAGGAGTTTATGGTTTGGTGGGAGTCGCCATTCCCGAAACCGCTCAGCAATACCTTTCGCTCTTCCGCCGAGCCGTCGTTATCACGGTCACGCAATTCCAGTAACTCGGTCCCTTGGCCAACGTATACCACCTCATGGCCAACCTCCATCCCGGTCGGTACGTTCAAGCCATCCGCATAGACCATTGACTTGTCGGCTCGCCCATCGCCGTCGAGATCCTGCAACATGATCACCTTGTCGTTGGGGAGCGCGCCCGGCTCGATTTGCGGGTACACGTCTGAACATGCGACGTAGGCATTGCCACGAGTGTCCCAGCGAATGGACAGCGGGTTGGCTATGCCGAGCGACTCGTCCGCGAAGAGGTTGACCTGAAACCCGTCGAGCGTCTCGAAGGCTTCCAGTTCCTTTTTCACGTCGGCTTGCTTGGATCCGGTCAGTTTGGAAGGCTCGCGGGTCACCGGGGCTTGCCCGGCGAAGATGCGTTCCTCCGCTTGCTCGATCAGTTCCGGATAAATCGACCATTCCTCCTTGAACGAGGGCAGGCCACGCGAGGCGTTGGAAAAGACGCGTCGACTGTCGTCGCCGAAGAGGCACTTCCAGTTGGCGGGCCGCCAGTACTCGTACCACAACCTGTGCTTTTCCCTCACCGCGACGACCATTTTAGCGGGCGGTTTCACCTTGCCCGCCAAGTCGCGTACGAAAGGCAGTTCCCGTCGAGCCGCCAGTTCCTCGACAGCCTTGGAGTATGATTCCAAGTCGGTGGCCTTCAGTTGGGGCCATTCGAAAGGGGAGGGCGCCAGCAATACGACGCGCCGGCCATCGGCGGACAACTGATCGATCAAACGGTCGTAGGCCTTCGTGAAACCTTCGAGACGCTCCGGACCATCCAGCGACTCTATTTTGCCGAACTGGGCGATTACCACGGTGGCCCCCACCTTTTTCAATTGCCCTCTCAAGTCGCCGAAGGCTTGGCGTCGCCATCGTTCCGTAACCGTGGTTTGCTGGTAAACGACGTCGCCTTCCCAAGCGAGGTCGCGAAACCTCGGCTGCGCCTTCTGGAAACGATGCGTCAAGGCGGCCTCGACAACGCCCGCTTTCTGCATGCGCACCAAGTCGGTTCCCCCAACGAAGGCCACAACGTCTCCCTCCCGCAGGTCAAAGGCCGCTTTTACGTTGCTCATAAGAGCATGCGGGTACGTCAACCAGATCAGTAGGGCCAATACGATCGACCACTTCTGCCATCTTGCATTCACTACTAAGCGACAGAATTCCCGTTGGGCAGGATAGTCAAGGATTGCCGACCTTTGGAGGCCGCGACTTTAATTCAGCTAGAAGACGCTCCTCATCCCCCCCACCGCGACAAGGAACAGGAGGAATGCGTACAGGGCGAGGGTGATCACGGTCATTATACCACAGAAAGCCCAGAAGGCTCGCTGTTCCTCAAGAGCCCGGGCTAGATCCCGTTCGGACCGGGTTTGACGAAGAATGGCTATTCGACTGGCGTATTGGCTGAGTTTGAGCGCGGGGTAAAAATAGAGGGCTCCAATGCCCATATATAAAAAGAAACCAACCACGCCGAAACTTTTCATGCCCCCGACTTTCGACATGCCTCCCGCTACGAGCATCATGAGGCTCACGATGAAAATCAAAGCGCAGGTAATGAACCCCAATATCGAAAGAAACCTCGCCCATCCTTGCGTTCTCGCCAAGGGGGTGATCACGGCGATGGAAACCGGTTGCTGAGAATGACCCCGTTGTTGGTACCGCTGAGGTTGCTGGTACTGCTGAGGTTGCTGGTACTGCTGGGGTTGCTGGTACTGCTGGGGATGCTGGTACTGCTGGGGATGCTGGTACTGCTGGGGATGCTGCTGCTGCTGGGGATGCTGCTGCTGGTGATGTTGCTGCTGGTGATGTTGCATGTTCATGAGCGATACTTTCCTGGTTGGATTGCATGCACTTTGGTTTTAATCATCGATAAGG